>DXZZ01000017.1:0-31445 GCA_019419425.1 Collinsella sp. | reverse complement strand
TGGTTAACGCGCGCGTTTCTCACCGTACCCATGGGCTACTCCATGGTCTCTTGGCAGACGACCTCGCGGATGGCTCGGATGCGGCGCATGGTGTCGTCGAACTGATCGGGGGTGAGGGCCTGGGCGCCGTCGGACCAGGCGCGGCTCGGCTCGTCGTGGACCTCGATCTCCAGGCCGTTGGCACCGCAAGCGGTCGCGGCGAGCGCCATGGGCTCAACGTAGCGGGTGTAGCCGGTGGCGTGGCTGGGGTCGGCGACGACGGGCAGGTGCGACAGGTGGTGCAGCACCGGCACGGCGTTGAGGTCGAAGGTATTGCGGGTGCGGGTCTCGAAGGTGCGGATGCCGCGCTCGCACAGGATGACGTTGTCGTTGCCCTCGCTCATGATGTACTCGGCGGCCATGAGCAGCTCATCGATCGTGCCGGACATGCCGCGCTTAAGCAAGATTGGAGTCTTGGTCTTGCCGACCTCTTTGAGCAGGGGGAAGTTCTGGGCGTTGCGGGCGCCGATCTGCATGACGTCGATCTTCTTGTCCAGGAAGACCTGCACGTCGCGTGGGTCCATGATCTCGGTGACGATCGGCATGTCGAGCTCAGCAGACGCCTCGCACAGCAGGTCCAGACCGGCGGGGCCCATGCCCTGGTAGGCGTACGGGGAAGTGCGGGGCTTGTAGGCACCGCCGCGCAGCATCGTGGCACCGGCGGCCTTCACGCGGCGGGCGATGCGGATGAGGTTCTCGCCCTCGACGGAGCACGGGCCGGCGATGACCTGGAACTGATCGCCGCCGATCTTGACGCCGTGGCCGCAGTCGATGACGGAGTCCTCGGGGTGGAACTTGCGATTGGCGCGCTTGAACGGCTCGGAGACGCGCTGCACGCGCTCGACGACGTCCATGGACTCGAGCAGGAACGGGTCGATCTTGGTCGTATCGCCCACCAGGCCGATGATCGTCTCGTTCTCGCCGCGCGAGACATCGGTCTTCAGGCCCTTTTTCTCAATCCAGCTGACGATATGGCTGACGGCCTCGTCGCTGGCGCTCTCTTTTAAAATTGCAATCATGGTGTGCCTCTCACCTCGATGGATAACCCTTGCAAAAACGGCCCGCATCGCGAGCCGTGTACATATGGTGCATGAGAGTTTATACTATCTGATTCGCTTTTGCCTTCTAAAGTGGGCCGTTGAGCCGCGTCTTCCTCGGAATTGCAAAGCTTTTTCTTTTATTTTGATAGCCCGTGGTGCACTTGGGTATAATGCCAAACGTTGGCCCTATTAGCTCAGGGGATTAGAGCGTCTGCCTCCGGAGCAGAAGGCCGTTGGTTCGAATCCAACATGGGGCACCATCGAACGTGAGACCGTCCGAACCTCGCATGGTCCGGGCGGTTTTTCTTATACCGACGCGACGTGATGGGACGTGGTATGGCAGCAACGGATATCGAGCGCGGACTCTCGACCGCCGAGGTCGAGGAGCGCATCGCCGCCGGTAAGATCAACCGCAACATGGAGCTCAAGACCAAGTCGGTCAAAGAGCTCATCATCGAGAACCTCTGCACGCTGTTTAACTTGATCAACGTGGTCTTGGCGATTTTGGTGTTGCTGACCGGTTCGTTTAAAAACCTGACGTTCCTGTTCGTGGTGTTCTTGAACACGGCGATCGGTGTGATTCAGTCCATGCGTTCCAAGCGGATGGTCGACAAGCTTACGCTGCTCACCTCTAAGAAGGCCATCGCGGTGCGCGACGGCGCCGAGGTGGAGCTCGACCTGGACCAGATCGTGCTCGACGACATCATCCGCCTGGGGCGCGGCGACCAGATTCCCGCTGACGCCGTGGTGGTTTCGGGCGAGGCGCTCCTGAACGAGAGTCTGCTGACGGGCGAGAGCGACCTTATTAAGAAACAGCCCGGTTCCGAGCTCATGAGCGGCAGCTTTATCGACTCGGGCCTGCTGCGCGCCCGCGTGATCCATGTCGGCGCCGACAACTACGTGGCCAAAATTAATAACGAGGCCAAGTACGTCAAAAAGGTCAATTCCGAGATCATGAACGCGCTTAACGCCATCGTTCGCTTTGCGAGCATCATCATGATCCCGCTCGGTTTGGCGTTGTTTGCCTCGAGTGTGAGCGAGCTGTGGGATGCCGCGGGAACCCCGGGCGATAGCGCGCTTTCGTGGTGCTTCTCCGAGCTGCTGGCCGGCCGCGTGCCCTCGTCGGCGCTGCTGTCCACGGTGGGCGCCCTGCTGGGCATGATCCCGCAAGGCCTGGTGCTTCTGACCTCGTCGGTGCTCGCCATCGCCACGGTGCGCCTGGCCCGCCGCAAGGTGCTGGCGCAGCAGCTCTACTGCATCGAGACGCTCGCTCGCGTCGATGTACTGTGCCTGGACAAGACGGGCACCATCACGTCGGGCCGCATGGAGGTCGAGGGCACCTACCCGCTGCCTGTTGAGGGTGTTGGCTTTGGCGTGGACTCGGACGAGGCGGCTGTTCCCGTCGATACCACAGTGCTCGATTTTGCGCTGGCTAACGTGGCACGTGCGACTTCGGCCGATGCCAACGAGACCTGCCAGGCGCTGCTCAACTATTACGCCGATCGCCCGGTCGAGGTGTCTGAGCCGCTGTCGGTCATTCCGTTCTCGTCGTCTAAAAAATGGAGTGGCGCTTCGTTTGCGCAGGGCTCCTACGTAATGGGTGCGGCGCAGTTTGTGCTCTCTGATCGTGCGTTTGCCCAGGTCGAGAACCGTGTCGCCGAGCTTGCCGATACCTGCCGCGTGCTCGTGGTGGCGCGCGTGGACGGCTTTACGCCCGATGGCGATATGGTGGGCGAGGCCGAGCCCGTGGGCTTTGTGACCATCCGCGACGAGATTCGTACCTCGGCGGCCGAGACCATCGGCTACTTTAACGAGCAGGGCGTGACCCTCAACGTGATCAGTGGCGACGACCCGCGTACGGTGTCGTCGATCGCGCGCGTTGTGGGCGTGCCGGGGGCGGACGCTTATGTGGACGCCACGACGCTCGATACGCCGGCCAAGCTCGATGCCGCAGTGGACCGCTACCATGTCTTTGGTCGTGTGACCCCGCAGCAGAAGCGCGAGCTCGTGCAGGCGCTCAAGCGCCGCGAGCACACCGTGGCCATGACAGGCGACGGCGTCAACGACGTGCTGGCGCTCAAGGAGGCCGACTGCTCCGTGGCCATGG
Organism: Collinsella sp.; assembly: GCA_019419425.1. Lineage (GTDB taxonomy): Bacteria > Actinomycetota > Coriobacteriia > Coriobacteriales > Coriobacteriaceae > Collinsella. The sequence continues at coordinate 28,259 of DXZZ01000017.1, read as the reverse complement.
CGGCCGGCTCCGATGCCGCGCGTGACGTGGCCGAGATCGTGCTCGTCGACAACGACTTTGCCTCGATGCCCGCCGTGGTGGCCGAGGGCCGTCGCTCCATCAACAACCTGCAGCGTTCGGCTTCGCTGTTCTTGACCAAGACGCTGTTCTCGATGGGCCTGGCGGCGCTGTGCATCGCGCTGCCGCCGTACCCCTTCGAGCCCATCCAGATGACGCTCATTAACTTCTTCTGCATCGGCGCGCCGGGCTTTGTGTTGGGCCTGGAGCCCAACAACGCCCGCGTGAAGGGGTCGTTCTTGACCAACGTACTCAAGCGTGCACTGCCGGCGTCGATTGCGGTCATTTTGGCTGCGGCGCTCGATATCTTTGTGGCGCGCGTGTTTGGCTTTAGCCAGCTCACGCTGTCTACGATGTGCTTGCTTACGTCGTGCGCGGCGAGCGTCAGCCTGATCTGGCGCATCTCGCAGCCTCTCACGCCCTTACGAGTGGTGCTCTTTGTGTTTGTAGTCGCCGGCATCCTAGTGGGCGTTATCGGATTCCCGGAGCTGCTGTCTATTGCCAACCTGTCGATGGGCCAGATGGTTATCTTGGCTGTCATCGTGGTCTTTACCTGCTCGGTGTTCTTTAAGCTCGCCACGATGATGGATTCGCTCAAGCCGCGTCGTCGTCATGCCGCAACTGGTTTTGGCCGCGGTGTGCGCGTCCGCCTGGGTCGCGGTGGCGGCAAGGTGAGCTCGACGGGTTCGACGGCCGAGCGTTTTGCCAAGCGCTTCGCCGCCGACATGGCGCAGCGCCGCGAAGATCGCACCGTTCGCGAGGCCGAGGCCCGCGCACTCGAGGGCGTGGCCCAGCTCAAGAAAAAGAAGGGTACCGGAGCCAAGCGCTCTCGCGTGACTAAGTTCGCCCAAGGCATCAAAGTCTCGATGCCAAGCAAAAAGAAGAAGTAACTACGCGCTCTGCCGATGTTGAATTGGTGCCTTGCTCCTGTGGGGCCGTGGCGATGTTATGCTCTAACCTCGATTGTTTGAATTGCTTCGAAAAGAGGATGCCGTGATCTGCCCGCACTGCCTTAAGACTATCGAGGACGGCGCCTCGTTCTGCCCCTACTGCAACGCCTATGTGGGTCCGGGCGATGGTCCCGAGCACACCGAGTTCGTGTTCTGTGAGGGCTGCGGTGCCCGTCTTTCTCCGCATGATCGTACGTGCCCCAAATGCGGACGCCCCGCTCCGGGTATCCTCTCCGAGGACGCGGCCGCATCCGACCTGGCAGCGGGCCGCACGGCGGGCTTTCCGCGCCTAACGCAAGAGCAGATCGATACCGAGGTGCCTCATGCGCCGGCCTCTGCCGCTGCGGTGCTTTCGGACGCCGCCGACCCCAATGAGACCTGCGTGCTGCCTGCTTTCGATAAGGATTTCGGTATCCCCAAGGTCGATATTCCCACGCCCGTTTCCCTGCATGACGATGCTCAAAAACCCAAGCGCAAGGTGCATCCCGACGAGGACGCCTATCACAAGCACAAGCGTCATATCCCCAAGCCGCTCATTATCATCGCGGTCCTTGCCGTCGTTTGCGGCGGTGCCTATTGGTTCGTGACGACCGATCCCATGGGTGTCATGCCTGGCTTCTACGACCAGTTTGGCCAAGCTGCACAGACCACCTTCCCCACGCGCCAAAAGGGCGAGGCGACTGAGGACGATACCAAGCAGGACGATTCTGCCGAGGTGGTCCAGGAAGAAACCGTGCTCACCGATGATCGGCTCTATACCAGACTCGACGGTCTGTATCAGACCATCATGTCCTACGGTGATGAGGACCAGATCGGCGAGGTCATCGATTCCTTTAACAACGGCTATCTCCGAACGCCGCTGTCCACCCGCCAGGAGCTGTCGCAGAGTGCCTACGCCCTGCGCGACCAGATCAAAAAGACGCAAGATGAGCTTAACAACCTTAAGTACCAGGACGATACGGTCTATGCGGATGACATCGCCCACTTAAAGCAGCTTGCCGAGTGGATGTATGAGCGCGTTGACGTGATCTGCCAGAGCTGGGATATCTCGCTGGCCATTCCCGATGGCGAGTCGATGAGTTCCCACCAAAGCGAGATCCTGGCGCCCATCGCGCAGGGTGGCAACAGCGCGCTGAACCAGTACGATGCCAATGTGGGTTCCTGGAAGCCGCAGCAGCGTTCCTAAAATTAGTTCGCCATAGTCGGCATAACCTACGTGCGCAATTGATGTAAGCCCGTGCTTATTGCTACAATTCGTACAAATATGCTTTAAACGCACGAGGAAGGAACCACATGTTTGGTTTTAAGAAAGAGCTCTACACGCCCGAGTATCAGCTTGCCGGCGACGAGTGCGCTGTAATCGAGACGTCGAAGGGTACCATCAAGGTCAAGTTTGACGGCGAGGGCGCTCCCATTCATGTCGCGAACTTCTGCGAGCTTTCCACGATGGGCTTCTATGATGGCCTTAAGTTCCATCGCTATGTGCCCGGTTTTGTTATCCAGGGCGGCGACCCCAATACCCGCGACATGTCCGGCGCCGACGTCGCTGCCGGTCTTGAGGGCCCCGACGGCATGCCCGGTACCGGTGGCCCCGGCTACTGCATCAAGGGCGAGTTTGCCACCAATCCGCGCAACAGCCATGTCGATGGTGCCCTTGCCATGGCACGCTCCATGGACCCCGATTCCGCGGGTTCGCAGTTCTACTTCTGCCTGGGTGCCCAGCATAACCTCGATTCCGGTTACACCGTCTTTGGTACCACGGTCGAGGGTCTCGATGTGATTTCGCAGCTGCGTGCCGGCGACGAGATCGTCCATGTCGAGATCGTTCACGAGTAAAGGGGACTTCCTTGAATAGCCAGCTGATCCAACAGGGCCGCGCCGCTTACCGCGCGGGTGATTTTTCCGCTGCAGCCCAGATGCTTGGGGCGGCAAAGACTCCCGATGAGATTATGGGCGAGGCCGATCACCTTCGTGGCAACGCCTTGATGCACCTTGGCATGTATGCCGAGGCCGCCGAGGCCTATGCCGCCGCCCTCAACGACGGTACCTACGGCAAGCGCGGCGCGCTGCTCACCAACCGCGGCAAGGCGCTCGCCGCCGTGGGCGACTACACGACGGCCGCTCAGGCTTTCTCTGCCGCTACGCAGGATGCTTCCTATGCCACGCCGTTCAAGGCCTATCTGGGCCTGGGCAATGCGCTGTTCCAGTCGGGCGACTATGCCAACGCGGGAACCGCCTTCCGTCAGGCTGCCATCGACGGCGCCAATCCGGCTCCTGCCGCCGCACTCGGCGAGCTCGGTCGTTGCTTCATTAAGCTCGGCCGTCCGGCGGATGCCGTGGAGACTTATCGCACGGCTATCGACTTTGCCGGCCCCCGCGACGACACGCGTGCGCTCAACGCCGGCATGGGTCAGGCACTTTCTGCCGCCGGCCGCCTCTCCGACGCACTCGACGCCTTTAACGCCGCTACTGCCGATGGCATCTACCAGCTCACCTCCGAGCAGGCCGATGAGCTTGCCCGCGTGCAGGATTCGCTTGCCGCGCTGTCTGCCCAGACGGCTATGGCCACGGCTCCGGCGCCCGCGATGGACGCTCCTGCCGTCGATCCGCTCGATCCTACGGGCGCGACCGGTCAGTTTATGCCCGATCCCTCGGACACCGGCTTCTTTACGCTGTCCGAGTCCGAGATGGTCCAGCAGGACCGTCAGGATCGCAAGCAGGCCAAGGTCCGTCGTCGCCATCGCCATACGGGTCTCAAAGTCTTCATCGTGCTGCTTCTGCTCATTTTGATCGCCGCGGGCGGTCTGGGCTTTGCCTACACGCGCGGCTTTGGCTTCCCGTCTCAGGAGTCTGTCGTTACCGATCTGTTCCAGGCTGCCGGCGACGGTGACGCCGCAAAGGCCGAGTCTTGCCTGGCCTCGAGCCTGTCCGAGGACGCTAAGTCGATGATCATCTCCTCGATTCCGCAGGGTGCCACCGTGTCCGTCGAGGGCATGGATCAGTCCATGACCGAGACGACCGCCAAGGTGAAGGCATCGCTGTCCAAGGGCGGCGTGCAGGAGTACACCGTCAAATTCGTGCGCTCCGACAACCATATCGGCTGGGCCGTTTCTTCGCTCGATATGGATTTCTCGGCTGCTGACAACCAGTAGTGACCTTATGGGATTTAGCTTTGCCCGGCGCTTCACCGCAAGTGAGGTGCCGGGCTTGCGCTAGTATGATGAGCTAGTAGTTTTCCAGCAATCATCCAACACATCAGGAGTTGCGTTGTTTTCTTTGATGGATATGTTCTTCGGTAGCTATGCGGGCGATCTTGCCATCGACCTCGGCACCGCAAATACGCTTGTCTCCGTGCGCGGCAAGGGCATCGTTATTCGCGAGCCCTCTGTTGTCGCCATCGACAAGAACGACGAGCGCATCCTGGCGGTCGGTATCGAGGCAAAGCGCATGCTCGGCCGTACGCCCGGCAACATCGTGGCCGTTCGTCCCCTGAAGGACGGCGTCATCGCCGACTTCGATGTTACCGAGGCCATGCTTCGCTACTTTATCGACAAGGCGTCCGAGAAGCGCTATCCGTGGACTCCGCGTCCGCGTGTTGTCGTCTGCGTTCCCTCCGGTGTCACGTCGGTCGAGAAGCGCGCTGTCTTTGAGGCCACGATCCAGGCCGGCGCCCGCCAGGCCTATCTGATCGAAGAGCCTATGGCAGCTGCTATCGGCGCCGACCTGCCCGTCGAGGAACCCACCGGCTCCATGGTCATCGACATCGGCGGCGGTACCACCGAGGTTGCCGTTATCGCTATGGGCGGCATCGTCGTTTCGCAGTCCATTCGTATTGCCGGTGACGAGTTCGATCAGGCCATCCTCACGCACGTTCGCGATGCCTACAACCTGGCCATCGGCGAGCGTACGGCAGAGGACATCAAGATCAAGGTCGGCTCCGCCGTGCCGCTCAAGGATGAGCTCGACGTCGAGGTCAACGGCCGCGACGTGATCACCGGTCTGCCCAAGACCGTGCGCATCGAGAGCGAGGAGATTCGTCGCGCACTCAACAAGCCGCTCGACGAGATGGCCAAGGCCGTCAAGGACGCACTCGACGCTACGCCTCCCGATCTTGCCTCGGACCTTATGTACTACGGCATTTTGCTGACTGGTGGCGGCGCGCTGCTGCGCGGTCTCGACGTGCGCCTGCGCGATGAGACCGGTGTTTCGGTCAACGTCAGCCCCACGGCGCTCGATAACGTCGTTAACGGCTGTGCCCGCGTGCTCGAGGCCAATGCGTTTGATGGCGGCTTCGTCCAGACCAATGCTTAATTTCCAAAAGGTGGATTCCATTTGGCACGATCTTCGGGTTTCTCCACAAATCTGAATACCAAGCGACAATCAACGGGTATGCGCCCGTTGATTGTTTTCAGCCTGATTTCGGTGTTGCTGCTCACGTTTTACATCCGCGAGGGCGAGGCAGGGCCGATTCATGCCGTGCGTTCGGGTGTAACGACGATTACCTCGCCGGTGCGCTTTGTGGGCTCGGCTGTGGCGGCTCCCTTCAATGCGATCGGTAACGTGTTCTCTAACCTTACGGCGTCGCAGGACACGCTTGACGAGCTTAAGAAGCAAAACGAGGAACTGACCTCTAAGGTCGCCGAGCTCTCCGAGGCTCAAAAGACCGCCGAGCGACTGGAGGGTCTGGTCGGTCTGCAGTCGACCTACAACCTCAAGTCCACTGCAGCTCGTATCGTCGGCGCTTCGGGCGATGCCTGGACCTCGACCGTTACCATCGATAAGGGTTCTGCCGACGGGCTTACCATCAACATGCCCGTGACGAGTTCTGCCGGTGTCATAGGCCAGATTATCGAGGTCTCGGCCAAGACGTCCACCGTGCGCCTGATTGGCGATGAGAACTCGGGCGTGTCCGCCATGGTGCAGGACACGCGCGCCCAGGGCATGCTGCAGGGTCAGGCTGACGGCACGCTGCGTCTTGAGTATGTGAGCGTCGATTCCGACGTTAAGGTTGGCGACATCATCGTGACCTCGGGCATTGGCGGTGTGTTCCCCAAGGGTCTACCGCTCGGCACCGTCTCGTCGGTTGAGAAATCGGCAAACGACGTGTACTACACCATTGTGGTGCGCGCCCAGACGACGGCCGAGAACAACGAGGAAGTGCTGGTCATCACCTCGCTGACCGACGAGCAGTCGGCCTCGGATGAGGACGTGAGCACGGCCAACAGCACGCCGCAGGGAACGTCGCGCGATGCTGCGACCAAGACGAAGGACGAGAGCTCGGATGACGGTTCCGACACGTCCGAGACGACCGATTCCGGCTCGAGCGAATAGGGGGCATGTCCATGGATCTACACGAGCAGGGGATGAGCTCCCGCACGTTTGTAATCGCCGCCATTGTGTGCGTGCTGCTGCAGGCAGGCCTGGCACCGCAGATCTCCATTGCGGGCGGTCGCGTCAACTTTATGATTATCCTAGTGTGCCTAAGCGTGTTCTCGGGCGACCCGACCCGTGCCGTCGTGTGCGGTTTTTGCAGCGGCTTGTTCTATGACCTTTCCGCCGCCGTGCCGGTGGGCGTTATGTCGCTCCTGCTGGCCGTGGGTTCTTTTGCCCTGGTGCATAGCGCTGCCGCTCAGACGGGCGGTACCCCGAGTGCGCGCGGCATCACTGTGGGCGCCTTCGCGTTCGTCATTAATGTGATCTACAGCATCATCTTGCTGTTTATGGGTTTGGAGACGAGCTTTGTCGTGGCGATCTTCGGCCATGCGCTGCCGTCTTCGATCCTGACGGGTCTGGTTGCCATTCCGTTTTTGATGTCCGGCGTTGTGCCGCAGTCCGGTTATGGATTCTCCGCACGTGGCGGACGCCAGACGGGCATGCGCTTTAAGCCCAAGACCCGTAAGCTCAAATAGGGGAGGCTCGTAGATGTCTTCCCAGATGACGGTTATTATCGCCGGTATCGTGCTGGTTGTGGCCATCGTGGTCGCACTGGTCATCATGCGTCGCGGCGATTCTCGTTTTACCTACGATACGCAGCATGGAACGGCCCCGCGCGCCACCGAGGGCGAGGGCAATACCGCGGCGACCGCCTTTAAGGGCCGCTTCTCCATCCTCACCACGGGTGTGGGCGCGATGTTCGCGGCGCTTGCCGTCAAACTGTGGGGCATGCAGATGGTCTCGTCGGACTATTACGAAAAGCAGGCTAATAGCAATCAGACGCGCACCGTTACCACACCCGCTGTGCGCGGCCGCATCCTCGACCGCAATGGCGTGGCGCTTGTCCAGAACCGTCCCTCACTTGCTGTCGTGGCCTACCGCGACCTTGCCGAGGATGAGGTTCTGGTTCGCCATCTTGCTAACGTGCTCGGTATGCCCTACGTGGCGGTGCTGCGCAATATTCAGGACAATTCCGAGGGCGCTCAGAGCCTGCATACCATCGCGACGGACGTCCGTCGCTCCACGGTTGCCTATATTCAGGAGCACGCCGGCGAGTTCCCGGGCGTCAAGATTGCCGAGCGTACCGAGCGCCAGTATCCATATGGCGAGACGGCATGCCATATCTTGGGCTATACCGGCACCATTACCTCCGAGCAGCTCGAGGCCCAGAATAAGAAAACCTCTGGTGATGATGATGCTTCTGCTGGCCGGATTACGTACCAGTCGGGCGATATCGTGGGTCAAGCGGGCGTTGAGAGCTACTACGAAAACCTGCTGCAGGGTATTCGTGGCGAGCAGACCGTCAAGGTCGATGCCTCGGGCAATGTGACCGGTCAGGCCGGTGCCGTGCCCGCGAAGGCCGGCTCCGACATTAAGCTCACGCTCGACCTTAAAATCCAACAGGCCTGTGAGACGGCGCTGTCGAGTGCTATCGAGCTTGCCAAGACCACTGGCTACAGCAATGCCGGCAACGGCGCCGTGGTGTGTCTCGATCCCAACAATGGCGAGATCCTTGGCATGGCGAGCGAGCCCAAGTTCGATCCGTCGGTGTTTATCGGCGGCGTTTCCAACGACGTGTGGACCGAGCTCAACGACGACAAGGGCTCGCACCCGCTGCTCAACCGTGCCATCAGCGGACAGTACATGTCGGCCTCGACCATCAAGCCGCTCTCGGCACTGGCCGGTCTTGAGTTTGGAACCTACACTTCAACGCAGACAACTAACTGCACGGGCTATTGGACGGGTCTGGGCAAGTCGTGGGGCAAGTACTGCTGGCTGCATTCCGGCCACGGCACCATGACGCTGCAGTCGGGTATCGCCAACTCGTGCGACCCCGTCTTCTACGACATGGGCAAGGCGTTCTTTTATGACGAGAAACATTCCGAGGGCCTGCAGGAGGTCTTTCGTCGCTGGGGCCTAGGCAAGACCTGCGGTATCGATCTGCCGAGTGAGGGCGCGGGCCGTATTCCCGATGCCGAGTGGAAAGAGTCGTACTTTACCGACGCCTCTGCCGAGGACCGCAAGTGGAATGCCGGCGATATGACCAACATTGCTATCGGCCAAGGCGACATCCTGGTGACGCCCCTGCAGATGGCGTGCGCCTATATGGGTCTTGCCAACGGCGGCAAACAGTACGTGCCTCACGTGTTTTTGTCTGCCGTGTCGCGTGATGGCGACGGCGATGCCTATAAGTACAACGGCAAGGGCAAGAAGAAGCGCCTGGTGGCCAAGATCAACAGCGATTCGGATTTGACTCTTGTTCGCAACGGCATGCACGACGTGATTTACACGGCATCGACGTCCCTGGCGGCTCACTTTGGCAGCCTGACGCCGCAGGTATACGGCAAGTCGGGCACGGGCGAGAAAAGCGGCGAGGACGAATACGCGTGGTTTTGCGCCTATGCACCGGCCGATGATCCCAAGTATGTCATCGCTACTGTCCTGGAGCAGGGCGGCGGTGGCTCAGATACCGCGATGCATGTCGTGCGCGACGTGCTCGGCGTGATTTATGACGAGCCCGATACCTCTTCGGCCTCGGGCGATTCTTCGGTTCGATAGGAGGTTGCGATGGATTTTTCTCCGGCGGATCTGTTCCGTTCAACCAAGACCGGCTCTCGCAGCAGCCTGGACCGCGTCAACAAGCAACTTTCGGCCTCGCGCGGTACGTTTCGCCAAAAGGTGCATATCGGTGTGCTGCTGGCTACCGTCGCGCTCGTTGCCTATGGCGCCATCATTATTTGGTCGGCGTCACAGTTTAAGGCCGACGCCTCATTCTCGCGCCACCTGCTGGGCATTGGCATTGGCGCGGTGCTTGCGGTGCTCGTCTGGCGTACCGATCTGCGCGGTATTTCCAATTTTTCGACGGCGTTGCTCGTCATCGACCTGATCGTGATCTTCTCGCCCAAGATTCCGGGTCTGTCCTATACGGGCGGTCTGGGCATGACGGGCTGGATCAAGATTCCCGGTATCGGCTTGACATTCCAGCCGGTCGAGCTTGCCAAGCTCATCACCATCTTCTTTATCGCCACGCTTGGCTCGCAGTATAACGGCCGCATCGATACCGTTCGCGACTACGTCAAGCTCTGCGGCATGCTGTCCATCCCGTTTTTGGCCGTCGTTGCCATGGGCGACCTGGGCTCGGGCCTGGTCGTGCTGGTCTCGGGCGCCATCGTCATCTGCATGAGCGGTGCGCGCCGCGAATGGGTGCTGTCGACCCTGGCCCTGCTTGTGGGCCTGGTGGCCCTCGTCCTGGCGCTCGATTCGGTCTTTGATTCGTTGCTCGGCCACGATGTGCTCATCAAGCAGTATCAGATGAACCGCCTGACGGTCTTTATCGACCCCGATAATGCCGATTCGGACGATGCCTACAACCTGCAGCAGTCGCTTATCGCCGTTGGCTCGGGCGGCTTCTTTGGTAAGGGTTTGGGCCATGCGACGCAGTCGGCCGGCGGCTTTCTGCCTGAGTTCCACACCGACTTTGTCTTCGCCTTCCTATCCGAGACCTTTGGCTTTTGCGGTTCCTTTTTGCTCCTGTGCCTCTACGTGCTGCTGATCTTTTCGACGATTCGCGTCGCCTTTAAGTGTGAGTCGCTGTTCTTGCGTCTTTCGTGTGTGGGCATCGTTGGCATGTGGGCGTTCCAGACCTTCGAAAACATCGGCATGTGCATCGGCATGATGCCGATTACCGGTATTCCGCTACCGTTTATTAGCTTCGGTTCGTCTTCGATGATGATTCAGCTGCTGACGGTGGGTATCGTACAATCCATATGGCGGCATCGTTCGGGCGCCGCGTAACCGCTGGAGGGGTTTGCTATGAAAATTCCCGTAGATAAGCTGACCCGCGCTTTTAAGATGGGCGCGTCCGTTAAGAAGGATTCCGATACGCCGGTGCGCGTCTCGGTCTATCTGGATTCGTCTGCCTCGCGCTTTCTGGCCGAGACGGTGCGTGACGCCTTTGTGCCGCAGACGACCTCGGGCATTGTGCGCGTCGAGCGTCTGGGGGAGGAGCGAATTGCTCCAAAGACCGATACCGATGTGGTACTGGTGCTCTCGTGTGGTTCCGACCGCCTGGAGAGTGCCGTGCAGGAGCTCGTGATCGCCGGCGCGCCCGTGTGCGTGCTTGCCGAGTCTGCTGTGGAGGTGCCGTTTATCGAGGAGTCCACGCCCATGCTCGGCGTGGTGGCGGCAACCGATAAGACGTATCTGCTCGAGACGCTTGCCCGCTGGATTCTCGATCGCACCGAAAAGGAAACGGCTTTTGCGGCGAACTTTGCCTTTATGCGCATCGCGGCGGCCAATCGTATCATCACCTCGTGCGCGCTCACCAATATGGCGACCGGTGCGCTGGTGTTTTTGCCGGGCGCCGATTATCCCGTTATGGCGCTGGCGCAGGTGGGCATGCTCTTTGAGCTCGCTGCCGTCTTTGGACGCGGCATTAAGCCTGAGCGCGGCTATGAGGTCGCGGGCGTGCTTGCCGGCGGTCTTGTGATCCGCGCGGTCACCCGCGCACTCGTCAAGCAGACGCCGCATATTGGGTTTGCCGTCAAGGCGCTCACTGCTGCCGCGGGCACCTATGGCATGGGCCGTGCGCTCGTTTCGCTCTACGAGCGCGATGTCGACTACAGCCGTGCCAACGAGGTGGTCACTGCCACGTTCTCCCGCGTTCGCGATCTGGTGACCACGGTCGCGGGTGCTACCCGTCCTATGGCGTCCTACCAAGACGCATCCGATCTCGCTGCTTAGGGGTTTTCCGTTGCGCGTTGCATACCAAGACTGTTTTCATTTAATTGAGCCGCTGCTCGCCAAGGTCGAAAAACCGAGTCGCTATATCGATCACGAGTGGGGCACGCTTTCCAAGGCCGATGCCGACTACCGTTGCTGCTTGATCTACCCGGATGTGTACGAGGTTGGTCTGCCCAACCAGGGTATCGCCATCCTCTACAACATTCTTAACCAGGCCGAGGGCATCTCCTGCGAGCGCGGCTATGTGCCGTGGCCCGACATGGGTGACGCCATGCGCGAGGCGGGCATTCCGCTGCTGTCGCTCGAAGGTGCAGCGCCGGTCGCTTCGTTTGATATCGTCGGTCTGCATGTGCCGCACGAGATGGCGGTGACGAACTTCCTCGAGGCACTCGATCTCGCTGGCATTCCGCTGTTAGCGGCCGACCGAGGCGAAGACGACCCCATCATCATCGCCGGCGGTCCCTCGGTGTACAACCCTGAGCCGTACGCGGCCTTCTTCGATGCCATCCTCATCGGCGAGGGCGAGGAATCGCTGCTCGAGACCTGCCAGCTGCATCGCCGCCTGCGCGACGAAGGAGTCCCGCGCGCGCAGATTGTTGAGCAGCTTGCATCCATTGCCGGCAACTACGTGCCGTCGCTCTATGAGGTTCGTCACGACGAGCCCTGCTCGCCGCATGGCTACACCGTGCCGCGTGAAGGCAAGGATGCGCCGACCGTGGTCTACAAGCGCGTCGTCGAGGATTTCGGCGCCACGAATCCGCTGTCGCAGTCGTGCGTACCCTATGCGCAGCTGGTCCACGACCGCCTGTCTATCGAGATCCTGCGCGGCTGCGCCCGCGGCTGTCGTTTTTGCCAGGCCGGCATGACGTATCGCCCGGTGCGCGAGCGCTCGGCCGACCAGATCGTCTCGTCGGTGATTCAGGGTCTGGAAAAGACCGGCTATGACGAGGTGTCGCTGACCTCGCTCTCCACGACCGACCACTCCTGCATTCGCGACGTGCTCGGCAGGCTCAACCGTCGCCTGGAGGATACGGGTATTCGCGTATCTATTCCGTCGCAGCGCTTGGATTCGTTTGGCGTGGATATGGCCGAGTCGGTCGCCGGCGAAAAGAAGGGCGGCCTGACGTTCGCGCCCGAGGCCGGCAGCCAGCGCATGCGCGACATCATTAACAAGAACGTGACCGAGGAGGACCTGGACCGTGCGGCCAAGGCGGCCTTCGAGGCCGGCTGGAACCGCATGAAGCTCTACTTTATGATGGGCCTTCCCGGCGAGCGCGACGAGGACATCGTGGCCATCGCCAATCTGGCCGATCACGTGCTGGAGCTCGGTCGTTCCGTGGTGCCCAAGGCTCGTCGCGGCTCGATCTCGGTGTCGATCTCGGTTTCGGTCTTTATTCCCAAGGCTGCCACGCCGTTCCAGTGGTGCCCGCAGCTCGACTACGACGACGTCAAGCGTCGCCAGAAGCTGCTTATCACGAGCGTTCGCAACCGTGCCGTCCGCGTGCATTACCACGATGCCGAGACCTCGCTCATCGAGGCCGCGCTCTCCCGCGCCGGTCGTGACATGACGCCCGTCATCATCGATGCTTGGCGCTTGGGGTCTCGCTTTGACGCCTGGGTAGAGCATTTCTCGCTCGATAACTGGAAGGAGGCTGCTGCCAAAAACGGCATCGACCTCAATGAGCTTGTGCACCTGCCCTATGAGTTGGACTGGCGTCTGCCGTGGGAGCATGTGAGCCCCGGCTGCACGCGCGGCTTCCTCGAGCGCGAGTACCGTCGCTCGCTCGAGGGTGTCACGACTCCCGACTGCACTCGCACGTCGTGCACCGGCTGCGGAATCTGCCCCACGCTCCACGCCAAGAATGTATTGATGGGTGATCGCGCATGAGTGAGCGCCTGACCGACAACCCCACGCTCTTTAGACTTCGTGTTCGCTATGGCAAGCGCGATCGCCTTAAGCACCTGGGCCATCTCGAAGTAATCCATACCATTGAGCGCATCGTGCGCCGTGCGGGACTTCCCTATGCCGTCACGCAGGGCTTCTCTCCGCACATGCGAGTGGGCTTCTCTTCGGCGCTACCGGTGGGTACGTCGTCGATCTGCGAGTGGTATGACCTGTTTATGACCGAGTTCGTGGCGCTCGACGAGGCGTTTGGGCGCCTGGCTGCGGCGTCTCCGGCCGATCTGGCGCCCATCGAGGCGGCGTATATCGACGTGCGCACGCCGGCGTTGACGGCGCAACTCACGCGTCTGTCGTATCGCATCGACCTGCACTTGGATCCCGAGGCGCCCGTAAGCGCCGACGAGGTGCGTCGTGCGATCGACACGCTGCGCGCGGACCATGGCATCGACTACGCGCGCGGCAAAAAGAGCAAGCGCTTGGATTTGGATCACACGCTCGTGGGCTATGAGCTCACGGCGGGGGAGCGCCCGGACCATTTGGTGCTCATGCTCGACACCCATGCCGACAACGAGGGCTCCATGCGTCCGGAAATTTTGCTTTCTGCTGCTGATGTTTTGTTGCAGGGCTTGACCCCGGGCGTGGATGCACCTATTGTTTCCACCGGTATGCAAGACCTCGTGACCATCTGCTCCTACGATGTCGAGCGTCAGAATCAAGCATGCGAGGACGACGAGGGCCGACTCGTCAGCCCCATACCTGTGCGAACTTGTGGATTTGCTCCACATACTCGTTGACGGGGGTATTATCGCCTGCTACTATATTCGGCTGTTGCACTAACTGATGCATGAAGGGCAAGTAAACATGTACGCAATCGTTAACACGGGCGGCAAGCAGTACAAGGTCGCCACCGACGATGTCATCACCGTCGAGAAGATCGAGGGCAATGAGGGCGACAAGGTCACCCTGCCGGTCATCTTCCTCAACGATGGTAAGAAGATCGTCACCGATCCCGACAAGCTGGCCAAGGCCAAGGTTACCGCTCAGATCGTTGAGCAGTTCAAGGGCGAGAAGCAGCTGGTCTTCAAGTTCCACAAGCGTAAGCGCTATCGTCGTCTGAAGGGTCACCGTCAGCAGCTCACCAAGCTGAAGATCGTGAAGGTCCAGGCTACGTCCCGCGCCAAGAAGGCTGTCAAGGCAGAGGCCGAGGCTGTTGCCGAGGCTCCCGTCGCCGAGTAGATTACACTCGTAACGAAAGAGTAGGTATACACAATGGCACACAAAAAAGGACTCGGTTCCTCCCGTAATGGCCGTGACTCCCGCGGTCAGCGCCTTGGCACGAAGCGCTATGCCGGCCAGACGGTAACCACGGGCACGATTCTCGTCCGTCAGCACGGCACTCACATCCACCCGGGTGAGAACGTTGGCCGTGGCAAGGACGACACGCTGTTCGCGCTGGTCGATGGTACCGTTGAGTTCCACAAGGGTATCAAGCACAGGGTCAGCGTACGCCCGCTCGCGAACGCGTAATTCACCCTTCATAGAGCACATATGTGGGAGGCACTTGAGTTTTAGGATTCAAGGGTCTCCCTCTTTTTGTAGGAGGCGATTCTGTTGTCACAGTTCACCGATATCAGCCGCATTAACGTGTGCGGCGGCGACGGCGGAGCCGGATGCATGTCGTTTAGGCGCGAGGCATTTGTCCCCAAGGGCGGCCCCGATGGCGGCGACGGCGGTCGTGGCGGCAATGTCGTCATCCAGGCCGATGCTCAGCTGTCTTCGCTGATCGATTACCGCTTTAAGCATCACTTCCGCGCCGAGCGCGGCACGCACGGGCAGGGTGCCCGTCGTAACGGTAAGAGCGGCGAGGACCTTATTCTCAAGGTTCCCATGGGTACCGTGGTGCGCGAGCTCGACCCCGAGACGCAGACCCCGATGTTCGAGATTGCCGACTTGGTGCATGATGGCGAGCGCGTCGTTGTGGCGCCCGGCGGTGCCGGCGGTCTGGGCAATACGCACTTTGTGACGTCGGTGCGCCGCGCGCCCGCATTCGCCCAGCTGGGCGAGCCGGCCGAGGAGCACTGGATTGAGCTCGAGATGAAGCTCATGGCTGATGCCGCGCTCGTGGGCTTCCCCTCGGTGGGCAAGTCCTCGCTTATCGCGCGCATGAGTGCCGCCCGACCCAAGATCGCCGACTATCCGTTTACCACGCTCGTGCCCAACCTGGGTATGGTGCGTGCCGGCGAGTACTCCTATGTCGTTGCCGACGTCCCCGGCCTCATCGAGGGCGCGAGCGAGGGCAAGGGCTTGGGCCACCAGTTCCTGCGCCACATCGAGCGTACGGCGCTCATCATGCATGTCATCGACATGACGGGCGGTTTTGAGGATCGCGACCCGGTTGAGGATTACCGCATCATCAACCGTGAGCTCGAGCAGTATGGCGCCGAGCTTTCGGAGCGTCCGCAGATCGTCGTCGCCAACAAGTGCGATGCGCCGGGCACGGCCGACAAGATTGCCGACCTTAAGCGCGCCGCGCTCGACGATGGACATATGTTCTTTGCCGTGTCCGCCGTGACGGGCGCCGGCCTCAACACGCTGATGCTTGCCGTGGGCGAGCAGGTGGCTAAGCTGCGCGCCGAGCTGGCGGTCTCCGATGAGCCGGTCGATCTTCGCGACGAGGAGTGGGAGCGCCGTCGCCTGCAGCGCGAGAAGCGTTTCCGCATTGTTCAGGAAGAGCCCGGTGCCTTCCGCGTGGTCGGTCGCGCCATCGAGCGCATGGTTATCCAGACCGACTGGGAAAACGAGGAAGCCGTCATCTACCTGCAGCACAAGTTTGCGCGCATGGGTGTTGACGACGCGCTCGAGAAGGCCGGCTGCCGTGCGGGCGACGAGGTCCGCATTTGCCAGCGCGCCTTTGACTTTGAGGGCGCCGAGGACTTCTCGGAGTACGAGGAGCTCGAGGACGCTGGCGAGGACGTTGCCGTTGAGGCCCTTGACGTGACCGATGCTCCGGATGAGGGCGTCGAGGTTGTCGATGCGGCGGATGCCGCGGACGATGCCGAGACCTCGGAGGGCGAGTAAGCCATGTCGCTGCGCGGTGGAATCGGTTTGCCCGAGCTGCCCATTAAAGAGGGCAAAGAGTTTCGGCTTGGCATTATGGGTGGCACCTTCGACCCGATTCATTACGGGCACTTGGTGACTGCCGAGCAGGCGCGCGAGTCGCTCGACTTGGACGCTGTGCTCTTTATGCCGGCCGGCTCTCCTGCCTTTAAACTCGACAAACCGGTGACGCCTGCTGAGGACCGTTATGCCATGACGGTTCTCGCCACCGCCGCGAATCCGGCTTTTTTGGCGAGCCGTTTCGAGATCGACCGTCCGGGCGTGACCTATACTGCCGATACGCTTCATGCCCTTCGCGACTTTTACCCGCCGCAGGTAAAGCTCTACTTTATTACGGGCGCCGACGCGATTATCGATATTGTGACCTGGCATGATGCCGAACGAATCGCTGAGCTTGCTACCTTTATTGCGGCGACGCGACCGGGCTTTGATATCGATACGGCGCGTGCCCGAATCAAAGAGTCGGGGCTGCCGTTCGACGTGCGCTATATTCAGATTCCGGCGCTGGCGATTAGCTCGACCAACATTCGCAAGCGAGTTGCCCGTGGCATGAGCGTGCGCTATCTTACGAGCGAGTCCGTGCTCGGCTATATTCGTAAACGCGGGCTGTATACCGATCTGGGTCAAGAAGATTTTGAGTGATGGGGGTCTACGTTGTCGGTAGAGGATCAGTTTGAAGGCGATGAGCGCGCGCTGCTCAAGCGCATTCAAGAGCTGCTTGATGTGCGTATGAAGGATAAGCGCAAGCGCTACATGCATTCGCTGGGTGTTGCCGAGACCGCGCTTCATTTGGCCGAGGTCTACGGCGTTGACCGCTTTGATGCCGCTGCCGCCGGCCTGATTCACGACTGGGATAAGGTGCTCTCCGACGACGAGCTCGTGGCCCGCGCGTTGCACTACGGCATCAAGGTTGCCGGCTCTCCCTCGGCCGCGACACCGCTGCTGCATGGCCCGGTTGCCGCCTATGAGCTTCCGCAGCTTTTTCCCGAGCTATCGCCTGCTGTTTTCCAGGCTGTCGACCGTCATACCGTTGGCGCCTGCGACATGACGCCGCTCGATATGGTGGTCTTTGTGGCAGATGCCATCGAGCCCAACCGTCACGGCGACTATGCCCATGCGCTGCGCAAGATGGTGGGGGAGTCGACGCTTGACGAGTTGTTCTTCTCCTGTTTTGCGCAGGGTCTGGTCTATGTGATCCAGTCCGGGCGCTATCTTTATCCCACGGCTATTACGATTTACAACCATTACGCCCAGCTGCGCTAGCTCGGGTGTGTCTAGAAAGAGGTATTCCATGGCCGACGAGACCATGACTGACGAGCAGATTCTTGAAGGTGTGGAGCACAAGAGTTTCGTTGCCACGTCCGACCGCACCGCCGCCTCGCTGTCCGCGAGCGGTGTCGCCGCCGAGGATGTCGCCCGCGCCGCCGCGCAGGCTGCCTACGACAAGAAGGGCGAGGACGTGCAGGTGCTCGACCTGACCGAGCTTTCCGACGTGTGCGACTACTTTGTGCTTGCCACCGGTACCAACAACCGCCAGGTCGATTCTATCGTCGACGAGATCGAGGAGAAGGTCGCCGCGGCTTGCGGCGAGCATCCGTTCTCCATCGAGGGCCGCGAGCAGAAGACCTGGATGCTCATGGACTACGGCTCGGTTGTCGTTCACGTCTTCACTCCCGAAGCCCGCGACTTCTACCGCCTAGAAAAGCTCTGGGGTGACGCCCCCCAGCTCCCCCTCAACCTCCTCTAGTAGCTCATTTGATACGGGGCTTTTAGCTAGCCTCGCGCATTTTGCCGGGCAGTTGCGGTTTTCCGTACCTGCCCGGCTTTCTTTTTGCCCAAAGGCGGTTAATCGTTGAAGCGGGATTGGCGGCCGAAGGATAGGGCGGTGTCGCCGAACTTGTCTCGGACGGCGTCGATAGCAACCGAGAGGTCGCGACGGTCGCTGGATTGGGCTCCGCGGTCGTCGATTTCGCAGAACAGGTCGGTCTGGATGCCGCCTTGGTGGTCGAAGTCGCTCATGCCGATGCCCGCTAAGCGAACATGCGTGCCTTCCTGCCAGATGTTGTCGAGCAGTTCGAGCGCAACCGCCACGAAGATGTTCTCATCGTCGGTCGGATGAGGCAGCCGGCGCTGTGCCGTACGCCCGCTGCCATACGAATACTTGAGCTTGAGCGTCACCGTGGCGCCCGTCAGTCCCTGACGGCGCAGGCGGCGTCCCACTGACTCGCCCAACAGCGCAATCGCCGCTTCGATGTCCCCGCGCTCAGTCAAATCTTTCGCAAAGGTGCGCTCATTGCTCACCGATTTAACCTCACGCTCTTCATCGAGACTTGTGACTTCGGAGATTTCGAGTCCCAGCGCACGCTGGCGCATGCGTTCGCCGTTGACGCCAAAAATAGAGGCCAAGGTGGATTCCGGTGCACGTGATAGCTCGCCGAGGGTGTAGATGCGCATGCGGCGCAGTCGTTCCTCGGCCGAGCGCCCGATGCCGCTCATGGCAGACACTGGTAGCGCGGCCAAAAAGCGCTGTTCCGTCCCGGGGAGCACAATCGTCAATCCAAACGGCTTGTCACGCTCGCTTGCGATCTTTGCGACCGTCTTGTTGCAGCCCACGCCAATGGAGCAGGTCACTCCCAGCGCTGCCACGCGGTCGCTTATACGCCGCGCAACCAGTAGCGGGTCTTCGGGCGCAAAGCGACCCGGTGTGATATCGATAAAGGCTTCGTCGATGGATACGCGCTCAACGCGCGGCGTCTCCTCGGCAAGAATTGCCATGACCTGCGCGCTCACCTCTCGGTAGCGATCAAAGTGCCCGTGCGTCCAAATGGCTTGCGGGCACAAGCGCCGCGCCTCGGCCGAGGCCATGGCAGAGTGCACGCCAAAGCGACGTGCCTCATACGAACACGTGGACACGACGCCACGCGAATCGGCGTCTCCGCCCACGATGAGCGGCTTTCCGCGCCACTCGGGGTGGTCGAGCATCTCCACGCTCGCAAAAAACGCATCGAGGTCCATCAGGCCCACCGCCGGACCCGTCCAGGGGGGCGGCGTGACGCCCATGGCATCCTCATAACCGTATGTATGTTCGCGTCTTTCCATGTCATGAGTATACCGCGCAGCTCATGTGGGGTGCGTGTATGTGCTTGCAAATCCCGAATTCTTGTCTAAGATATGGATTTGCCCTCGACTACACCGAAGAAGTTGGTCTCACGGACTTCACCTGCCCGCGTCGATGGCGTATTATGTTCAACTGTTTGTTTGTAGTTGCAGCCTAAAGCTGCTTGGTTGGAGGAGTTTCCTTTGGCAGTCAAGATTCGCCTTGCTCGTCACGGCGCTAAGAAGCGTCCGTACTACCGTGTCGTCGTCGCCGATTCCCGCGCTCCGCGTGACGGTCGTATCATCGAGGAGGTTGGCCGCTACAACCCGATGACCGCCCCCAAGACCATCAACCTCGACCTCGAGAAGATCGCCGACTGGCAGTCCAAGGGCGCTCAGCTCACCGACGCCGTCGCCGCTCTGGTCAAGGCCGCCAACGAGGGCGAGAAGACCGAGACCGTCGTCAAGAAGTCCAAGAAGCAGCTCGCCAAAGAGGCCGAGGCCGCTAAGGCTGCCGCTGAGGCCGCTGAGGGCGCCGAGGAGTAAATCGTGCCTGAGGTTGACGCTGCACAGCTCGAGGGTGAGGCAATGCTCTCAGATCGCATCGCCGATCTCGTCGAATATCTCGTTGTTCAGATCGTCGACGACCCGGATTCCGTGAGCCTTGAGGTCATCGATGGTGACGACGCCTCTACGATCGAGGTTTCTGTCGCCGAGGATGACGTCGCTAAGGTCATCGGCCGTCGTGGCCGTACCATCAAGGCCATTCGCACGCTCGCCCGTGCACTGGCCGCTCGCCTCGACACTGCTGTCGAGGTAGAGGTTCTGGGCTAGGACCTTGAGGTCCCAGTACAAAAACATCGCCCGTGTGGTCAAGCCGCACGGAAGGAAGGGGGAGGTCCTCGCGCAGCCGCTGCGGGGGCTTCCTTCTGTATTAGAGCCGGGTATGCGCGTCGCCCTGACGCCGCCGGCGCTCAAGCGCGACCGCTTTTGCACGGTCGTGTCCGTCACCGATACGGGCGATGGCGATCTGGTCTTGTTTGAGGGCATTGACGACTTGACGGCCGCCGAGGGCATCACGGGATGCTATGTGTTGGCAAATCGTGACGATTTTGAGCTCGATTCACTCGACGCCGCCTATACCGACCTGATGGGTCGCGAGGTGGTCGACGAGCGCTTCGGTTCACTCGGCACGATCGTCGAGATCATGTCGACGCCCGCTAACGATGTTTGGGTTGTCGAGGGTGATCGGTACGGCGAGGTACTGATTCCCGTGATCGAGCAGGTTGTGCTCGATCTTCCCGACACAGGAACAATTTCCGTCCACGTTATGGACGGCCTGATCGATATGGACAAGTAGGGAGGACAACATGCTGATTGAGACCCTTTCGGTCTTTCCCGAGATGTTTGAGCCCGTCATGTCCACATCGATTTTGGGCCGCGCCCGCAAGGCCGGCCTTTTTGATTTTAAGGCGTATAACCTGCGCGACTGGACGCACGACCGCCATCGTACCGTCGATGACGAGCCGTACGGCGGCGGGCAGGGCATGCTCATGAAGGTCGAGCCTATTGCCGAGGCCATCGAGGCTATTAGCTTCGAGGGTCCTAAGCCCACCGTGGTGTTTTTTACCCCCTGTGGCGAGCCCTTTACACAGCATGTGGCCGAGCGCCTGCTCAAAAGCGAGCGCTTGCTGTTTGTGTGCAGCCGTTACGAGGGTGTCGACGAGCGTGCCTATGCGTATGCCGACGAGCGCCTGTCGATCGGCGATTACGTGCTCACGGGCGGCGAGCTTCCCGCTATGGTCGTTGCCGATGCCGTCGTACGCCTGATTCCCGGCGCCCTTGGTGACGAGATGAGCAACGTCGACGAGTCGTTCTCGACCGCCGAGGACGGAGGCCTGCTCGAGTATGCGCAGTACACTCGCCCTGCTGAATTCAACGGCGAGGGCGTGCCGCCGGTGCTCGTGAGCGGTGACCATGCCAAGGTTGACGCCTGGCGCCGTAAGAATGCCATCGAGCGCACCTGCCGCTGGCGTCCCGACCTGATCGAGACGGCACGGCTTACGCCCCAGGAGCGCGCATACGCGCAGGAGATTCTGGACGCTTCGTATTCGCAGAGCGAGGAGTGAGAATGGTTCCATCGCAGCATTCCGTGCTAAAGGGTGCCTTTGAGTGGATCGTGGTTGTCGCGATTGCGCTCGTCGCCACCTTTTTGATTCGCTCGTTTGTGGTTGAACCCTTTGTGGTGCCTACCGGCTCCATGGAGTCCACGATCGAGATTGGCGATCAGATCCTGGCGCAAAAGGTGAGCCTCGAGCTCGGTCAGCCCGTCAAACAGGGCGATATTGTGGTATTCCACAACCCCGATGGCACCTCCGAGCACGATGTTCTCGTCAAGCGAGTTATTGCCACGGCCGGCCAGACGGTCGACCTTCAGGACGGCAAGGTCGTCGTCGACGGCCAGGCGCTCGATGAGGACTATACGACCGGCATGAGCTGGCCGCTTTCGGTCCAGGCCCCTGGCGCTCAGGTGAGCTATCCCTACACCGTTCCCGACGGGTACGTGTGGGTGATGGGCGACAACCGCGAGAACTCTGCTGACTCCCGCTATTTTGGCCCGGTCGACCGCTCCGACTTGATCGCCGTGGCGCTTGTGCGCTACTGGCCGCTCAACCGTATCGGCGCTGTTGACTAAAAACCGCTATAGTACAGTACCTAACCGTGTAATCGTTTCGACGAGGGGATATTAGAGGCATGAACGCTTCATCGCTTTCCTTCCAAGACATCATCCTGCGCCTCCAGCAGTACTGGGGCGAGCAGGGCTGCGTCATTATGCAGCCCTATGACTCCGAGGTCGGTGCCGGTACCTTCCACACCGCGACCACGCTGCGCTCGCTCGGTCCCGCCGAGTGGCGTACCTGCTATGCGCAGCCCTGCCGCCGTCCCGCCGACGGCCGCTACGGCGAGAACCCTAACCGCATGCAGCACTACTATCAGTTCCAGGTGCTCATCAAGCCCTCACCGGTCAACGCCCAGGAGCTCTACCTGGGTTCGCTGGCCGCCATTGGCCTGGACCCCAACGACCATGACGTCCGCTTTGTCGAGGACGACTGGGAGAGCCCGACCCTGGGCGCCTGGGGCCTTGGCTGGGAGGTCTGGCTCAACGGCATGGAGGTCACGCAGTTTACGTACTTCCAGCAGGTGGGCGGTATCGAGGTCGACCCCGTGCCCGTCGAGATCACCTATGGCCTGGAGCGTATCGCCATGTACGCCCAGGGCGTCAACTCGGTCTACGATCTGGTGTGGAGCTATCTGCCCGACGGCACGCCCATGACCTACGGCGACGTGTTCCTCGAGAACGAGCGCGAGTTCAGTGCCTATAACTTTGAGGTCGCCAACGTCGAGATGATGCGTCAGAAGTTTGACGACTACGAGGCCGAGTGCCATTCCTGCCTGGAGCGCAAGCTGCCGTTGCCGGCGTACGACTGTGTCATGAAGTGCAGCCACGCCTTCAACCTGCTCGATGCCCGCGGCGCCCTGTCCGCGGTCGAGCGTGCCAACTACATCCTGCGCGTCCGCGCCGTCGCCAAGGCGTGCTGCGAGGCCTACATGGCCGAGGTCGCCGGAGTCAACGAGAATGCCGACCAGGAAGGCGAGGTGGCGTAAGCCATGGCAGACGCTAAGGATTTCCTGTTTGAGATCGGTACGGAGGAAATGCCCTCTGCACCGCTGAACAATGCCGTCAAGCAGCTTGGTACCATGATCGCCAAGGGTCTCGACGAGGCCGGTCTGGCCCACGGCGAGGTCCGCGTGATCTCGAGCCCGCGTCGCCTGGCTGCGCTCGTTGCCGACGTTGCCACCGCGACCGATGAGGTTCACGAGGTCAAGCGCGGTCCCGCGGCAAACATTGCCTTCGACGCTGACGGTAACGCCACCAAGGCCGCCCAGGGCTTCGCCCGCAAGTGCGGTGTGGCTGCCGAGGACCTGGTCCGTCGTGAGGATACCGACGGTCGCGAGTATGTCTTTGCCGAGAAGAACATTCCCTCCGCACCGGCAACCCCGATCCTGACGGCCCTGTGCGAGAAGACCATTGCCGGCCTGCAGTGGCCCAACTACCGCTCCCAGCGCTGGGGCCACGAGCACGCGACGTTCGTGCGTCCGGTCCGCTGGATTTGCTGCCTTCTGGGCGAGGATGTTGTGCCCGTGTCGTTTGCCGACGTGACGAGCGGCAACACCACGCGCGGCCATCGCGTGCTCGGCCCCGGTGACCACGTTGTCGCCAGCCCCGCCGCCTACGAGCAGGTACTCGAGGATGCCGGCGTGCTCTCTGCTGAGCGCCGTCGCGAGGCGATTCTCGCTGGTATCGCCGAGGTCGAGGCTGCCCGTCCCGGCTGCCATGTCGATACCCCCAAGAAGGTCTTTGAGGAGGTCATTAACCTCTGCGAGTGGCCGACGGTGCTCGTCGGTACTTTCGACGAGGAGTTCCTCAAGGTCCCGCACGAGATTATCTGCGAGTCCATGCTCACCAACCAGCGCTACTTCCCGATCTATGACGGCGAGGGCAAGCTCACGCGTGAGTTCGTGGTCGTTTCCAACAGCAAACCCGAGAATGCCGAGCGCGTGATCGACGGCAACGAGCGCGTCGTGCGCGCCCGTCTGGACGACGCTAAGTTCTTCTACGAGGAGGACCTGAAGATCTCCCTCGACGAGTTCCGTGAGCGTCTGTCCAAGGTTGCCTTCCAGGAGAAGCTCGGTAGCGTGCTCGCCAAGTCCGAGCGCATCGAGCAGCTCGCGCTCGCTATCGCCCGCGAGGCTCACCTGGGCGCCCATCTTGCCGCCGACGCTGCTCGCGCCGCACACCTGTGCAAGGCAGACCTGGTGTCCAACGCCGTCGTCGAGTTCACGAGCCAGCAGGGCGTGATGGGCGGTTATTACGCGACCGCGATGGGGGAGAACGACGAGGTCGCCCATGCTATTCGCGATCACTATCGTCCCCGTTTTGCCGGTGACGAGCTGCCCGAGGGCACCGCTGGCTGCATCGTGGCCTGCGCCGACAAGCTCGATACCATCGCCGGTATCTTTGCCATCGGCGAGCCCCCGACCGGCTCCTCCGACCCCTACGCGCTGCGTCGTGCCGCTATCGGCATTATCAACATCCTGCGCGACCGTCTGCCGATCGACCCCACGTCGCTCATCGACTTTGCCCTCGAACTCTACAGTGAGCAGGGCATTGAGTTCGACGCCGCCGAGGTCGCCCAGCAGGTTCGTGACTTCTTCCATGGCCGCCTGGTGAGCATGGCCCGCGACGAAAAGATTCCGGCCGATACCGTCGCCGCCGTCTCCGCGGTGCACATCATCGCCCCGTCCGTCTTCTTCGCCCGCTGCGCCGCCCTCGACGAGGCCCGCAAGAACGACGCTGAGACGTTCGACAACCTGGCGACCGCCTATGCCCGCGCCGCGCATATCTCCAAGCCCGAGCTGGGTGCGGAGTATGACCGCAGCCTGATGGGCGAGGTCGAGCTCGCGCTCGCCGACGCCTCCGAGGCTGCTCAGACCGCCGTCGATGCCGCCCTTGCTGCCGAGGACTACCCGGCCGCATTTGCCGCGCTTGCCGCTTTGCGTGCCCCCATCGACCGCTTCTTCGATGAGGTCATGGTCATGGACAAGGACGAGCAGCTTCGCGATAATCGCCTTAAGCTGCTCAACCGCTTCGAGGCCGTTTTCTCCGGCATTGCCAACATCGGTGAGCTTGCCCGCAAAAAGTAAGCCAGCCTGCGCATAAGCGCAAAAGGAGCCCCGCATGGATTGCCCGGTCACCGCTCGTCCCACCGTTATCGTTATCTCCGACTCGCTCGGCGATACCGCTTGTGAGGTGGTGCTTGCGGCGTCCGGGCAATTTGATGAAGGGGCTTTTCGCGTTTTGCGCCTGTCCAAGGTGACCTCCGTGGAGCAGGTCAAGTCATTTGTGGGGCCGCGCGTCGATGCCGACCATCGCGATGTCGCCGTGTTCCATACCATTGTCGATCCGGCGCTTCGCGCCCGCGTGCTCGATTACCTGGGTATGCTGCATATCCGTTCGGTCGACCTGATCGGCCCGACGCTTGCCGTGCTGTCGTCGCTCATCGGTGTGCCGCCCAAGTGCGTTGCGGGCGTGATTCACAAGACCGATGACCGCTATTTCCATCGTATCGAGGCCATGGAGTATTTCGTTGAGCACGATGACGGGCGCGGTTGCGACGATCTGTCGGGTGCCGATATCGTGCTGCTGGGTGTGTCGCGTACATCCAAGACGCCGCTGTCGATGTATTTAGCCTATCAGGGCTACAAGGTCGCCAATGTCCCACTGGCGCATGGCATGGAGCCGCCCAAGTCGATTTACGAGGTTGACCCGATGCACCTGTTCGGCCTGATTTCGACCGTCGATGTGATTTCCGAAATTCGCGATAGCCGCTTGGGCGATGACTACGCCCGTGCCGTTGCCGGCTCCTATGCCGAGCCCGAGAGCGTGCGCGGCGAGCTTGAGGAAGCTCGTGCCCTCATGAAGCGCTTAGGCTGCTTTGTTGTGCGTACCGACGGCAAAGCCATCGAGGAAAGCGCTGCCGAGATCATTGCTCACCTCGAAGAGATTCAAGAGGCAAGAGCCCGCCGTGCCGCCCGCCGCGCTCAACAAAAGTAGCTCACTTGGGACAAGGTTGTTTGGGTAGCTAATTTGGGACGGGGCTCTTTTAGCTAACCAAAGAGAATACTTGGAAATAATGCTGATAAATGGTAAAGCGATTTAGCAAAAACATCGCATCCGACCTGCACTTTCCCTGTAGTGGTATCTTCATAAGGTAACCACCTTTACCTACCGTTTACCGCCTGTTTTAGCACGTTTACCAAACCGCGCACCCTCTGCTCAAGCCTGTCCAAAACCCGCCGTATAGTTCCCTCACGGCCCGCATCCGGCGGGTCGATTCGTTACCACGGTCGTGCGCGTAAGCGCATGGAAGGGGAAGTATCGTGAGCGATTGCAAGAGAGTTTACCGTTTTGGAACCGACGCCCAGGGCACCTGTGTCACTGAGGGCGACAAATCCATGAACTTCGTGCTTGGCGGCAAAGGCGCAAACCTTGCCGAGATGAGCCGCATCGGTCTGCCGGTTCCCGGTGGCTTTACCATTACCTGCCAGACCTGTGTCGAGTACTCCGGTGCCGGCAACGTCTGGCCCGAAGGCGCACTCGATGAGATCGTTGCCGCCGAGGCGGACCTCGAGGCCCGTTGCGGCAAGAAACTCGGCGATGCCTCCGATCCGCTGCTCGTGTCGGTTCGCTCGGGCGCTCCGTTCTCCATGCCCGGCATGATGGACACGGTCCTCAACCTGGGCCTCAACGACGATTCCGTCCAGGGCCTTATCGCGCAGACGCAGAACCCGCGCTTTGCCTGGGACAGCTACCGTCGCTTTATCCAGATGTTCTCCAACGTCGTCATGGGCGTCGACGCCGACCTATTCGAGAACGCTCTGACCCAGGCCCGCCTGGTCGCCGGCGTTCGTGTCGATTCCGAGCTTTCGGCCGAGGACCTGCAGGAGCTCGTCGAGACCTTTAAGGGCATCTTCTCCGAGAACGTCGAGGCGACCCTGTATCCCGAGCTTGAGGTTGCCGACGGCAAGCCCGTCTTCCCGCATGATCCGGAGCTCCAGTTGCGCCTTGCCATCCAGGCCGTCTTTGGCAGCTGGATGAACGAGCGTGCCTGCATTTACCGCAAACAGCACGGCATCTCTGACGAGCTCGGTACCGCCGTCAACGTCCAGGCCATGGCCTTTGGCAACAAGGGCGAGACCTCTGCGACCGGCGTCGCCTTTACGCGCAACCCGGCCGACGGCACCAAGGAGTTCTATGGCGACTTTTTGGTGAATGCCCAGGGCGAGGACGTCGTCGCCGGCATCCGCAACACCGAGCCCATCGCCGACCTCAAGACTACCCCGGGCCTCGAGTCCGCAGGCGAGGAGCTCGAGCGCGTGTTCCTGACGCTCGAGGATCACTATCGCGATATGTGCGATATCGAGTTCACCATCGAGCAGGGCAAGCTCTGGATGCTCCAGACCCGCGTGGGCAAGCGCACCGCCACCGCCGCCCTGCGCATCGCCATCGAGATGGTCGAGGAGGGCCTCATCACCCGCGAGGAGGCCGTGAGCCGCATCGACCCCGCACAGCTCGACCAGTTCCTGCACCCGCAGTTCGACGCCTCCAAGAAGTACGAGGCACTCGCTACCGGTCTTAACGCCAGCCCCGGTGCCGCCGTGGGCGAGGTCGTGTTCTCGAGTGATGACGCCGTCGCGCGTTCCGCCGAAGGCCATAAGGTCATTCTGGTCCGCTGGGAGACCAACCCCGACGACCTGAAGGGCATGGTTGCCGCCGAGGGCATCCTAACCAGTCACGGTGGCAAGACGAGCCATGCCGCCGTTATCGCCCGCGGTATGGGTACGCCCTGCGTCTGCGGCGTCGAACGCTTCCATATCGACGCCGCCGAGAAGGTCGTGCACATCGAGGGCAGTGACCGCGTGCTGCATGAGGGTGATGTCATCTCCATCGACGGTACCCAGGGTATCGTCGTCGACGGCGCCGTTGATCTGGTTTCGGCCGAGCTCACCGGCGATCTGGACACTATCCTGTCCTGGGCCGACGAGATTCGTCTGGACGAGACCGGTGGCCACGCCAACCACGTGCGCGTTAATGCCGACAACCCCGAGGACGCCGCGCTCGCACTCGAGTTTGGCGCCGAGGCCATCGGTCTGTGCCGCACCGAGCACATGTTCCTGGGCGATCGCAAGAACATCATCCAGAGCTTTATCCTGTCTGACGATGAGGCCGTGAAGCAGCAGGCCCTGGCCGACCTGCTCAAGGTTCAGACCGAGGACTTCCTGGCGATGTTCAAGACCATGTCCGGTCGCGATGTGGTCGTCCGCCTGCTCGATCCGCC
>DXZZ01000169.1:0-1775 GCA_019419425.1 Collinsella sp. | reverse complement strand
CGATTTGGTGACGCGTAATTTGGATTATTTGGTGGCAAGCGTGCATAACCCGCAGCTCGCTGAAGGCGCGACGCTCGCCCAGACGACCGAGATGTACATCAATGCCCTGGAGCACCCCAAGGTGTTCATGCTTGGGCATACGGGTCGTACGGGCGTGCCGTTCGATATCGATGAGGTGCTGTTGGCGGCCAAGGCCAAGCACAAGATCATCGAGATCAACAACCATAGTCTTGAGCATGGCACGGATGCCGAGCATTGGAACGTGTGTCGCAAGATTGCCGAGCGCTGCGCCGAGCTGGGCGTGGGGATCGGTGTCTCGACCGACGCACACATTGGTATGGCCATTGGCAAGCTCGACCAGGCGCGCAAGATGCTCGACGAGATTCACTTCCCGTTGGATTTGATCGTGACGCGCGATCGCGAGACGCTGCTGCGCGAGATGGCGGCAGCCGGCGTGTGCGACCTGCGCAAGGGGGTGTAGCGGAGTTCATAAACCAAGCGAAGGGGGCAGTCCAGACGGGCCGCCCCCTTTCTTGTGCCGGTGGATTAGCGGCGCTCGAGGACCGCGACGGTCTCGGTGTGGTCGGTATGAGGGAACATGTCGACCGGCGTGATCTTGAGCAGGCGATAACCTCCGTCGAGGAGCTGGTGTAGGTCGCGCTCTTGGGTGACGGGGTTGCAGCTGATATAGGTGATGCGGCGCGGCTTAAGTGCGCAGGCGGCTTCGAGGAACTCGGGTGTGGAGCCGGCGCGCGGCGGGTCGATGGAGAGAACGTCAACGCGCTCGTTGTTAT
Organism: Collinsella sp.; assembly: GCA_019419425.1. Lineage (GTDB taxonomy): Bacteria > Actinomycetota > Coriobacteriia > Coriobacteriales > Coriobacteriaceae > Collinsella. Next base: position 981 of record DXZZ01000169.1, on the reverse strand, counting down.
CGGCAGCGTCCAGGATGTAATCGGTGGCGTCATCGGCCATAAACCAAGCGCTGCGGGTGAGGCCGTTGAGCTCGGCATTGCGGCGTGCGTCGGCAATGCCCGCCGGGTTGCGCTCCACACCGAGCAGCATGATTCCGATACCCTTGTTCTGGGCTTCTTTAGCTGCGCAAAGACCGATGGTGCCGCTGCCGCAGTAGGCATCCATAAGCACATCGTCCTGGCGCAGATCCATGCCATCGATAGCGAGCTGGTAGAGCAGCTCGGTCTGCTGCGGGTTGGTCTGGTAGAACGCGGTAGGGGAGATATCGAATTCGCAACCGAGCAGCTGGTCGCGCATGCACTCGGCGCCATAGACGATGCGAGTCTCCTCACCCAAGATGGCGTTACCGGGGCGTCCGTTGATGTTTTGGGCAACGGTGACGATATGCGGATCGAGTGCGGCGACAGCCTCAAAGAACTCCTGCGCATGCGGCAAGTCGCGCTGAGCGGTCACGAGGGTGACCATAATCTGGTCGGTACGCCAACCGCAGCGGACGACGGCATAGCGGAGCAAGCCCAGATGCTTGTCCTCGTTAAAGGCGGGAATGTGCAGGCGCTCAGCTTCACGCGCGATGCCGTTAAGAATCTGTCGGGCGCCCGGTACCTCGACGGGGCATTCGGGCACGGCAACGATTCTGTGCGAACCGCGCTCAAAGAAGCCGCAGCGGACAGCGCCCTCCTTACCGGGAGCAAAGGGAGTGGCAGCCTTATGACGAAAACCACGCGGCGCAGGATACTTGCCCGGGTCGCCCAGGGTAACACCCATACCGCGAATGGGATCAACGCTAATGCCCTCGCGCTCACAGAGCTCAGCAAACAGCTCCTCCATAGCAGCCTGCTTGGCCGCCAACTGCTTCTTATAAGGACGATTGAGCGCCGTGCACCCACCGCAAGCTTTCATGATCGAACAGGGAGACTTGGGGTCCACAACCTTACGCGCAG
>DXZZ01000168.1:0-1786 GCA_019419425.1 Collinsella sp. | reverse complement strand
CCCGAACCCCGTGAGGGCCGGCGCCTTTAGACGCGTGCCGGAAATCCAAGGGTTATACCCTAAGAGCAAACCACCCCTTTTAGGGGTGGTTTTGATTGCCTGCATGTCCTCGGCAGCATTTGCCCAAATGGTGAATGCTGGTGCTGGCAGGTTGCCGAGTGCATGTTGCGGGTATACCCCATGCGTAACATGATCCAAACACTGTGAGGTGTCTGCGCGTGTGCGCGATAATTCATTTTGGAACTGACGGTTGGCGCGCTCGCGTCGATGAGGACTTCACTGCCGATAACGTTGCCCGTATCGCCGATGCCGTCGGCGAGTTGTGGCAAAAGACCAATCCGGGCAAAACGGTATATATAGGGTTCGACACCCGGCCCCTGGCGCGCGAGTTCGCTGAGCTTGCGGCGGGCGTGCTAGCAGCGCACGGGCTAGACGCCGTGCTCGCTTCGCGACCTGTTCCGACCCCTGCCCTTACGTGGGCGGCGGCTTATGACGGTGAGGCGTGCGGCGCGCTCATGGTGACGGGGTCCCATCATCCGCAGGGTTATCTGTGCCTCAAGATTCGCATGGGTGACGGCTCGACCGCCAACCAGGATGTCATCGAAGAGCTCGAAGAGACCATGGCTCCCGAGCCAATGGGAATCGAGGGGCAATATCGCACCGCGGATATCATTCCTGACTATATGCAAGCGGTGGCATCGTTTGTCGATGCCGAAGCCATCCGCGCCGCGCACCTGCGCGTGGTTGTTGACCCCATGGGCGGCGCAGCCCAGGGCTATCTAGCCGACTTGCTGCGCGAGCTTGGCGTTGAGGTGCACGAGATTCATGCCGGGCAGGCACCTGACCAAGAAGATATCTGCCCCGACCCCGTTGAGCCGTGGGTGGACGCTTGCGAGCGCACGGTTATCGAGGACGGAGCTTGCGCTGGCCTGGTGACCGACGGCGACGCCGACCGTATCGGCGCGGTTGACGAGCGCGGCAGATATATACATCCGCATCAGATCATGGCGCTCGTTTTGGGCGACTTGGTTCAATTTCGTAATTTGGAGGGGCGCGTCGTTGTCAATCTTTCATGCTCGACGCTCGTGCGTCGCATTGCCGAGGCGCTTGGCTGCCGCGTGACCGTCAAACCAGTCGGTTTCAAATATATAGCGGCGGAGATGAAGAAGGGCGGCGTCCTCATGGGCGGCGAAGAAGCCGGTGGTATCGGCATCGCCGCGCATATGCCCGAGCGCGATGGAATCCTCGCCTGTCTGATTCTGTGCGAGCTTATGGCAAAGACGGACGCGCCTTTGGGCGTTCTGGTCGACCAACTCGAGGACAGTTTTGGTAAGACGAGTTACGGTCGACGTGATTTGCGCCTTGAGGCCGAAGATGCCGAAACGTTACGAACCCTGCTGCCGGGCGTAAACCCCAAGTCGATTTGTGGCAAGGTGCCGCAAAACGTTAGTCATATGGACGGCTTGCGTCTGTCATTCGAGGATGACACGTGGCTGCTGGTCCGTCCTAGCGGGACCGAACCAGTGGTGCGCGTCTACGCCGAGGGGTTCTCGGTGGAAGAACGCGATGAGTTGCTCGATGCTGGCTGTGCTTTAGCTAGGGGGACGTATCCGCTTTAACCATGAGACTGCCTTATATAAAGAGATGCTCGGCGAGTGGTAGTTAACGGCTGGCAAACGTTAGTCGGATCACAAGATATGTAGGAAATATGTACGCCCAGATTCCCGCCCACGGCGCCCCTCCGGTCTGGCAATATATCTCCTTGCCGCGCGGCCCGGTCGGACCG
>DXZZ01000167.1:0-1795 GCA_019419425.1 Collinsella sp. | reverse complement strand
GGCATGCAGACGGTCGGCCGTCGTCATCAATTTTTGAGCGGGCGAAGGGCTCACCACGACGTCCGGGTCGGGATCGAAAGTGACCACGACCGCCTTGCAGCCATGGGCACGGGCATCACGGACAAGCGCTTCGATGAGTTCCTGGTGTCCACGGTGAACGCCGTCGAACACGCCAATGGCAATCGATGCGGCACCCAAGTGCTCACACTCATCAAACGTATCGGCAGCAACGATGCGAGCCTCGTCCGACTCGCCCGCGAAAAAGACACGCGCGAGCTCGCGAGCGGACAACATCATCGAACACCGCCGATTGCCTGCGGAAACACGTGCTCCATGACAAAGCGGCCACTCTCAATGCGGGCGAGCGCCTTGAGTCCCCCATCGAGCACCAACGCAAAAGGCGCCTTCGCGGTATCGAAATCGGCAAGCGCACGCTCAACGGGAATGCGTCGGCCACAGAGCAGGTCGTCGGCAAGATTGCCCGGCAAGTCAACACGCGTGGCGCCCAGGGCCGCAATGGGATCCAGGGCAAAGCCAGGCGCGGACTCGGGAGAAAGCTCCTCGACCGCATGACAAGCGCCAATGGAAACAACACCGGAGGCCGTGCGGCGCAGCGCGGAAATGTGCGCGGCGCTCTCGCAGGCGCGGCCCAAGTCGCGAGCGAGCGCACGGATATAGGTACCCTTGCTCACTGAGAACGCCACGGTCCACACACACGTATCACCTTCGCCTCCCACGGCGATCAGGTCGGCGGCATAGACCTCGACGGGGCGCGGAGGTAGGTCCACCGCATTGCCCTCGCGAGCAGACTTGTAGGCGCGAACGCCATTGACCGAGATAGCCGAAAACGCCGGCGGCACCTGCATCTGCGGACCCAGCATGGCGGCCAAGCGCTCACGGGCATAGGCAGGATCGCGGAGCTCGTTGGCAACAGCCACGGTGCGGACCGCCTCGCCCTCCGCATCATCGGTATTGGTCTCGGCGCCAAACGAGATGTCGGCGACATAGCTTTTGGTATCGAGGGTTAGCATGCCCAGCAGACGGGTGGCCTGGCCAACACCCACCACCATGACACCCGATGCCATGGGGTCGAGCGTGCCGGCATGGCCGACGCGACGCTCATGGAGGGCGCGCCGACATTGCGAGACCACATCGTGGGACGTGCAGCCCACCGGCTTATCGACGGCGAGCAGCATATTCAGTTGAGAAGGCGTACGACGAGCCATGTACCATCCAAAAAGTTAAAGCTCGACGGTCACCGAAGCGGGATCCTCCCCCACCAGCTCGGCCAGCATGGGAAGTGCCACGGTAAGCGTCTCGAGAATCGTTCCGTTGTTGGAGAAACCGGCGGCAGCGGGATGTCCGCCTCCGCCAAAGGCAGCAGCGATCTCGGACACGTTGAGGTCGCCCTTGGAGCGCAGGTTGCCGCGCACCTTGGTATCGCCCTCAATGCCCTTCAGGAACAGACAGACCTCGACGCCCATCACCGAGCGCACCACGTCAACCAGACCGTCGCACTCGTCCGAGGTGACACCGCAGGCCTCAAGGTCACTCTGGTACGCGTAGCTATACGCGACGCGCCCGTGGGCCACCGTCTTAATGCGGCCCATAACGATGGACTTGAGGTGCAAAAACTCAACGCGCATGCTCTGGTATACCTCGAGCGCAACGCGCGCCGGATCGGCACCGTGTGCAACCAGACGCGAGGCCGCATGGAACGCGGCGGCATCGGCGTTTTGGTACTGAAAACGGCCGGTATCGGTAACCAAGCCACACAGCAGGCAGGTCGCAACGC
>DXZZ01000166.1:0-1833 GCA_019419425.1 Collinsella sp. | reverse complement strand
GGCCGAGCATGGCGAAGCCCATGGCCGGCAGGATGTTGGCGGCCACGCCAAAGCCGTCGATGATGAAGGGCGGGATGAAGTCGAGCAGACCCTGGATGGCGTCGGAACCCAGATAGAAGGCGCCGCCGCACAGCAAGAAGTACTCAACGCAGCCCCAAATTCCAATTCCCCAATGAACGGCATAGATGCCTTTGAGGTTTCCCTTGAGGGCAAACTTGTCTGCCATGTCGACAAACACGGGGAACAAGGCGTTCGTAATGTTGCCGATCGTCAGCGAAAGGACGGCGATGGGCATAGCGAGCGCGATGGCCGTCTCGGTACCCTGGCCGAGCTGGATGGCAAACGCGCAGGCGAGCACGCCGCCGATCGTCTCATCAGGCGGCACGTAGGCGCCGATGGAGATCGAGCCCATGAACAGCAGCTCCAGGCTCGCACCGATCGCGAGGCCGGACTGCAGGTCCCCCAGGACCAGGCCCACGAGCGGGCACAGGACGATGGGGCGGAACGCGTAGAGGGTGCCGAGCTGGTAGTCGAGACATCCAAACGCTCCGACTAAGCCGACGAGGATTGCTTGGACAAGCATAATTCCTCCCAATAAGGAATCTCGAACCGTCGCCACTCCCGTCGCGCACGTTGTTGATATCAATTCCGGGAGTTCGATTACACGGCTCGAAGCGTACCTGGTGTGCTGCTAACACCCATGCCAGGTACAAATGATTTGATACCAATTATAGGTATGCAGGTCCTTACTATTTAATACCACTCGCTCAGCGGGGTGTTTTTTACCGTAAACGGCAGACGCATTCCATCAAGCATGCTCCTTGTTTCGATGGCGGACAAGCGCCACCAGAAAGCCATCGCCAAAGGCATCGGATGCCAAGTTGCCTACAATCACCAAAACGATAATCGCCGCGCCCAAAAACTCGTTCCAGTGAAAGACCTCGCCAAAGAGGAGCGCCGACCAGCAGGGAGCGAGCACGACCTCGCTCATGCAGACCAAGTTGGCCGCAAACGCATTGGTACGCGCGATCCCCTTGGCATACAGCACGCTCGCAAGGCCACTGCAAAAAAGGCCATGCACCAGCATAAGCCCCCACTCAAATGGTCTCACGGAGTCTAGGGCACCAGCAAAATAGACGATCGGCAGCATAGAGATACCGCAGGAGATGAGCGAGGACACCATGGGCGACGCATCGGGGCGAGAGTTCAAAAAGAAGCACAGCCCAAAGGTGGCGCCCGAAATGACAGCAAGCAAGTTGCCGAGCATGCCCTCGGCACTCAAATCACCTAAAAAGAAAAGTCCCATACCCGTAAAAGCAACCACCACAGAGACAATCTTCGCAGGCGAGGGCAACGTGCGAGTTGCGAGCGATTGATACACGATAACGAAAATCATCGAGGTGTACTGCAAAACGATTGCGTTGCCGACCGTCGTGAGCTGGTTGGCAAAGTTAAACGTGGTGCCCGTCACGAAGTTGCAGACGGCCACAAGGACAATAAGACGGCTGACGCGGAGGACGGGCCTGCCGACGAGCAGGATAAAGAGCGCCATAAATATTGCCGTGACGGCACCGATCAAAAGAGCTGACTGCGAATTGGCGTGAACGAGGATGCCGATAAAGCTCCACAAGAGCGCCGTGCCAAATAGATACATCGCCCCGCTCACGCCATTATCGGGTGGATTGTCAGATCGAATCACGAAGCACCTCCAGCTAGCTTTCGATAATAAAAAACGGCGACCACAACGGGTCGCCGTTTCCCTTGGGGGCAGATAATAGGCCGGGCCCTTACGCCAGCACGCCGAAGAACGCGCCGACGATGCCCACGACCATG
>DXZZ01000165.1:0-1884 GCA_019419425.1 Collinsella sp. | reverse complement strand
GCCATGCCATCCGCGAGCGCAGCGTGCGCGGTGCCGCCGAGGGCGGGCTGCCGCTGACAACCGTCATCGTGAGCCAGCGCGTATCGACCGTGCGCGACGCCGACATGATCTGCGTGCTCGACCACGGCTCGGTCGCGGGCCTGGGCACGCACGATGAGCTGTACGCAAGCTGCCAACTCTACCGCGAGATCTGCCAGTCGCAGCTGCGCCGCGAGGAGCTCGAGGGTCGGCGGGGGAGTGCGTCGCCCGCGTCCGCTCCGACCGCCCCCGCATCCGTCTGCGCAAAGGAGGGCTGCTAAATGAATCCGTACACTTCCTCCGGTTCGGTCGCCACGATGACGGCCAACGTGTCCGGCAACGATAACCTCAACGACCTGGGTGACGGTCCGCGCCAGCCCGGCGACCCCGAGCGCTATCCCGCCGGTGCGGTGACTCGCCGCCTGCTGGGCTATGTTCGTCCGCACCGCGTCTCGTTTGCAGCGTCGTTTGTGAGTGCCGCCGTCTCGGTGATCCTGCAGCTCTACACGCCCATCCTCATTGGCGAGGGCATCGACCTGATCGTTGCCGCGGGCCAGGTGGACTTCGATGCGCTGCTGCCGCTCGTTACCAAACTCGCGCTCGTCGTGGTGGGAGCAGCGTCCTTCCAGTGGCTGCAGGGCTATTGCGTCAACCGCCTGTCCTACGAAACGGTGCGTGACATGCGCGTGGAGGCAAGTGACAAGCTCAGCCGCATGCCGCTCAGCTTTATCGACAGCCATGCCCACGGCGACCTTATGAGCCGCGTGGTCAATGACGTCGACCAGGTGGGCGACGGTCTGCTGCAGGGCTTCACGCAGCTTTTCACCGGCGTTATCACCATCGTGGGCACGCTCGCGTTTATGCTCTCCATTAACCTGGCCATGACGCTCGTGGTGGTGCTCGTCACGCCGCTTTCCATCTTTGCGGCCGGCGCCATCGCCAAGCTTTCCAACAAGAGCTTTACGGCGCAGCAGCGTATTCAAGGGCAGCTCGGTGGTCATATCGAGGAGTACGTAGGCGAGCAGAAGCTTGTCGACGCCTTTGCCTACGGCCCCAACGCCCAAGCGCGCTTCGACGCGCTCAACGCCGAGCTCTATACGGCAGGTGAGCGCGCGCAGTTCATGGGTTCGCTTTCCAACCCCGGTACGCGCTTTATCAACAACATCATCTACGCTGTGGTCGCCGTGATCGGCTGCGTGGGCGTGATCACGGGCGTGCCGGCGGCGCTCACGGTGGGCGGCGTGCAGATTTTCCTGTCCTACGCCAACCAGTACACCAAGCCGTTCAACGAGGTTACCAACGTCATCACGCAGATCCAGACCGCGTACGCCTCGGCGCGCCGCATTTTTGCACTGCTTGATGCCCGCGAGCAGGAGCCCGATGCGCCAGATGCCGTGGAGCTTGCCGCCCCGCAGGGCGAGGTGACCTTTGAACACGTGGACTTTAGCTACGTGCCCGACCGCAAGCTGCTGCAGGATATCTGCATCGATGCCAAGCCCGGCATGCGCTTTGCCCTCGTCGGTCCCACAGGCTGCGGCAAGACAACGCTCATCAATTTGCTGCTGCGTTTTTACGATATCGATGCCGGTCGCATTGCGGTCGATGGCCGTTCCTCGCGTGATTACACGCGCGCAAGCCTGCGCCGCGCCTTTGGCATGGTGCTGCAAGATACCTGGCTGTTCGAGGGCACCGTGGCCGAAAACATCGCCTACGGTTGTCCCGATGCCACACGCGAACAGGTTATCGAGGCCGCCAAGCGCGCGCATGCGCACAAGTTTATCGTGCAGCTGCCAGGCGGCTACGACACGGTGATCGGCGAGGACGGCGGCACGTTTAGCCAGGGTCAAAAACAGCTGCTGTGCATCG
>DXZZ01000164.1:0-1885 GCA_019419425.1 Collinsella sp. | reverse complement strand
CAAAGAAGTAAAAATTTCTCTAGCACACGACGGAAATCTTTGTTACTATAGTCGAGCTAACGGGTTGTGGCTCAGTTTGGTAGAGCACTGCGTTCGGGACGCAGGGGTCGCTGGTTCAAATCCAGTCAACCCGACCAGAGCATGAGGAGGGACCGCTTCTTGCGGTCCCTTTTTTTAGCTATTGTTGTGATACCGCGATACCCGCGGTATACTCATTCGAGCTTGTCTCGCTGTATTGTGGAGGTCTACATGTTTGGACTGAGGGCTCCTGAGCTCATCATTATTCTCGTCGTTGTCCTGATTATCTTCGGGCCCAAGAACCTGCCGAAGCTCGGCAAGTCCCTCGGCTCTACCGTCAAGAATATCCGCGAGGGTATGGAGGGCGACGATAAGGCCGAGACCAAGCAGGCCGAGGAGGTCGTGGTCGAGCAGTCCGAGGAGGACAAGGAGATCGCAGAGCTCGAGGCCAAGCTCGCTGCTGCCAAGCAAAAGAAGGCAGAGGACAGCGACGCGGACGCAGAGTAGTCCCATCCCTTTGGGGTGAGCACCTGACCGGCTTGCCCGCAGGCTAGCCGGTCTTTTTCGTTTTGTTGACAGTTGATTGTTTGATCAGAGTTGGGGAGATATCCGTATGGACGCAAGCCAGATCGTACTGACCGCTGAGGGCCGCCAGAAGCTCGTCGAGGAGCTCGCTTGGCGTGAGGGCGATTACGCCAAGGAGATCGTCGAGGACATCAAGGAAGCCCGCGCGTTCGGCGACCTTTCGGAGAACTCCGAGTACGACGCCGCCAAGGACAAGCAGGCCCAGAATGCTGCTCGCATTGCCGAGATTCAGGCCATCCTCGCCAACGCTCAGGTTGCTGCCACCACGGGCGATCTGACCGTCTCCATCGGTTCCACCGTTTCTCTGATCGATCCCAACGGTGAGGTCATGGAAGTCACGCTCGTCGGTACCACCGAGACCAACTCGCTCGAGCACAAGATCTCCAACGAGTCTCCGGTCGGCCACGCCATCATCGGTCACGGCGAGGGCGACTCCGTCGAGGTCGTTACGCCTTCCGGCAAGACTCGCGTCTACACCATCGCCAAGATCGCACGCTAGACCACGGTCCCGCGTAAAGGTATGTTTTCGCTCCCTGGGACCGAATCCTGGGGAGCGTTTTAGTTTGAGGAGCTAACTTATGGCAGAGAACCAGAACGCCGCCGATCAGGCATCGACGCTCAACGACGAGCGCGCCACCCGCCTGGCCAAGCGCGCCGCCCTGTTCGAGGCGGGCCAGAACCCCTATCCCGAGCACTCTGAGCTTGAGGACTACGTTGCCGATATCGAGGCTAAGTATGCCGAGCTTGCCGATGGCGAGGACACCGAGGACGTCGTGAAGATCGCCGGCCGTGTGGTCGCCAAGCGCGGTCAGGGCAAGATCATGTTCATCGTCGTGCGCGATGCGACTGCCGAGATTCAGCTGTTCTGCCGCATCAACGACATGGACGAGGCTGCCTGGAATACGCTCAAGGCCCTCGACCTGGGCGACATCCTGGGCGTGACCGGCGTGGTCGTGCGCACCCAGCGCGGCCAGCTTTCCGTTGCCCCTAAGAGCGCGACCCTGCTTTCCAAGGCCGTTCGTCCGCTGCCCGAGAAGTTCCACGGTCTTTCCGACAAGGAGACCCGCTATCGCCAGCGCTATGTCGACCTGATCGCCAACGACGACGTTCGCGAGACCTTCCGTAAGCGTTCACAGATTCTCTCTACCTTCCGCCGCTTTATGGAGTCCGACGGCTACATGGAGGTCGAGACCCCCATCCTGCAGACCATCCAGGGTGGTGCCACGGCCAAGCCGTTCATCACGCACTTCAACGCGCTCGATCAGGAGTGCTACCTGCGTAT
>DXZZ01000163.1:0-1917 GCA_019419425.1 Collinsella sp. | reverse complement strand
AATGCCCAAAATCTGCGAGATGAGCAGCGACACGTCGCCCGTGTAGAACAGGCCGCCCTTACCGGTCCACGAAAGCTCCGGCACGCAGAACAGGCCCGTGAGCACGCCGCCCAAGATGCCGCCAATGCCGTGGCAACCAAATGCATCGAGCGCATCGTCGTAGCCGAACTTGGTCTTAAGATGGCTGATGGCCAGGTAGCAGACGGGAGACACGATCAAGCCCATGACCAGCGCCGCCCACGGCTCGACAAAGCCCGCGCCCGGCGTGACCACCACAAGGCCTGCAACCAGACCGGTGCTGGCACCCACCAGCGTGGGACGACCAGTATGCACGCGCTCGACGGCAAGCCACGAGACCATGCCTGCCGCGCTGGCCGTCACGGTGTTGAGGATGGCGAGTGCCGCCACGGCGTCGGCCTTAAACTCGCTGCCGCCGTTAAAGCCAAACCAGCCAAACCAAAGCAGGCCGGCGCCCAGCGCCACAAACGGCACGTTATGCGGACGGTAGCTCACCATGCCAAAGCCGCGACGACGGCCGAGCATTAAGCAGAGAATCAGGCCCGTCAGACCGGACGAAATGTGTACCACGTCGCCGCCGGCAAAGTCGAGCGCGCCGATGATGTCGCCGATAAAGGAGCCATCGCCGCCCCAAACCATGTGGGCGAGCGGCGCATAGACCACAAGCAGCCAAATACCCAGGAAGGCCGTCATGGCACCAAACTTAACGCGACCTGCCAGGCTGCCCGTGACGATAGCGGCGGTGATCATGGCAAACGCCATCTGGAAGGCGATGTTGATGATCTGAGGGTAGACGGCACCGTCGGCAGCATTGCCCTCGGCTGCCTGCAGTACTTGGTTGAGCACCGGCAGGCACAGCAGCTGGTCAAGGCCTCCAATAAACGGGTTCGAGCCGTCACCGCCGTAGGCCAGCGACCAGCCGGCAACAATCCACAGCACGCCAACCAGGCCAATGGTGCCAAAGCACATGAGCATGGTATTGATGACATTTTTGCGCCTGGACAGGCCGCCATAGAAAAACGCCAGACCCGGTGTCATTAAAAACACGAGCATGGTGCAGATGAGCATAAACGTTGTCGATCCCGTATCGTACATTCGCTCCCCCTTGGTCGCATGAACGTTGTCGACGCTCATGATGCGGCCGAGGGGCAACTGGTGTAGACCAGATACGGCGCTGTTAAACGCTGCGTTGTCGAATGGAAACGGCGCCGCAATCTTGGAAACGGCGCGGCAACGGGCGCGAAACGAACGGGAAATGTGCGAACGAGAAGGGCGCGCTTGGCCCCACTCTGGCTAGCGCCGGAACAGCTCGCGGGCTCGATCGCGGAGGTTGGTGGCTCGGATGACGCCCTCGTAGCGGTTGATGCGCAAGCGCGGAAAGGCATTGAAGAAGCGTAGGTCGCGGCGGCTGAGTGACACACTCGGCACCGGACGGCTCATGCGCTTGCCGGCAAGGCGACGACTGAGCGACGGACGCGGCATACTCGGCGCGGCATCGGCAACGCGGCGGGCAGCAAGCGCCAGGCCGCGAGCACCATCCGCGATAAACGTCGGCATCGAAGCCTTCTCACGCAGGGCATCGAGTGCCGCGTCGCCCAGCTCCGCCAGCCACGCGTTAACGGCACGGCTACGGATGTGCGTCTGCGCCACCGAGTCAATCGTCGAATCGGGAATACGCTCGAGCATGGAGTCGGACGCATCGGCAAGCGACTCATTGATGCGGTCAGCAAGGTCGGCGCGCACACGCTCAAGCTGATCGGACAGGCGGCGCCAGCTCGCCAACGAGCACACCGCATCGACCATCATCGCGACCGCGACGATAAAGGCGGACAGCCGCACAATCAGCACCGGCAGATGGCCAAGCAGCCCCAGCAATGCCGGCTCCACTAAACGGCAAAT
>DXZZ01000162.1:0-1918 GCA_019419425.1 Collinsella sp. | reverse complement strand
ATTTGCAGGAGGACAAGGAGGGCGCGCTCGATACCGCCCATACGCTCATGCAGTGCCTGTCCGTTATGGCCGGCATGATTTCGACCTGGACCGTCAACGAGGATGCCATGGCGCGCGAGTGCGGCGTGGGTCACCTTGCGGCTACCGACGTTGCCGACTACCTGGCTAAGCGCGGCCTGCCGTTCCGCGAGGCGCACGCCGTGGTGGGCCATCTAGTCCTGATGTGCGAGAAGCGCGGCTGCAATCTTGAGGACCTGCCGTTCGAGGTGTTCCAGGAGGCAAGCCCGCTCTTTGAGCGCGATATTACCGAGGCGCTCGATATCCCGTCGATTGTCGCCGCGCGCACGACCGAGGGCGGTACCGCTCCTGCCGCCGTTGCCCTCCAGCTGGAGCGTGCCGAGGCACAGCTCGTGGCCGACGAAGGCACGTTTGAGTCGCTGACCAAGGTCGTCGAGATGGGCCACGGGGCAAAGTAAGGGTTTGCTTGAGGCTTATTAGCCATTTATTGATAAATTGTTTTTGCTTCTTACGGGCGTCTGCTGATGTGGGCGTCCGTATTTTGTTGTAATGGGGGAGGGGCTTGTCGAGAACTTCTGTAGGACCTTTGGGCAGGTTGTGAAGGGGGTACGTTCGCAGGCGGCAACCGACCGTCCGCTCGGTTCGGTGCGGTTGATGGGCAGTCGGATGGTACTCTAATCGGGCTTCGAAACAGAAGTGACACATATGGAACGCTTCAATTAATTGTAGCGTTTCAATTAACAGCTTTTTGTTTAACTGCAGCTAAAACTCTGTTACGATGCAGTCCAGGCGGGTGCCGGAATGGGACTTGGGCACGCGCGAACCTACTTGAAAGGCTACCTTATGGCTATCGAGAAGACCTTCATCATGATTAAGCCCGACGCGGTGCGCGATCGCAAGATCGGCGAGATCGTTGCTCGTATTGAGCGTAGCGGCCTTGTCATCGAGCGCATGGAGATGACCACGCTCGAGCGCGCTACCGTCGAGGAGCACTACGCCCATCTGGCCGACAAGCCCTTCTTTGGCGGTCTCTGCGACTTTATGACGAGCGGTCCGGTCGTCAAGATGGTTGTTTCCGGTCTTTCCGCTGTCTCCAAGATGCGCACCCTTATGGGCGCCACCAACCCGCTTGATGCTGCTCCTGGCACCATCCGCGGCGACTTCGCCGTCGATGTCAACGCCAACGTGATCCACGGCTCCGACTGCCTGGAGAACGCCGAGATCGAGATCAAGCGCTTCTTTGGCTAAACCAGCTTTGACTCCTTAAAGCTGTTAGCGTGTGGCTTGGGCGCCGCGGAACTCCATCCGCGGCGTCCTTTTATATTCCAGTAGATTTTTGGGACATGTCTAGAAATCTACTAAAGAGCCCCCGCCTGGAATGTGCGTGCATTCCAGGCGGGGGCTGTCGCTAGCGTATGGCGTTGTAAGTTTTTAGGCCTCGTCGACGACCTTGAGACCGCGGGTCTGGTCGATCTCGTTGAGGAGGTTAACGCGACGCTCGTGACGGCCGCCCTCAAACTCGGCGTCGAGCCACTCGTCGACGATCATCTTGGCGAGCTCGGAGCCAACGACGCGGGCGCCAAAGGCGAGCACGTTGGTGTTGTTGTGCATACGGGAGAGCTTGGCGCTGAAGGGCTCGGAGCACACGACGGCGCGTACGCCCTCGACCTTATTGGCGGCCAGGCTGATGCCGACGCCGGTACCGCAGATCAGGATACCCAGGTCGACGTCACCGTTGGCCACGGCCTTGCCCACCTTGTAACCGGCGATGGGGTAGTCGAAGCTCTCGGAGGTGTCGGTGCCATAGTTCACGACCTCGCAGCCGCGCTCCTTCAGGTGCTCGGAAATGATGTTCTTGAGCTCGACGGCGGCGTGGTCGTTACCGATACCGATCTTCATG
>DXZZ01000161.1:0-1939 GCA_019419425.1 Collinsella sp. | reverse complement strand
GCATTGGCCGTTTACCGCAACCTTAGCCCTCAGCTAATGAATTCAAGTTCAATCCTTTCTACGATGTGCTGTGTGCCGGCACGGTAGCCGGATCGTAGGAAGGATGAATAATGGCAAAAGAGGGAAAGAAGCCGATCGGCAAGATTGTCCTAGGCGTCATCGTGGTGCTGGTTATCGTCGGTGCCGTGGGTTCTATGGGTGGCAATTCAACCGATTCGTCTGCGAGCGATTCGGCAAAACCTGCCGAGGCGACACAGCAGGCTGAGGAGCAAAAAGAATCGCAAGAACCGTATACCATTGCTGACGAGGCTGAAGACACCTCCAGTCAGTTTGCCTATAAGATCACGGGCACGCTTACCAATAACACGGACAAGGAAAAGAGCTACATTCAGATTGAGTATGTTCTGTATGATGCCGATGGCAACCAGGTTGGAACGGCTCTTGCAAACACCAATCATCTGAAGGCGGGCGGCTCCTGGAAGTTCGAGGCGCTGGGTACGGTGTCTCCCGACCAGGTTGCTAGCTGGGAGCGTTCGGACGTAAGCGGTTTCTAGCATGTTGCATGCACTGGGGGAGGTGAAGTCGTATGCCCGATAAAAAGCTGACCGAGGAGTTGCTCAATGAGCTTCTCGATGCGCCGAACATCGATGGCTATATCAGGGAGCACGACTTTGCCGCCCCGTCGCTTTCGGACTACCTGAAACAGCTGCTGCAGGAAAAGGGCTTGGAGCGCTCGCGCGTGGTTCGCATGGCCGATCTCAATGAGACCTTTGGCTATCAGATATTTACCGGTGCGCGTCACCCGAGTCGCAATAAGGTGCTGCAGATTGCCTTTGCGATGGCGCTGACGCTCAAAGAGACCAACCGTGCGCTGACGGCTGCCGGGGTAAGCGTCCTTAACTGCAAGGATCGCCGTGATGCGATTATCATCTTTTGCATCGATCGCGGGTGTAGCCTCCAAAAGGTCAACGAGGAGCTGTATCGCTTTGGCGAGGAGACGGTGAGTTAGCGGTTGATATCTGAGCCGGCGGAGCTGCCGAACAACGATGCAAACGAACGGGGCGCGGATGCCATGGGGTGTCTGCGCCCTGCGCTATGATGGAGGCTATGGATACTCAGACCCCAACATATTCCGATGACGAGCTGACCGCAGCGCTTGCCGAGCACCTGGCGTCGCTCGATCGCGACGACAGCTATCGCGTGGAGCGTGTACTTAAGCGCTCGTCCGTTGAAACAACCGAGCTCGTGTACTTTGAAGGAACCGGCGGTGGTTCGCTCGGCCCCTTTGTCCGTAAACGCATCGATGCTTCGGCTCAAATCGGCGGGGCATACGAGCGTCTGTTTGCCGCTCAGCGGGCAGGCAGGCGTTTTGAGCACCTGCCCAGAATCGTCGATTGTCGTCGTGTGGGCGACGAGCTCAACGTGGTTATGGAATACATCGAAGGGGAGACGCTCGGGGTGCTGGTGGACCGTCTGGGAGCCACCCCCGATTATGCGCGTGAATTGTATCCTGCCCTATGCGATGCCGTGGGCGAGCTCCACGCCGGTTTTGCAATGGCGGGGGAGACGTCGGCGCCGGTGATCCATCGCGACCTCAAGCCGTCGAATATCATCGTGACAGGTGCCAACTATACGCCTGATGAAGGCCTGACGTTTTCATCGCTGGTGATTATCGACTTGGGGATCGCGCGCGTATGGCGCGATGGCGCCGATGCCGACACCGTCAAGTTTGGCACGCGACCCTATGCGCCGCCCGAGCAGTATGGGTTTGGGCAGACGAGTGTACGCAGCGACGTCTACGCACTTGGCGCCCTGTTGTTCTTCTGCTTGACGGGAGTCGACCCTAAACCAGGGCTCGACATGCACGAGCAATGCGAGGCGCGTGGCATTCCCACTCCACTTGCCGATGCCGTCTGCATGTCGATGGCGCTCGACCCGG
>DXZZ01000160.1:0-1945 GCA_019419425.1 Collinsella sp. | reverse complement strand
GGCACGTAGGCGTAGATGTTGTCCACATAGAACGTGTGCGGCGGCATGGGAAGGTTGGACTCGCGCAGCACATCCGTGCGATAGCACAGGCTGTGCATGAGCAGATTCTGGTCCAGGCGGAAATGGCCGATCTGGTCCCAGGTAAAGATCTTTTTACGCGGCAGGGCAAACTTGTAGCCAATAGCGGTGTGCGTACCCTCGTAAACCTTCTCGTACACGTAGTTCGAGATAAACAGGTCAACGCGCTGGTCGCGCTCTTCAAAGCCGCGCAGAATCGACAGCATGGTCGAAAGGGCAGCGCCGTCAAGCCAGTCGTCCGAGTCGACAACCTTGTAGTAGGTGCCCTGCGCCTCGCGCAGACCCGAAAGGACGGCAATACCGTGGCCGCCATTCTCCTGGTGCACCGCGCGGATGATTCCAGGATAACGGGCCTCCCACTCGTCGGCCTTGGCGGCCGTCTCATCCTTGGAGCCGTCGTCCACCACGATAATCTCGATATCGGTGGCATAATTGCTCCCCTCCAAGATGGAGGTGATGCAATGGTCCATGTCCTTAGCGGCGTTATACGAGGGAATACCGAATGTTATGACTTTATGCATGGCAGGCGATAATCTCATCCGAAAGATCGAGGGCGGAATTGGTCACGGCATCCATATCGTAGTAACGATACTCGGCCAGACGACCCACCGGGTGGAAGTTTGTCAGGTTCTGGACGCGCTCAAGATAGCGCTCATAGAGCTCACGGTTCTCGGGCTCAAGAATGGCGTAGTACGGCGTCTCGCCCGAGCCGGGCGTATAGGCCTTGGAGTACTCCTTCATGATGGTGGTCTTGCCGGGCAAAACCTGACCGGTCATGTTCTTGAACTCGGTGATGCGCGTGTAATCCTCGCTCGTGGTGTAGTTGACGGTGCCCACGGGCTGGAACTGGTCCATATCGAGCGTCTCGAACTTCATATCGAGCGTGCGGTACGGCAGCGCGCCCAGGTCGAGGTTGAACAGCTCATCGAGCGGACCGGTATAGACAATCTCGCCGCCGTAGACCTTGCCGTCGACCTTGACGGTTGTCTCGTCGATCTCGAAGAGATCGCGAGCATCCACGTCGCAGAACACATCAATCAGGTCGTGGTCGAGCATGTGCTCAAACAGCGCCGTGTAGCCATCCTGCGGCATACCCTGGAAGGGGGCCTGCGGGAAGTAACGGTCATCATCGCCCACAAAAACGGGAACGCGGCCGGTGATCGACGGGTCGATCTGATCGGGCGTCTGACCCCACTGCTTCATGGTGTAATGCAAAAAGACGTTCTCGTAGACGTAATCGGCGACCTCGGCCAAGTCGGGGTCGTTCTTCTTACGCAGCTCCATAATGGGCACCTTGACATCCTTGCCAAAGGTCTCCACGAGCTTCTGATACAGCTCCTCGCCGCGCTCATCACCAAAGGCGAGCTTGAGACTCGCATGGTTGAAGGGCACGGGCATAAGGGTACCGTTGATGTTGGCGAGCACCTTGTGCTGATAATCCGTCCACTTGGTAAAGCGCGACAGGAAATTGTGCACGCGCTCGTTAAAGGTGTGATAGATATGCGGACCGTACTCGTGGATCAGGATTCCGGCCTCGTCAGTGCAGTCATAGGCATTGCCCGCAATGTGGCTACGGCGCTCCAAAACGGCAACACGATAGCCGATGGTCTCGGCAAGACGGCGGGCGCAAACGGCACCGGCATATCCAGCACCGACGACAATCATGTCGTACGCGCCGGCGTTAAAGCCTTCAGGCAGGCCTGAGGTAATCTGCATCGATACTCCTTGTCAAAAGCCACGGGCTCGTTAGCTGGGCTTTTCTCGAACATTCTTCGAGACATATTTATCAGAGCGATTATAGCGCTAATGCGTCCTATAATGAGCTTGCCACACAAGGAAAGCTCAAGCACCGCGGCGTACATAATTG
>DXZZ01000016.1:16093-32582 GCA_019419425.1 Collinsella sp. | reverse complement strand
GGCCGAGCATGGCGAAGCCCATGGCCGGCAGGATGTTGGCGGCCACGCCAAAGCCAGCAAGGACAAAGGGCGGGATGAAGTCGAGCATGCCCTGGATAGCGTCAGCACCCAGATAGAACGACAGCGAGCACAGCAGGAACGCCATGATGACACCGGTGGAACCGATCAGGAAGTGCATCGCATAGACACCCTTAAGGTTGCCCTGGCTGGAGAAGACATCAGCGCGGTCAACCAGGATCGGCAGGGCGGCGTTGAGGATGTTCTTGATGGCAAGGCACAGCGTGGCGATGGGCATGGCAAGCGCGATGGCTGCCTCGGTGCTCTGGCCCAGCTGGATAGCGAAGGCACAGGCAAGCACGCCGCCGATCGTCTCATCAGGCGGCACGTAGGCGCCGATGGAGATCGAGCCCATGAACAGCAGCTCCAGGCTCGCACCGATCGCGAGGCCGGACTGCAGGTCCCCCAGGACCAGGCCCACGAGCGGGCACAGGACGATGGGGCGGAACGCGTAGAGGGTGCCGAGCTGGTAGTCGAACTTACCAAATGCGGCGATAAGTCCGATGAGGATTGCTTGGGTAAGCATACATCCCCCTTTCCATGATAGGACACTACGAAGAACCCGCAGGCTCTTCGAAATTGAACGCCTAGAGCACGCTGGCGCAGTCAACCTTGGGGTCATCGGCCAGAGGTCGAATCTCGACCTCAATGCCACGATCCAGCATCTCGCGCACATCGGCTTCCTCGGCCGCGGTCAGGAAGATCTGACGAGAGACCTGACGAGCATCGGGGCGCTTCTCGTCCTTGGGCTTGGTGTTGCCCAGGTTGACCGACTTGATCTGCGGGCAGCCCTCAACAAGCTGCTTTGCCTCAGCGATAGTGGCGACGCAGATGATCATCTTGTACTTGTCGGTCACGCCCGAGTTGATAGCTTCGATGGCATGCTCCATATCTTTGATGACGAGCTTGCAGCCGGCAGGCTTGCCCATCTTGAGCGTCGTCTTCCACACCGGATCGTTGGCGACCTTATCGCCCACGCAAAAAATGCAGTTGGAGCCAAGGCCCTGAACCCAGGAAACTGCGACCTGGCCATGAAGCAGGCGATGGTCAACGCGAAGTAGCTGAATCATAATGTGACCCCCCAAAGGTCTTGCGCCGTCTTACGGCATGTCAATAGGTGCTGCGGATTAGAACTCTTCTTCCTCGTCGTCATCGACCAACAGGTCGTTGACAAACTTCACGCGCGTATCGTCCGCAGCGACGATGGCGCGAATCGTCTCCTCAACCGGCGCCGACTCGTCAGAGAACAGCAGCTGGATGAGCAGAGGAAGGTTCATGTTGGTAACGAGGTACGTGCGGGGACGCGTCTGGACGATCTTGGTGAACTCGTTGTTGACGCTGCCACCAAAGAGGTCGGTGCAGACAACGACATCAACGTCGGCAGACATGCCCGCCAGCAGTTTTTGGGCCTCCTCGGCCACGTCCATGCGGTCATCGACGAACATCGAAAGATCGTGGACGTTGTCGCGAGCACCCGAGAGCAGCTCGACGCTCTCCTTGATGCCGGTAGCGAAGTGCGCATGGCTGGCGATGATGTACTGTCTCATTCTGTGTTCCTCTCAATAGCCCGGCACGTTCCCGCACCCGTTTTCTTTAGTAGTCGAACTGGTGATAGTAGCGACGATACTTAAGGTTGTGCTTGGTGACCGTCTCGTAGTAGCGAGCCAGGCGGTCGGTCACGAGCACCGTCAGAATCCACGGGGAGACGATGACGCGGAACTCGTCGTCAAGGCCGGGGATCGCGAACTCGGCGGTGTCGATGATGTTGATGTCGGTGTCGCCGGTCACGCCGCGGTTGAGGAAGGCGCGGACGCGCTCGTCGAGCTTGCGGTTCTCGTCCTCGCCCATGAACAGGAACACGGGGACGCCGGGCTCCACGAGCTCGAGGGTGCCGTGGAAGAAGTCGGCCGAGGTGATGTAGCGGGTGCGCTTCCACTGCATCTCCTCGAGGATGCACATCGAGAAGAGGATGGTCTCGCCCCACAGGGCGCCGGAGCCGATGAACATGGTGTAGGGGGCCAGGGCGTACTTCTTGGCGAGCTCCTCGGCGCGCGGCTCGAAGCGCTTGCGGATATCGAGCATGTCCTTCCAGATATCCTTAGTCTGCTCGATGAACAGGTCGAACTTGGGGAAGCAGCCGCGGCGGTTGAGCAGGCGCAGGCCGAAGCAGTCGGCGAGGTAGTAGCCCTTCTCGCAGCCGCCCGAACCATGGTCAGAAGCCATGGCGACGCAGTTCTCGGCACCCACAGCCTGGCCGATGGGGCCCTCGGGCTTGGTCATGGCGTAGACACGAATGCCCTTTTCCTTCATCTTCTTGACGGCCTCGAGGACCTCGGGGGTGGTGCCGGACTCGGAGGCGGTGAGCACGACGGACTTCTCGGTCATGCGCTTGTGGCCCATGGCGTTCCACTCGGCGGCGTGGATCAGGTAGACCTCGAGGTCGCGGTCGCCGAACTTGTTCATGAGGTACTCGAGCTGCATGAGCTCGTCCCAGGTGCCGCCGACGCCCATCAGGAACACGGCGTCGTAGCCCTCGTCGGCGACCTTGTCGGCGAGCGCGGTCATCTTCTTGCCGGTCTCGTAGAGCGTCTTGCCGTCCTCGAGGTAGCCCTCCTGGTCGAAATGCATGATCTCGATCTTCTCGGTTTCCTTCATTTGTCTCTCCTTTCTGGGGTTGTCTCCACATCCCCCATGCCAACGGGCATCAAAACCCGCTTACATTCCGTAACACTCGGCCGCTTTGGCCTTAAGCGCATTGACTGACTCTTCGTAGCCCTCTGCCTTGACCTCCATCTGTTTGGAGACGGCATCGAGATACGGGTGCACGTCCCATGACTTCAGACGCTCGGCGATTATGGCCGCAATCGTCTGGAAGAACACAAGATTGGGAATTGCGCTGAGCAGCGGAGCCACCTGAGGCAACGCAACCTCGTGAGCCCTACCCCTGGGATGGGCCGTGAGCAGCACCGTTTTTGTCGTAACGTTCGATAGCGCATCGGCGATATTCGCAAGACGCTCCGACCCTTGCGGATCGTCGACGATAAACACCAGGTAGCCTGGGGTTATCTGCATCTCGGGACCGTGGACGAACTCCTCGCCCTCGTGATGCATGGCAGGAATCTTGATGGTCTCGCTCAGCTTGAGGGCCGCTTCTTCGGCAACGCCATAGTTGGGGCCGTTGCCGACGACCATGGCGGGCATGTGCTCAGAAAGCTCGAGCATGTGGTCTTGGACATATGCCTCGGCGATCTTGCACATCACGGCATTGGCCTGGATAGCCTCGCGCAGGTCGTCAAGACGCTGGGCAACGCCCTTGGCGTCAATCGTTCCGCGCGCCTGACCACAGTAAATACCAAAGAGCACCAGGTACTCAACGAGGACCTCGACGCCCAGCGTCACAAAGTCCACCGACTCGACGCCCACACCGTAGTCAAGAACGATGTCAGCGTGCTCCTTGATGGGTGCCTCGACGTTTGCCGTGAGCGCAACTGCAGCCATATCGTGCGCGCGCATGTAATCAAGAGCCGCGATCGTATTGGTCGAATAGCCGCTCTGCGAAACGGCAATGTTGAGCGCACGCTGCGGATAGGTGTGTTCAAAATCTACGAAGGCCTCGGGCGTCACAACGGACACCCGCATTTGCAGGGCATCTTGCAGGTAATCGCGAGCGCAATCGGCGGCATGGCGCGACGAACCCGAAGCAACGATGCGCAGCGCGTCAAATGAACCGGACTGGAAAATATCAACGAGCTGCGCTACCAGCTCAGACGAACGCTCGAGGTTCTCTCCCATACGCACATGGGCAAGCTGAACGTAATCGAGCATCTTCATCGTCTCACCTCGTAACAAATCATTAGTATTTGATACCAATCACAGTTACAGGTTACGGCTTTTTGATACCTCTTTGTCGATTAATTTATCCCCATCGGCGAACGGTCGATTTTGAGCCATGTAAGGTTGTATATGCAGTCTGCTCAACGAATCAAAATTCCGTCAGCTTTTCAGCCCGTTATGCAAAAACCAGCTAGTACGTATAGGTATATCCACCCGCATCACCGCGGTTAAACGACTTGACGTACTCGATCGCCTGGCCGCTCGCATCGAAGCTCACGCACTCAAGCGTCAAGGCAAGATCGCCTTGCTCCAGTCCAAGCAGGCCGGCATCTCGCGCGCCCAGCGCTTCGATATCGAGCTTTTCCTGTGCCATGACCGGCTTTCGGCCCAACATCTCATAGGTCTCGTACAAACTGAAGACCGACACGTCAATATCTTCGATTGTGGGAAACAGCAGGCACGGGATGAACGCCATCTCAATCGATACGGGATCGCCGTTGACGCAGTTCAAACGCCGAATCGAATACAGTAAATCGTCCTCGGCAATGCCAAACAGGTTGGCATAATATGGGCCCGCATAACGCTTGGAACGCGCGAGGATGCGGACGGACGGCTCGCCGCCCGAAGCACGAACCGATTCGCGAAAGCCTCCCGTTCGCTCGTAGGCAACGGGCACTTTCTGTGCCACAAACGCGCCCTTTCCGCGGACGCGTCGAATCTGCCCACGCCGAACCAGCTCATCGACAGCGCTTCGGATGGTCAAGCGCGTCGTACCAAATTCCTCGGCGAGGTCTTTTTCGGACGGAATCATGGAACCCGTAGGATATATACCGCGCTCGATACGCTCCTCGATGCGGCGTCGAATGCGCATATAAACCGGGGTGGCATCTACTGTTTCAGCCATTGTTCACCTGCCACGCTCCTCATGCCGTTCTTTTCGCCGTTATCGGCAAAGCGGAACTTTGTAGGCAAAATCACCGATTTGCAATGCTCCACAAAACGCATGTCCTTATCAAATTCTATCGTGCTCTCATAGAACACCGGCGTTCCCTCTTCTTGTTGGAGCAACTCGGCCTCTTCGGCGTTCAAACGCGAGATGGAGATATGCTCACGTCCATGCTCAACGCGCACGCCACCTTCTTTGAGCAAGACATCGTAAAGGCTCTCGCACTCAAAATCGTGCTCGGGAAGCGATGGGCACAGGGACAGGTTAACGTGAGCCGTCTCGATTGACGCCGGCTCGCCCTCAATAAGTCGAACGCGCTGCATGCGGAGCAAAGGAGCGCCTATAGCCACCCCAAGCTTGTCGGCAAGCGTCTTATCCGCCTCGATGGTCTCGGTGGAAACCAGACGAGAAGAGGGATGCAGGCCGGCAGTCCGCACGGCATCGGAAAAGTTATACGTTTCCTGGAAGATGTTCAGCGGCTTAGGAGGACACACATACGTACCCGATCCGCAACGGCTCTCGAGCGTTCCACACGAGATGAGTCGCATGATACCAGCGCGCAACGCCGTACGCGAAACGCCGATCTCTTCGCACAGCACGCGCTCGGCCGGCAGGCGATCGCCGCCGGCAAGCTGATGGTGCTGGATATACCAAAGAATCCCCTCGATAGCACGATCTTTGGGGGGAATTGCATAAGATTCGCCTGCCATTGCACAGACTCCTCGTTCAGAAACGTATGTCGCCAAAATTAGGCCAGACCACCCATGGCATCAAATTCGGCCTTGATCTTCTCGGCGACATTCCGATACGACTTATATAGGCTTGAATCGCGTTTGACTTCATCGGTCATAACGGGAATCTCTAGTTTGGAAACCTCGTCTTTTCCCGTCTGAACCGCCACAACAACGCCCATACCAAGACACATATTACGCTTGGCTGCGTTCATTTTTGCCGCCTTAGCGGGATTTGCCAGAATACGCTGGGCAAATTCCTGTTTAGAGACCGCTTCATCGGCCTCCTGATCGCCCGCCTCGGCTACTTCGCACTGCAACACGTCCGCATAGTCAAAAATCTTCGGCTCGCCGCCGCGCTGATGTACGGCCCACTTGTGACGCGTGGCATCCTGGTAGATAGCCGGCAAAAACGTAAACCGCGGCGGGTCCAAAATCGTATCCGTGATGGTAAACACATCGGGATCAAAGGTATCCTGCGGGTTTTTCTTCTTGAACAGCCCCATATCAGCCTCCCGTACTAGCATTAAACAACTCAAGCTGAATATAGCACCAATTTCAAGCCGCCGCCTTACTCTATCGGCACGCGGCGTCTATGGCTCGCCCAGCGGAAAAGTTCATGGACGAGGGCCGGGGTGCCTGCTTTGTTTTGAGAAGTGGGCTTCGCGAACTTCTCAAAACAAAGCAGGCACCCCGGCCCCGCCAGCAAATAGCGGACACTCTGCATGCAATCTATGCAAACAAGCAAGTGCGCTTAGCTATATTCGGTAAGGTCAAGCACACTGTTCTTCACGATAAGCCCCGGCTCCAGAACGACCTCTTCGGCACGCCTGCCGCCCCTACCGACAAGACGCTTGGACATGCAGCCAAAAGCATGCTCCGCAAGGACACCAGGATCCTGCTCAATCGCGGTCAGTGCCGGCTCAAAGAGAACGTCGGCCGCCGAGTTGTCGTAACTCACGACTGAAATGTCACTCGGGATGCTCTTCCCCATCTCGTGCAGGCGCTTGAGCAAACCGAGGGCGATGTTGTCCGAGCTTGCGAACACGGCAGTGGCGTCGGTCGCGAGCACCGCCTCCGAGGCCTCGTATGCGCTCGGAATGTAATACTCGCTCTCGAACTCCAGACGGGCGTCGATGGGCAGGCCAACCTCGCGCAGTGCGCGCTCATAGCCGGCAAGTCGTTTGCGACCCGTATTGGAGCGGCGCGCGTTAACCAGGCAGGCAATGCGGCGGTGGCCTTGCTCGATCAGATAGCGGGTGGCCATATAGCCGCCCATCTCGTGGTCGAACATCACCTTGTCGCACTCGAGTCCCTCAATGGCACGGTCGACCATTACGGCCGGGATGGGCAGGTGGCTGACTTCTTCGCGCAGGGCGCGGTCGTCGGAGAACTCGTCGCCCACGACCAGGAAGACGCCATCAACGCCGCGCGTCACCAGCTGGCGCAGCAGCTCCAGATCGTCATCGGCGCTTCCGCCCGAGCTGGTAATGAAGAGCGCATAGCCGTCCTCGCGACAGCGCTTTTCCAAGCTCCCGGCGAGCGAGGCAAAAAAGCGGCTCTCGATGTTAGGGACGATAAGGCCCAGCGTGCGCGACTCGCGCATGACCAGACTACGCGCAATCTGGTTAGGAACATAGTGGTTGCGCGCCGCGACCTCCTTGATGAGCTTGCGGTTTTCTTCCGAGATGCGACAGGGCCGATTATTGAGAACAAGCGAAACCGACGAGGGGGAAAGCCCCACCTCCTGGGCGATCTGCTTGAGGGTGACTTTGTTGGCCATCTCGCTCCTTCCAGGTTTACGCGCAATCTCTTGAAAGTATAGCGACCGCCCCTCTACCTCGGTGATAAACACTTTACCAATCCGGTAGACGGCTGTTTTATCGCCGCCAGCGCACCAAATCCGTCCGGGTGGGGTATATTGCAATCGATAGATGACAACGACCACCAAAAGGCGGATATTCGTATGCACGAGAACGACTTTTTTAACGAGGACCTGCTGTGCGCGCTTGCTGGCGTTGCCGGCGAGGACAACGTGCTGATGAGCGAGCCCATGCGCGAGCACACCACGTTTAAGATCGGCGGCCCGGCCGACGTCTTTGTCACGCCCGATACCGAGCAGGGCCTCGTCGCCACGCTCGATACCTGCTATCGCTGCGATCTGCCCCTCACCATCGTGGGCAACGGCTCCGACCTGCTCGTCGGCGACAAGGGCATCCGTGGCGTCGTCGTGGCGCTGGGCGAGGGACTCTCCGACATTACGGTCGACGGCACGCACGTCACGGCGGCAGCCGGCGCCTCGCTTTCCGATGTCGCCGCTGCGGCAGCCGAGGCCGGTCTCACCGGCATGGAGCCCATCTCGGGCATCCCCGGATCGGTCGGCGGCGCCTGCTACATGAACGCCGGTGCCTACGGTGCCTGCATGGCCGATGTGCTGGGGTCCGTGCGCGTCTACAAACCCGCTCGCATGCTCGACGACGGCACCCGCGGCAGCGGCAACATCATCGAGTTCGATGTCGATGAGCTCAACCTGGGCTATCGCAAGAGCCGCATCGCCGACGACGGCTTTATCGTTCTTTCTGCCACCTTCAACCTCGCACCGGGCAACGCCGCGATGATCAAGGCCGACATGGACGGCTACCGCCAGCGCCGCGAGGACAAGCAGCCGCTCGACATGCCGAGTGCCGGCTCCACCTTCAAGCGCCCCGAGGGCTACTTTGCCGGCAAGCTCATCATGGATGCCGGCCTGCGCGGCCATGCTGTCGGCGGCGCGCAGGTGAGCGAGAAGCACTGCGGCTTCATCGTCAACGCCGACCACGCCACCGCCGCCGACGTCGACGAACTCATCCGCGACATCCAAGCCAAAGTCAAAGAGCAGTTCGACGTAGACCTAGAACCCGAAGTCCACCGAGTCGGCGAATTTTTATAGCCTGCCCACCGCGATCCACTTTAATTAATAACGGGACAAGTGATCTAGCTCACTTGTCCCGTTATCATTTATTTGCGAAGAACATCGGCTAGCCGCAGGATTGAAATCATCGACCGATAAGTGAGTTCCACTTTTTCGCCCGCAAGCAGTCGTTTCGAGCCAATCTCATCTAGCCCCACAAGCTGAGAAAACAGCGGGCTGCTCATCGTGCCCTCGTCAATTGATTCCCTTATGGTCTTCAAAACGTCCGTATCATGAAGCGACGCCGAGCTGTAGGGGGCAACACGAGCGGAACTCTCAATTAACGACGAAACAAAAGGATGGAGATGCTTTGGACATAGTCCATCAAACACCACATCCCCATTGTCATCCGAGCCGACTAGTCGCCAACTATAATGATCGACCCAGCCGTCTCCGTCATATATGGTGTCCATGAGCAACTTCCCGTCTAGAGAGACCTATTTGGACATCGGAGCGCAAGACCGCAATCCATATAGGACCCGCAGCAGCTCCAACCCAACGCACCGCTCGACAATTGTAAATTGCGGCTATTTTAAATCTACATGATCAGTTCGAGTTCGCAACAAGGCGATTATTGCAGCTAGGTTCTATTTCATTTTCCACTTTGGTGAGCCGTCGGCTCCAAATTCCAAAACCGAAGTCCACGGAGTCGATAAATTCATTTAAAAAAGGCCCCGAAAGGGGCCTTCGCCATATTTATTCAGACAACCAGTCCGGTGTGTGACGCATTGGATCCGAGAGGTCCGTGGCTGTCCGAGCAGGCAACCTAATGCCTTCCGGGCAGCCACGGACCAACTTACTTCAAACCGCCGTTACGACAGCGCAATACCGCCAAGCCAGCCCCAACGCACGCCAGAGCCAGTGCCATAGAAGCTAATAAACGAATCAAGCGACTTAGACGTAATGGCGCCCTCGTTGCTCATTACGATGCCGCCGCCAACATAGATACCCACATGACCGTAGATAAGGCCCGGAGCACCCGTGCCGCTATGCGAGGAGTCGGCTACGATCATGCCCACCTGCAGCGCCGAGCGGTCGGAGCTATAGCACCAGGCGTTGAACATGTCGCAGGCGTTGCCGCCAAAGTAGCCAACGCCGGCGTTACGGAAGACATTGGTAACCCACGCCGCGCACCAGTTCTGACCCGGCGAAGGCGTGGAGTAGCACGCGTTGACGACGGCCTGCTGCTTGCCCGAGCCGGCATTCTGCTGCGGAGTTCCGGGCGCATACGATCCACCGCCCGAGCTCGAACCACCCGAGTAGGAATTGTTCTTGTTCGCGGCGGCCGCGGCAGCGGCGGCCTTCCTAGCGGCCTCCTCGGCCTGGGCGGCAGCGAGAATCTCGGAATCACGCTGAGCCATGAGCTCCTTGACGTCGTCGGAAAGACCGTTCAGCACGGTCTGGACCTCTTGCTGCTTGGCCTGCATATCCTGCATCTGAGCCGTCTGCTGATCCTTGAGTTTCTCCAGGTCAGCCTTTTGTGCTTCGAGCTCGGTCTTCTGTGCGTCGAGCTCGGCCTGAATCGTCTGGATGTCCTCGATGGCATCGCGGTCGCTCTTGTTGATCTTCTCAACGTAATGCGCGTTGGCAACGAGCTCCTCAAACGAGCCAGAGGCCAGCAGCAGCGACAGGATGTTCGTGCCGCCGGACTTGTAGCTGGCGGCCACGCGATCGGAAAGGTCGTTACGCTTCTTCTTGAGCTCGGCCTTCTTTTCATCGATCTGAGCCTGTGTGTCGTCAATCTTGCCCTGGACATTCTCAATGTCGTTGAGGGTCTGGGCATTCTTGTTGGCCAGCGCCGCATACTCATTTGCGATGCTGTCGAGCTGGGCCTGTACCTCGTCGAGCTGGGCCTGGGCGGCATTCAGTTTATCGGTGGTTTCTTTGGAAGCCTCCGCCGCATGGGCGCGAGCGGGCAGGCCAAAAAGAACTGCCGCAGAAGCGGCGCCGAACAGGGCCTTGAGGGCAGTGCGGCGCGAGAGCTCCTGGGAAAGGATGGAATCGCTGTTTGGTGACATATGTACTCCGTTACATGTTTATTTATATGTCGCTCAACTCATACATATTAGCGTACATATGGCGCGTCCCAACGATTTCCACGAACGGCAGGAAACTACAAGGTCGGCGGCTCGTAAGCAAACGCCAAAGATCAGGTTGTGCGTACGCAAGCTCTTCTATGAGTACGCTAGCATGATCCTCTGCTTTTCCTACAGTGCACGATTTGGGCGTCCCTGCCTGCGCTATACTCCCCTGAAGAAGTGTTCCTGATTCGATAGGAGACTACATGTCCAAAGCACTCGACCCCAAAGACACCTGCGTCCTCGTTACCGGTGGCGCCGGCTTTATCGGCTCGCACACCGTCGTTCAGCTGCTCGAGGGTGGCTACCAGGTCGTCATCGTCGATGATCTCTCCAACTCCAGCGCCGTCGCCGTCGACCGCGTCAAGACCATCGTGGGCGACGAGGCCGCCAAGAACCTCACCTTCTACGAGGCCAACGTGCTCGACCGCGATGCGATGAACAAGATCTTCGATACCCATCAGATCGACCGCGTCATCCACTTTGCCGGCTTTAAGGCCGTCGGCGAGTCGGTGAGCAAGCCCGTCGAGTACTACCACAACAACATCGAGAACACCCTGGTGCTCATCGACGTCATGCGCAACCATGGCTGCAAGTCCATCATCTTCTCGAGCTCCTCGACCGTCTACGGCGACCCGGACAACCCGCCCGTCACCGAGGAGGATCCTAAGAAGCCCGCGACCAACCCCTATGGTTGGACCAAGTGGATGATCGAGCAGATCCTTATGGACGTCCACACCGCCGACCCCGAGTGGGACGTCGTGCTGCTCCGTTACTTCAACCCCATCGGCGCTCATCCGTCGGGCCTGATCGGCGAGGACCCCAAGGGTATCCCCAACAACCTGGTGCCCTATGTCGCCCAGGTCGCCGTGGGCAAGCTCGAGGCCGTTCAGGTCTTTGGCAACGACTACCCCACCCCCGACGGCACCGGCGTGCGCGACTACATCCACGTGTGCGATCTGGCCTCTGGTCACGTTGCCGCCCTTAACTGGATGAACGGCAAAACCGGCGTCGAGATCTTTAACCTGGGCACCGGCACCGGCACCTCGGTACTCGAGGTCGTCGCCGCCTTCTCCAAGGCTTGTGGCAAGGAGCTGCCCTACGTGATCCGCGAGCGCCGCGCCGGCGACATCGCTGCCAACTGGTGCGATGCCTCCAAGGCCGAGCGCATGATGGGCTGGAAGGCCCAGTACGACATCGCAGACATGTGCCGCGATAGCTGGAACTGGCAGAGCCACAACCCCAACGGCTTCGCCGACGCCGAGTAGCAAAAACCTACATACCGCTCTTGCCCCGATCTCACGTTGTGAGGTCGGGGCTTTTTCATGGCATGTAACCATTCGCCGAAAATCGACCAACTTTTTTATCTTGCCTGTACATGTTTAAACAACATGTTTTACAATAGGCGTATCGAATCAGAACATCGGAGGCGGACTGCACACCCATCGGCAGGCCGACCCCACAACAAGAAGGTTGGTGAGCGCATTCATGGAGCGTGCAAGCGGCGTCCTCATGCCCGTCTCATCTCTGCCCGGACCATACGGAATCGGCGGCTTTGGCTGGAATGCCTACGACTTCGTCGATTTTCTCGCCTCGTGCAAACAACATTACTGGCAGATTCTGCCCCTTACGACGACCAGCTATGGCGATTCGCCCTATCAGTCGTTCTCGGCCCGCGCAGGCAACCCCAACTTTATCGACTTTACCGAGCTTATCGAAGCAGGGTATCTGGAGCAGCGCGATATCGATGGCGTGTATCTGGGATCCGACCCCAGCAATGTCGACTACGGTGCTATCTTTGGCGGCCGCCGTCAGATTCTCGACCGCGCCGCTGAGCGCTTTGCTGTCGACAAGCCGGCCGATTTCGATGACTTTATCCAAGCCAACGAGGACTGGCTCATCCCCTACTGTGAGTTCATGACCGTCAAGGAGGAGTGCGGTCTCAAGGCATTTTGGGAGTGGCCCGCAGAGCTCCGTACCCGTGGCGAGGCTTCTG
This sequence comes from Collinsella sp., assembly GCA_019419425.1. Classification (GTDB taxonomy): domain Bacteria; phylum Actinomycetota; class Coriobacteriia; order Coriobacteriales; family Coriobacteriaceae; genus Collinsella. The sequence continues at coordinate 19,990 of DXZZ01000016.1, read as the reverse complement.
CCAAGGTCTGCGCTGCCCATCCCGCGCGCATGCTCTACCACCAGATGACGCAGTACTTCTTCGATCGTCAGTGGAGCCGCCTCAAGGCCTATGCCAACGAGCGCGACATCCTCATCATCGGCGACCTGCCCATCTATGTCTCACGCGACTCCGTCGAGATGTGGGCCACGCCTGAGCTCTTTAAGATCGACGCCGCCGGCAATCCCGTAAGCGTCGCCGGCACGCCGCCCGACCAGTTCTCGGCCACCGGCCAGTACTGGGGCAACCCCATCTACGACTGGGACGGCATGGAGTCCGACGGCTTCTCCTGGTGGGAGGGCCGCATTTGCGCCGCCCTCGACATGTACGACGTCATCCGCCTGGATCACTTCCGCGGCTTCGAGGCCTATTGGGAGGTGCCGTTCTCCTCGCCCGATTCGTCTTACGGTTCGTGGACGCAGGGTCCCGGCCTCAAGTTCTTCAAGACGCTCGAGGAAAAGCTCGGCACGCTGCCCATCATCGCCGAGGACCTGGGCTTCCTCACCCCCGGCGTCATCGACATGCGCGACAACTCGGGCTTCCCCGGCATGAAGATCCTGCAGTTTGCCTTTGAGGGCGCCAACTCGTACTACCTGCCGCATAACTACATCGCCAACACCGTCGCCTATGTGGGCACCCACGATAACGAGACGGCGCGCGGTTGGTTTGAGGGAACGGCCACCCCTCGTCAGCGCGAGCAGGCAGCCCTGTACACCCATCAGCAGGCCGGCGAACCCATGGCAGATGCACTCAATCGCACCATCGCCGCCAGCGTGAGCGACACGTGCATCTACACCATGCAGGACCTGCTCAACTTGGGCAACGAGGCGCGCATCAACACCCCTGCCACGCTGGGCGGCAACTGGACCTGGCGCATGCTCGACGGCGCCATCACCCGCGAGCTCGAGCACAAACTCACCGACTGGACCGAGACCTACTTCCGCATCCCGTCGGAAGCCGAAATCGAGCTTCCTCAATAGGAGCTACCGCGCCCGACCCCTCCCCACCGTGCGGACGCGCTTGCTTTTCCCGCGCGAGGCCACCCCAATCCCCTCGCGCGGGCTTCTTATGAATTGCAGACATGAAACAACCCATCACAGGAGAAAACATGCCCCAAATTAACCTCATGGAACTCGCCGAGCAGTCTTTTGGCACCTCGCTCGAGCAGCTCGACGACCGTCGCATTTACAAGCTGCTGGTCAAACTCGTGCAGGAGCGCTCCGCCACCTGCCCGCTCAACAACGGCAAGAAAAAGCTCTATTACATTTCCGCCGAATTTTTGATCGGCAAGCTGCTCATCAACAACATGATCGACCTCGGCATCTACGACGAGGTTAAGGACCAGCTCACCGCCGCAGGCCACGACCTCAACAAGATCGAGGAATTCGAGGTCGAGCCGTCGCTCGGCAACGGCGGCCTGGGCCGCCTGGCCGCGTGCTTCCTGGATTCCATCGCCACGCTGGGCTTGACCGGCGATGGCGTGGGCCTCAACTATCACTACGGCCTGTTCCGTCAGCGCTTTGTCGACAACCAGCAGAAGGCCGTCCCCGACGAGTGGCTCGGTGAGCAGGACATCCTAGTCGACGACCGCTCCTACACCGTCGAGTTCGGTGATTTTGCCGTTACCTCCAAGCTCGTCAACATCGACGTGCCCGGTTACGGCCAGCCCACCAAGAACCGTCTGCGCCTGTTCGACCTGGCGAGCGTCGACGACGGCCTGGTCCCCGGCAGCTCCATCGACTTCGACAAGACCGAGATCGCCAAGAACCTCACCTTGTTCCTCTACCCCGACGATTCCGACGAGCAGGGCCGCCTGCTTCGCATCTACCAGGAATACTTCATGGTAAGCAACGCCGCCCAGCTCCTGATCGACGAGGCCATCGAGCGCGGCAGCAACCTGCACGATCTGGCCGACTACGCCGTGGTCCAAATTAACGACACGCACCCCACCATGGTCATCCCCGAGCTCATTCGCTTGCTCACCACCGAGCATGGCATCGAGTTTGACGAGGCCGTGACCATCGTACGCTCCATGGTCGCCTACACTAACCACACGATTCTTGCCGAGGCGCTCGAGAAGTGGCCGCTCGTCAGCCTGCAGAAGGTCTCCCCTGCCATCGCCGACATTATCGTCAAGCTCGATGAGATCGCGAAGGCCGAGCACGATGACCCGCGCGTCGCCGTCATCGACGAATACGACACCGTCCACATGGCCCACATGGACATCCACTTTGGCTTCTCCATCAATGGCGTAGCCGCCCTCCACACCAAGATCTTGGAGGACACCGAGCTTCATCCGTTCTACGAGATCTATCCCGAGAAGTTCTCCAACAAGACCAACGGCATCACCTTCCGCCGTTGGATCCATGGAGCCAACCCCGCGCTCGCCAGCCTGCTCGACGATGTAATCGGCACCGACTGGCGCAGCACCGGCGATCTGAGCAAACTCGCCAAGTTCGCCGACGACAAGGACGTTCTTGAGCGCCTGGCCGCCACCAAGGTCGAGGCCAAGGCCATCATGCGCCAGTTCATGGCGCTCGAGCAGGGCGTGACCATTCCCTCCAACGCCATCATCGACGTCCAGGTCAAGCGCATCCACGAGTACAAGCGTCAGCAGATGCTCGCGCTCTACATCATCTGGAAGTACTTCGATATCAAGAACGGCAACAGGCCTAAGCACCCTGTCACCATCATCTTTGGCGGCAAGGCGGCGCCTGCCTACACTATCGCGCAGGACATCATCCATCTGATCCTGACGCTGTCGCAGTGGATTGCAAACGACCCCGACGTGGCTCCCTACCTGCAGGTTGTCATGATTGAGAACTACAACGTCACCGCCGCCGAGCGCGTGATCCCCGCCGCTGACATCTCCGAGCAGATCAGCCTGGCCTCCAAGGAGGCGAGCGGCACCTCCAACATGAAGTTCATGCTCAACGGCGCCCTAACCCTGTGCACGCTCGACGGTGCCAACGTGGAGATTGCCGAGTTCGTGGGCGACGAGAACATCTATACCTTTGGTGCCTCGTCCAAACAGGTCGAGCAGCTCTACGCCGACGGCACCTACAACGCCGGTGCGCTCTACCGCAAGCCCGGCATTAAACTGCTGGTGGACTTCATCACCAACCCGGCCTTTATGGCAACCGGCAACGCCGAGCGCCTGCAGCGCCTGCACGACGACATTAAGGGCAAGGACTGGTTTATGGCCCTGCTCGACATTGAGGAGTACATCCAGACCAAGGAGCGCGTGCTGGCCGACTACGAGGACCAGGACGCCTGGATGCGCAAGGCGCTCATCAATATCGCCAACGCCGGCACCTTCTCGTCCGACCGTACGATCTCCCAGTACAACGACGAGATTTGGCACCTGAGCTAGCTCATTCCCCTTACCCATCCTCTTGAGAAACGGAGTCGTGGCAACACGGCTCCGTTTTTTGTGCCCGCACGTTACCCTGTGATCCGACTCGGCCAAACAATCTCGATCCATAGCAATTACTCAACCAAAACGGTCCCAGCCGTTACAGATTGAGACATACCGGCCCCTCCCCTCGGGTTTATCTCAATCTGTAACATCTAGCAGGTGAAATTCGCCTTTGGTGTTACAGATTTAGATGAAATGGTTAGCTCAGCGGAACCGTCTCGATCTGTAACATCTAACGTCCGAAATCGGCCCTATCCGTTACAGATCGAGACAAACGACCGGTCAGACAGTCCCAACACAAAGAAAGGCTCCCCTCTCGCCCAGTGGACGGGAGGGGAGCCTTATATGTGACCGCGGCAAAAGGATGGCAAAGCCGCAGTCGCCCAAAGGGAGGGCCTGGATGCACCGGGCCTAGATAAGGTTCTTGCCAGACACCTTATCGAAGAGATGAGTCGCGTTCT
>DXZZ01000016.1:0-15993 GCA_019419425.1 Collinsella sp. | reverse complement strand
CGGGCCTAGATAAGGTTCTTGCCAGACACCTTATCGAAGAGATGAGTCGCGTTCTTCTCGAACTTGAACCAGATGGGGTCGCCAGCCTTGAGCGCGCCCTTGGCCTCGAGGTCGACGACGGGGATAATCAGGACAAACTGGCCGTCGGGAGCGGTCACGTGGACATGCTCGGTCGAGCCCATGAGCTCGGTCACCTCGACGGTGCCCTGGAGCGCACCCTCCTCGCCCTTGTCGGCAAGCAGGATCTGCTCGGGGCGCACGCCGGCCGTAATCTCCTTCACGTCGCCGCCGTCCCAGTTGAGGGCAAGCTGAGCGCAAGTCTCCGGGGCGAGCGCCACGTTCATATCCTCGGTCTTGACAGTAAAGCCGTTGCCCGAGCGCACCAGCTGGGCATCGAAGAAGTTCATCTGCGGCACGCCGATGAAGCCGGCGACGAAGATGTTCGCGGGATGGTTGAAGACCTCCTGCGGCGTGGCGATCTGCTGGACGACGCCGTCCTTCATGACCACGATGCGGTCGCCGAGGGTCATAGCCTCGGTCTGGTCGTGGGTAACGTAGATGAAGGTGCCCTTGATCTCGTGACGCAGCTTAATGAGCTCGGCGCGCATCTGGTTACGAAGCTTGGCATCCAGGTTGGACAGCGGCTCGTCCATCAGGAAGACCTTGGGGTCACGCACGATGGCGCGGCCGATGGCGACGCGCTGGCGCTGGCCGCCAGAGAGCGCCTTGGGCTTACGGTCGAGGTACTCGGTAATACCCAGGATCTCGGCAGCGGAGCGAACCTTGCGGTCGATCTCGTCCTTGGGGACCTTCTTGAGCTCAAGCGTAAACGCCATGTTCTCGTACACCGTCATATTGGGGTACAGAGCATAACTCTGGAACACCATGGCGATGTCGCGGTCCTTGGGCGCCACGTCGTTGACGCGCTTGCCATCGATGAACACATCGCCGGAGGTGATGTCCTCCAGGCCGGCGACCATGCGCATCGTCGTGGACTTACCGCAGCCAGAAGGGCCAACGAGGACGATGAACTCCTGGTCGTGAACGGTGAGGTTGAAGTCCTCTACAGCGAGCACACCGTCCTCGGTAACCTTGAGGTTGTGCTTCTTCTCCTCGGTCTTCTTCTTTTTGCCAAAGAAGCCCTTCTTTTTTGACTCGTTGTTGGGATACACCTTCTGAACATGTTTGAGAACGATCTCGGCCATGTCTTTACCTTTCGATACGCGGCGCCGCGCTGAGAGGCGCCGCCAAAACTTGCAAAACAGTTACGGCATCAGCCCTTGACGGCACCTGCCACCACACCGTCGATGATGTACTTCTGGCAGAAGATGTACATGATGACGATGGGGATGACGACCATCATGATGCACGCCATCATGGGACCGAGCTCGACGTGGCCATAGCCGCCACGGAAGTACTGGATCAAGATAGGAATGGTCTTGTACTTGGTGGAGTCGAGCGTAAGGTAGGGCAGCAGATAGTCGTTCCAGACCCACATGGTCTCAAGGATGCCGACCGAAAGATAGGTGGGCTTCATAATGGGAAGGACGATCTTAAAGAACACTTGGACCGGGTTGCAGCCGTCGATCATGGCCGCTTCCTCAATCTCGAGCGGGATGTTCTTGACGAAGCCGGCGAACATAAAGACCGCGAGGCCCGCGCCAAAACCAAGGTAGATGAAGCAGATGTTAAACGGCGTGTTAAAGCCGATGCGGTCCGCGAGGTTGGACAGCGTGAACATGAGCATCTGGAACGGTACGACCATCGAGAAGACGAACAGGTAATAGAAGAAGTTCGAGATCTTGCTGTTGACGCGCACCACGTACCAAGCGCACATGGAGCAGCACACCAGAATCAGCACGACCGACGTGACCGTGATGATAAGCGAGTACATAAACGCCGAGGCAAAGCCCTGCTCGTTCAGAGCATGCACGTAGTTTGCGAGGCCGTTGAACGTCTCGGGCGTGAGCAGATCGAACGCCGTGGTGGTGCTGATTGCGGTCGCTTTCTTAAAGGAATTGAGCGCAATCATGAACACGGGGTAGATCCATGCGAGCGACAGGATCGTAAAGAAGATCGAGAGCGCGCGGTTGATAGCCTTATCGCGTTTCATTACTGCTGCACCTCCTTGGACCTCGTGGCCTTAAGCTGGATCATAGAAATAGCGACAACCAGGATGCAGAAGATAACTGCCTTGGCCTGACCGATGCCCTGCCATGCGATGCCAGCACGCGAATAGAACGTGTTGTAGATGTTCAGGGCGAGCATCTCGGTGGAGTGCGCCGGGGCGCCACCGGTAAGGGCGAGGTTCTGGTCGAACAGCTTAAAGCCGTTGGTGATGGACAGGAACAGGCAGATGGTGATGGTCGGCATCAGGTTGGGGATCTTAACCTTCCAAAACGTCTGCCATGCCGTAGCGCCATCGACCTTGGCGGCCTCGATGTAGTCAGACGGAATGGACTGCAGACCGGCGATGTAGATGATCATCATGTAGCCGACCTGTTGCCACAGGGTCAGGATGATAAGGCCCCAGAAGCCAGCGGCGGAGTTGAGGGCGATAAGCTGGGCACCCACGTTGGAGAGCAGGCAGTTGATCAGAATCTGCCAAATGTAACCCAGTACAATGCCGCCAATCAGGTTAGGCATAAAGAAAATCGTACGGAAGATGTTGGTGCCCTTGAGCGCCTTGCGAGTGAGCGCCTGCGCAATGGCCAGCGCGATCACGTTGATGAGCACCGTCGACAGGAAGGCAAACGCCACGGTAAAGAAGAACGACGTGGAGAACTGCGGATCGGACAGCGCGCGCACGTAGTTCTCGATACCGACAAAGTGCGCGTTATTGATGGTAATAAACTGGCAGAACGAGAGATAGAAACCCTGGATAAAGGGAATCACGAACCCGATCATAAACGCCAGGCACGTGGGCAGCATAAAGAGCGGCCACCAGCGTTTGAGTGCTTTGCCCATAGAAGGGTCCTTTCAATATGCAGGGGGCGGGCAAACCTACGTCTGCCCGCCCCCTGTCGCTAATCAGATAGCTTGGGCAGCAACTGCTTACTCGGAAGCAGCCTTCTCGGTCTTCCAGCCATCGACGAAGGCGTTCTTGACGCCGTCCCACTTGGTGTTGTCGGCAGCATAAGCGATGAGAGCCTGCTTGAGGTTCTTCTTCCACTCCTCAGAGGGGATGTAAACGAAGTCCCAAGCAACGGTCTTCTTGCCGTCCTTGGCCATAGCAACGGCCTGCTGCGAGAAGACGTTGGTGGTCTCCTTAGCGCTCTTGAACGGGGCGGTCAGACCCATCTTGTCAGCGATGATGCTGGTGGCGGTGTCAGAAGTGACGCACCAATACATGAAGTCCTCGGTGGCCTTCTGGGCATCCTCGGAAGCCTGGGAGCTGACGCACCAGTAGTTCTCGCCGCCGGAGCACAGGCCCTGGTTCTCCTCGCCGTCGACGCCGATGTAGATCGGCAGCATGCCGAGCTGGTCATCGGTCATACCGGCCTTGGTGAGGTCGGCATAGGCCCAAGAGCCGTTCTGATAGAAGACGGCCTTACCGGTTGCGAACTCGTTGGTGGCGTCGTCGCCGGTCTTAGAGGCGAGCTGCGAAGGATCGCAGGTGGAGTCGGTGATGTACAGGTCGAAGATCTGCTTAAAGTTGTCGAGATACTCGCCCTTGATCTCGTCGTCCTCCTGGTTGTGCTCCTTCTCGAACTCGTAGTAGAGCGGGAGGTTGGCGAGGTGGGTGGTGTAGCGCCAGCTGGAGGAGTCATCCATGCCGGCGGAAGTGAAGGCACCGTCAACGCCGAGCTCGTCCTTGCGGGCCTGGATGTCATCGGCGCAAGCCTTCAGCTTGTCGAAGGAGTTGATGTCCTCGGCCTTGTAGCCGGCCTTCTCGAGGAGCTCCTTGTTGTAAATGATGCCGTAGCTCTCCTGAACCCAGTCGATACCCAGATCCTTGCCGTCGGACTGCAGCGCCAGGGAGTCGTCGATGAGCTCGCCGCGGAGCTTGGTGTCGGAAAGATCGGCGCAGTAGTCCTTCCAGTTCTTAAGGCCGGTGGGGCCGTTGACCTGGAACAGCGTCGGAGCGGAGCTCTTGGACATCTCGGACTTGAGCTTCTCCTCGTAGGTGTTGGAGGCGGCGGTCACGATCTTGACCTCGACGCCCTTCTCCTTCTTGTACGCCTTGGCGATCTCCTTCCACTCCTTGTCGACCTCGGGCTTGAACTGGAGGAAGTAAACCTCGGCAGCGTCACCAGAAGCAGAGGAGCCAGAGCCGGCAGAACCACCGCAGCCCACGAGGCCCAGACCAAGAACCGCAGCCGCGGAACCAGCAAAGCCCAGGAACTGCCTTCTGCTCATTTCGTTCTTCATTACAATCCACCCTTTCACACCGTGGCGGCACCCTTTGCCGCCGCCTTCGGAGATTGGCTCGGGGACTTTGCCCCTTTTGCTGACTTGTACAATACGCTATTTGGCTAGTTGTTTGAACAAGTATTACTAGAGCGGTAGAAAAACTTCGGTGAACGGTAATTTCAACTTGATACTTGACAAGTTTTGTATAAACAATTATTTGTTATCGAATGCAGAGAAAACGCCCGGTCAAGCCGATGCATCGTCGGTTTGACCGGGCGTTTTCGCTTTGAGGGCATGAGTCTCGTCAGGCTGCGAGCTAGCCGGCTATCGCTTGGAGTTGACGCGGTAGTGGAAGATCTCGGGATGCGTGCGGGCATGCGTGACCTCGAACAAGATGCCGTCCGAAGTGTACGACTGGCTCTCCATGACGGCGACACAGTTGTACTTGCCAAGGTCCAAGTAGCTGCAGTCCTCATCGTTGGCGAGCTCGACACTCACCGTACGGCGGCTCGCCATCACTTTGATGCCGCGCTTGTGCTCCAGATAGCCGTAGATAGAATCCGCCGCGATCTCGGGGGTCAGGCCCTTGGCGATCGACGCCAAAAAGTAGCCGTGGTCCACCTGGCGCGCGCTGCCGTTGAGGCTTCGGACACGCACGACGCGAATCAGCTCCTCGCCCACCTTAAAGCCCAGGCGACGAGAGAGTTGCTCAGTACAAATCAAATGTTCAAAAGACTTGACCTCGGTCGATGCGACGGCATTGTTGCGTTTTGCGAACTCGCCAAACGACTCAACCTCTTCGAGTGCGCCCAGCATGTCGGTTTCGCCCTTAAGCCAAATAACGCGCACGCCCTTACCGTGTATAGGCTGCACAAACATCTGGTCGGCCAGCATGCTCAAGGCGCGTCGAACGGTATTGCGCGTGCAGCCAAACTCCGCGGTCAGCTCGGCTTCGGTTGGCAGCATCTCCTGAAACGCATAGGTCCCGTTGATGATGCGCGAACGGATCTCGCGGTAGATTCCTTCGTAAATCGCTTTTGGCATGACTTCACCTCTAATGAATATGTATGGCTAGGCACGATAGCATTTCTTTGGGTTGTTTAAACCGTCTATCGGCAAAGCACCGATTATTAACTGTCAACGGCGCCCGTGATGCTCCAATCGATTCGAATCAAAACCAACAATGCGGCGAACGCTCACTCCCCTACAATTAACTCATTGTTTAAACGTTCCACCGCAGACACGGCGGGCTTATGGTCGAGAGGCAGAATATGCTGCAAAAAATCCAACGCTTTGGCGGGGCAATGTTCGCGCCCGCCATGCTGTTTTCTATATCAGGCCTCATGGTCGGCATCTCCGCCCTCGCCACGACCGTAGACATCGTCGGCGACCTCGCCGTATACGGAACCCCTTGGTACGTTTTCTGGACCATCATCCAGCGCGGCTCGTGGACGGTCTTTAAACGTCTCCCGCTCCTTTTTGCCGTAGCGCTGCCTATCGGTCTTGCCCAAAAGCAACCGGCACGCTGCTGCCTCGAGGCACTCGTGGCCTATTTTGCCTATTGCTTCTTTTTGAGCGAGATCATTAAGCTGAGCGGAGACAACCTTGGGCTTAAGTACCCATCATCTTTGACCCCCGCCAGCGGTATCACCGTCATCGACGGCATCAAGACGCTCGATACCGGCATTATCGGCCCGCTGGCGGTATCGGCAACCGTCGTCGCCATCCATGACCGTTTCTACGATGCCAAGGTTCCCGATTGGCTCGGCACCTTCTCGGGTTCCTCGCTGGTCTACCTCATCAGCTTTTTTGCCGTGTTTGCCCTTGCCGCCATCTCGGCCGCCATCGTGCCCTTCGCATACGCTGTGACCGAAACGCTGCGCCACGCACTTGCGGGCGTCGGCCCCTTCGGCGTGGGCATCTTTGTGTTTTTGGAGCGAGCGCTCGAGCCCATGGGGCTGCACCATCTGCTCTATATGCCCATCTATTACGACAATCTGGTCATTCACGACGGTATTTACGCCACGTGGACCAACCTGCTCCCCATTCTCTCCCATAGCACGCGCCCTTTAAATGAACTTGCGCCCTGGGCAGGTTTTACCGCCACCGGCTGGGGCAAGCTCTTTGGCCTTCCCGCCATCGCGGCAGCATTCTATTTCACCGCCAAACCCGAACGCCGCGCCGGCCTTAAGGTCATCCTTTTGCCCGCCATCGTCGCCTCGGTGGTCTGCGGCGTCACCGAGCCGCTCGAGTTTCTCTTTATGTTCACCTATCCCGGACTCTTTTTGCTCTACGCCGTCCTGTCCTCCTGCCTTGCCATGACCATGAACTTCTTTGGCATCGTCGGCATCTTCTCGGGCGGTCTCATGGAAATGACGGCCTTCAACTTCATCCCACTCATGCGAATGCATGCCGGCTCCTACCTTTTGGCGCTCGGTATCGGTCTTGCCTTTAGCCTCATCTTTTTTGTTAGTTTTCGAGCACTCATCTTGGTCTATGACCTTAAGACGCCGGGCCGCGAGGATCATGTCTCCAATCGCGCGGCAATCGATCGTTTAACGGGAAGCGGCTTTGCCAAAGAGCAATCTCCCAATGGCGAGGTCAGTATTCAATCCGATCAAGATCACGTCCTCGCCGAGCGGGTAATTCAGCTTTTAGGTGGCGTTGGCAATATCGTGGGCGCAACCAACTGCGCCACGCGCCTGCGCGTCGAGGTCGCAGACCCTTCCATCGTTGCAGATAATGCGTCGTTTGTCGCGGTGGGCGCCAAGGGCCTCATCATTACGGGCAAGACCGCCCAGGTGATTATTGGCATCTCCGTTCCCCGCGTTAAAGAGCATTTTGACCAGATCATGGGCCTCGAGCCGGGATTTGTGCCCACCACCTCGGCCTCCCCTGCCGCCAGCGCAGCCCATAAGCGCGGCGATATCTGCTTCTTCGATATCGACGGAACACTCGCCTGGCAAGACCCTCGAGTGGCACAAGAACTTCCCGAGAGCGAGCGAGACCTCTCCCCCTATCCCAATGAAGCGGTCTCGCAAGCCATCCGTGATTTTGTCGCCAAGGGCAATATGGCGTTTATCTGCACAGGGCGCACGCTGAGCTGCATCCATCCAAAGCTGCTCGAGCTGCCCTGGACCGGCATCGTCTGCCTCGCGGGTGGCTATGTCGAACTTGAGGGACACGTGATTCGCGATTTGGCGATGACGCCCGGCATGCTGCAGCGCCTTGCTCCCATTCTTGAGCAATCGGACGAAGTGATTCGTTTTGAGGGACTCAATGGCGTCGTTCGCATGAGTGCCGATGCGCCCGACGCCCCGGGATACGCCCGCACCGTGGGCGATGCAATTACGCAGCTGCAACATTACAGCGCCTACAAGATCTTAATGTCCACGTCGCTTGCCAACCGCATCGCTCAGGATCAAGCGTTTGAGCCGCTGCTCTGCTTTAACGAGCTCGAGCTCGAAGTGACCGAGATTTCGCCTCGCGAATGCACCAAGCGCGAGGGTATCCAGTCCGTACTCGACGCCCTCGATCCCCACCACGGAACCGTATACGGCATCGGCGACGCCAGCAATGACGTCTCGCTGATGAACGCCGTCGACGTTGGCATCGCCATGGGCAACGCACCGGACTTCCTCAAGGAAAAGGCCGACTATGTCACCGACAGCATCGACCACGACGGCGTCGTCACCGCGCTCGAACACTTTGGGCTTATCTAGCCAAGCCCCTACCGCACTTGCGGCCGCATGGACCAATCGTCTTCAACCGCCGCGCTCGACGCCCTAATGTGGCAATATGTTGTCTGCATAATGCAACGATGCAACCTATCAAAGAATGCGAGAACCCGTGTCCAGTCCGTTTACCAGCTTTTTAGCCCAGCACTTTGACCAGATTAACGACTATCTGGCCACGTTCTTTGACGGACAGGCGACTTCCGCCGATATCGAGCGCTACCTGTATACCCCGCTCTCGGCATTTACGGCAAACGCTGGCAAGCGCCACCGCCCGCTCATCTGCATGCTCGCCGCCACTGCGGTAGGCGGCAGCTTTGAGAGCGCCCGCAGCGCAGCGGCGGCCATCGAGCACTTTCAGTCGGGCGCACTCATCCACGACGACATCGCCGACAACGGGCAGATTCGTCGCGGCAAGCCCTGCATGCACCTTACCGAGGGCACCGGTCTTGCCATCAACTGCGGTGACCTGGCGCTCACCATGGTCACCAAGACGGTTCTCGACGACCCCACACTCAACGCAGACGTGAAGCTTCGCGTGCTCCACGAGCTTACCGAGATGATCGTCCGTACCATCGAGGGCCAGGCGCTCGACCTGGGCTGGGTCCGCGACGGGCGCTTTGACATTTCGGTCGACGATTATCTGGACATGGCGACGCACAAGACCGCGTACTACAGCGGAGCGACGCCGCTTGCCGCCGGAGCCATTATCGGCGGCGGCAGCGAAGAGCAGATTGAGGCACTGCGCGCCTTTGGGCTGCACACGGGCCTTGCCTTCCAGATTCAAGACGACCTGCTCAACTTGATCGGCACCAAGGAGGCCGCCAACAAGGACTTCCGCACCGATATCACCGAGGGCAAGCGCACCCTCGTTGCCGTGCATGCCCTGTCAGACGAGCGCTATCACGACGAGATCGAGGCAATCCTTTCCTCGGGCACCGAGGACCCTGCGCAGCTCGCACGCGCCGTGGAGATCTTCCAGGAGACCGGCTCCATCGATTACGCCCACACCTATGCGCTCGACCTGACCGCCAAGGCCAAGGCCGCTATCGAAGGCGTCGAGCTCGACCCGCATGCGCGCGAGCTCTTCCTCTCAATGGCAGATTTCTTTGTGGAGCGCCTTAACTAGCGGGGGTCATAAAACCTGTGGGCAGCGAGTTTGGGTACAAGTTGCTACACTATTGAGTGCATGTTTATAAATTGTCTCGCGTTGTCTATCCGACACACGCTCAAAATAGTACGAATGGTACGCCGAAAGGGGTTCGTTCATGGAACCTATTACCACGGGCATGCAGGGAGCAGCCGTCGAGGACGTCCAGTCCCGCCTTCTGCAGCTCGGCTATACAATCGATGGCGCCGAGGTTGTCGACAAGCGCTTTGGCACCACCACCGAGCAGGCCGTCAGCACCTTCAGGCTCGACAGCGGCCTTGCTGCCGGTCATGCCGTCGATATCTCCTGTTGGAGCGCCCTGGTCGACGCCTCGTATAAGCTGGGCGACCGCACTCTGTATCTGCGCATGCCCAATTTCCATGGCGCCGATGTGCAGGCCCTGCAGCGCGCTCTCAACGTTTTGGGCTTTGCCTGCGGCGAGGACGACGGCTACTTTGGTCCGCATACCGAGGCCGCCCTGCAGCAGTTCCAGGAAAATGTCGGCCTGTTTGCCGACGGCATGGCCTTCCAGGACACCTACGCCTACATCAACCGCCTGCACCATGTGTGGGAGGGCAAGCCCTCGGTCACCGAAGCCGAGTCCCGCATCGGTTTTGCTCGCGCCGCCAACGTGCTCGAGCGCTTCCAGATCGCCGTTATCGGTGAGGACCCCATCGCACGCAGCGTTGCTTCGCGCATGTGGAACATCGCCACGGCAACGACCGACAACAGCGGCATGATGCTCTGCGACTCCGAGGTCCCAACCGACGTTGACCTGGTGCTCGAGATCGCAAGCGACGAGCTGCCCGCCGACGCCGCGCCACGCGCCACGATTGCCCTCGCCGAGTGCCACAACCTGGCCCAGCGCATCCGCACCGCCAATGTCGCCGCGCAGCAGAAGCCGGCTCGCATTCGCATTGAGCTCACGGGCATGACGCGCTACAACGGCACCTTCACGGCCAGCGACGCGCAGACGCTCGCCGTACGCCTACTCGACGGCGTTTGCGATGCCCTCGCAGATTAGGTAAACTAGACGAGTTGCTTTTGGGCAACACCACACATTGGGACGTAGTTCAACGGTAGAACTCCGGTTTTTGGTGCCGGCTGTTGGGGGTTCGAATCCCTCCGTCCCAGCCATTAAAACTGAGCGCCCTAAGCCCATAACAGCCCAGGGCGCTTTCTTGTGGGCAAGCGGAGGAATTCGAGCCCGCAAGGGTGCGGAGCTGAGGAAACGCGAAGCGTTTTCTAGCGCAGCACGCAAGGAGCGAAGCGACACAGCGGGGCGCGGCCGCCGACCAGGCGGACGCGGAATCCCTCCGTCCCACACCAGCCAAGAGCCCCTCACGTCAAGCAAATCGAGCCAACGCCGCCAAGCGGAGGAATCCGAACCCGCAAGGATGCGGAGCGACGCAGCGGGGCGCGGCCGCCGCAGGCAGACGCGGTGTCGGCACTTGGGGACGCTCCTAAGTGCCGGCATTATAGGAACGTCCCCAAGTGCCGGCTCGGGACTATTTTCGAGGACCCTCCGAAGGACTGTGGCCAAAAAACGGCAAATATGAGTACTGTTACCGTTGTAGCTGCATTATTTTCGTTAATAAAAGAAGATCGTAATGAGATTTATTCGCATCAAGGTCTTCCTTTAATGAACACTTGAGGAGATACGGCAGCTTATCTGCTCGATCGACACGTCAAATCACCTTAAATGTGGTCAAAATTACTGCTACTAAAAGAGTATCAGTACTCATATTTGATGTTTTTTGGCCACGGCTCTTTATAGACACCCTGCACAGCGACGGTGGTAGATTTCGGAACGTGTCCGTCAGCCCCGTTCCGAAAAGCGAGCCGCGTGCAACGGCCAAGCCACGACAGCCCCCGGGAGAGCGGGGACACCGGCTTAGGTTTATCGCGAGTTCCGCACGAACAGGAGGCCACTTAATGTGGCCTCCGTCGTGAGCAGGACTGTAGAGCAGGAAACCTAAGCCGGTGTCCCCGCTCTCCCGGGGCCGGCGGAATTTAGTTGTTCAGCATGCGGTCGAAGCTTCCCGAGTCGCCATCCCGATAGTCGGCGGTCATCAGAATCTCCTGCGGAATGCGCCCGCCCTCGCGCAGCACATTGCGGAACTGCACGCGCGTGACCATGGGCAGATCCTTGATCGTAGCGGCCAGGTTCTGCGGCACGCCCTGGTTGGCAGCCGCGGGCTCGCACTCGCCGCCGGCCTTCACGCGACGCTTATGCTCGGCGAGCATGGCGCGGTACATGCCGGCATGCAGGCGAATCTCAACCACATTGGCATTGCGAGCCTGCTCGACGATGCGCGCGCCCTCGCGGTCGATATCGCCCACGTAGTAGACGTAGTTAAAGCGATAGCCGATCTCAGCCAGATAATCGTCCAGGGCATGCGAGACGCTCGCCTTGCATCCGCCGCCAAAAATCACGCCGCCCACCTTGATGCCAAAGAGCTTGGCGTGCTTGCGGCCACGCAGCAGCCTGACGATCTCGTCGTAGGTGTCCAGGTTCTCGACCATAATGAACGGCTTATCGGCGCCCAGCGTAAAGAAACCCGTAAAGTGAACGGGGCGGTTGGGGGCGACCTTAATCGCCTGCATGCTGATGCCCTTTTCGGTCATACGCCGAATTAGGCGCTCGCCGTGCTTGCCGTCAAAGGCCTTCTCATCGTTAAAAATCTGGTAGGCACGCTGGCGGCGCGAGGCAACCGGCGTATCGGCACCTCGGTTTTGCTCGATCCAAGCCTGGATGATTGCGATTTCCTCGGCAATCTTGCGGTTGGACATCTCGTTGTGCTGAGTGCGCTGCGGCGCCTTTTTGCCGTCCTTGCCCTCGACCTTAACAATTTGAGTCTGCTGCTCCTTGATCTTAGAGAGCGCCGTAGGCGTAGGGACAACTTTGAGCAGCTGCCTGCCCAAAACGCGGGCAAGGGCAAACGCCGATACCTCGCCGTGGACGGCCGACTCGGGCTGCTGGGTAGCACTATCAGCCGCGGCAGGCTCAGCCTGTGCATGAGGCTTACGCTTGGAATCTGCCCGGGTATTACGTTCCTGCTTGGGCGCAGACGAGCGCTTTTGCGGACGATCGGACTTGGCCTCCTTCGCCGGCTGGCGCTTGACCTGATCCACCGGAGTCTCGGCCTTCTCATCTCCGTTTTGTGTCGCTGTCTTCTCGGCCGCGGCCTCGGCATTTGAGCCACGACCGCCGCGGTGACGACGACGGCGGGGCTTGCCTGAGGCGCTCTCCCCAGCCTGCTTATCAGCGGTCTGTTGAGCTTTGACCTCAGTGTCAGCCGCAGGCTGCGACTCGGAAGGTTGCTGCTCGCGAGCCGCCGGCTCAACGGTTTTCTCGGTTTGTTCGGCCTTCTCGGCCTGAGCGGTCGAAGCCGGCTCGCCCTTCTCCTGACGCCTTACGGGATACGCGCGCCTCGCAAAACCACGCCCGGGACGGCATGAACCCGGAGCCTTCTTGGCAGACTCCTCAACATCGTCTGCAGCCTCGGAAGGCTCTTCAACCTCATGCGCGACATCCTGCTGCGCAGCCTTAAAGTGGGCACCACGGCGACGCTGGGGCTCCTGGGCCTCCACGGGCTTTTGCTCCTTCGCGGGCCTCTGCGACTCGGCAGCAACCTCGGTCTCAACAGCCTCGGCATCCGTCTCGCCCTTTCGAGCAACGGCGCGACGGAAGCGCTCCTGCTGGGCGCGGCGCTGTGCATCGCGCTTGCCGCCCCCGCCAAAACCGCCGCGTCCTGCCTTGGCCGTAAAGGCACGCACGACGTTCTCATCGAGCAACTCATCGGTATCGACATGCTCACGCGGAGCAACTTCTTCCACAGCAGGCACGTCAGCGAAATCCTCGACGACAAAATCTTCGACGGACTCGGCAGGCTGCTCCTGGGCATCGCGGATCTCGGCATTGATGGTATAGAACGCCGGGCGCCCGTTAATGCCGCTACCCTCGATCTTGGTAACGATCTTTGCCGCGATGAGTTCGTCGCGCATCGCCTTGGTGTCGCATTCCTTATCGACGGAACGGAAAATCTGCGCCAGCGCGCTCGACTTGATCTTGAGCGCCTTGCGGCAGAGCAGGTCGTAGGCAACCAGCTTGGCGCGCTCGGCAGAAAGCGACGTCTGGCTGCTCAGGCGCTCAGCCAAAGCATCGACATTGTTTTGATTATCGGAATATACCGTCTTGGCCACGGGGCCCCTTTCATATGTACACATATACGTCTATATGGTACAACGCGCACCCTTATCCACGCAAAACATCTGCGAGAACACTCGAGCGTCACCTGCTTTCGCATGAAAAAAGACCGAGCCCGCGAAGTCGCGGACCCGGTCTTTCCGAGTCATATGGATGGAACGATCACTCCATCAAGTCGACTAGGCCTTGACAGCCTCGGCGTCGGCGGGAGCCTCCGCAGCAGCGGCGCGACCGTACTCAGCCTTGCCCATCTCGGACCACTCGGGCTCCTCGTCGGGCATGGAGCCGGCCTCTTTGCCGAAGAACTCCTTGAGACAGTTGACGGCAACGATGAGGCCCAGGACCATCAGCAGGACGGCGAAAACGAGCTGCAAGCCCTTGGTGGCGGCGACGGAGACGGCGGCCGTGGTGGCGGTAGCCGGGATGGTGCCGAAGAAGCCGTAAGCCTGGACAGCGGTCATGCAGCCCATGGCGCTCTGGACCAGCGAGGTGAAGGTGCAGCAGAGCAGGAAGGCGACGGGCACGTAGAGCATCCAGCCCTTGCGGCCGGTGCACTTGCAGAACACGGCGAGGGTGATCATGGTCATGCCGCCGAGCAGCTGGTTGGAAGCACCAAAGAGCGGCCAGATGTTGGCATAGCCGCCAAAGGCGAGGGCGAGACCGGGAAGCAGGGTGACGACCGTGGCGAACCAGGGGTTGCCGAGAACCTTCATGTAGCCGGCCTTGGACTCGATGGCCAGGGCGTCGTTGGTCTGGGCAAAGAACTCGGAGAACGAGGTGCGGGCGATGCGGGCGACGGCATCGAGCGAGGTCAGGGCCAGAGCGGAGACGTTCATGGTCATGAAGACGGTAGCGAGCGTGCCGTCAACACCGAAGGCCTGCATACCGCGGGAGATACCAGCGGCGAAGATCTGGAACGGGGTGGAAGCGACGCCGGCGTTGAGGGCACCAGTGCCGGCGGTGTTCATATCGGAGAACATGATGCCGGCGACGATGATGGCAAGGATGCCGACGAAGGACTCGACGATCATGGCGCCATAACCGACCTTGACGGCGTCCTGCTCCTTCTCGACCTGCTTGGAGGAGGTACCAGAAGAAACGAGGCTGTGGAAGCCGGAGAGGGCACCGCAGGCAACGGAAACAAACAGGACCGGGAACATCATGCCAGAAGCGCTGGAGAAGCCGGTAAAGGCCGGAGCGGTGATGGTGGCCTGGCCGTTAACACCCAGGACGACGATACCGAGGACAGCGCAGGCGATCATGACGATCATCATGATGGAAGTGAGGTAGTCGCGAGGGGTCTTGAGCATCTGGATGGGCATGGCGCCAGCAAAGACCAGGTAGACCATGACAACGGCGAACCACTGGAACTTGTCCAGGTAGACCGGGAACTGCATGCCGACGGCAAACATGAGAACCATGAGCACCACGCCAGTGACAAACTCGGCAGCGCCGGTGAGGTTGAACTTCTTCTGGGCCCAACCAAAGGCGATAGCGACGAAGGTGAACAGGATGGAGATGGTACCAGCGCAGCCGGCGGCATAGGACTTGGTGAAGTCGATAGCACCGGTGGCAGCGCCAGAAGCGTCAACGACCGAGGTGAACATGAACGTCTTGCAGACCATGTCGGTGAAAGCGGCGATGACGATGATGCAGAACAGCCAGCAGAACAGCAGGAACAGGCGACGGCCGGTCTTGCCGATGTATTTCTCGATGAGCTGGGCCAGGGACTTGCCGTTGTTCTTCATCGAAGCGTACAGAGCACCAAAGTCGTGGACGGCGCCAAAGAAGATGCCGCCGACGAGGACCCAGAGCACGACGGGCAGCCAGCCAAAGGCCATGGCGACGATCGTACCCGTGACAGGGCCAGCACCGCAGATCGAGCTGAACTGGTGCGAGAACGCGGTAAAGGCGGAGACGGGCGAGAAGCTCTTGCCGTCCTTCATGCGCTTGGCCGGCGTGAGGGCCTCTTTGTCAACGCCCCACTTGTTGGCCAGCCAGCGGCCGTAGCCCAGATAGCCACAGGCGAGCACCGCCGCGGCCACAACCATGAGCAAAACTCCGTTCATTACATTTCCTCCTCTAAAAAGAACTTCCTAGACATAAAAAATGAGGGCCGTCGGTTGCGCTCGACGGCCCTCATCTTCATCAGCCGCCCGTTATCGTACGGGCTAGCTGTATGTGCTAACCCGCATCAGATAATTACTACGCTGATAATGTTTAGCTGATGCGTGAACATGTCTAAGAAATCCTCTTCAATCATGATGTGAACGATCCGTGCGTGTTCACATCCCCCAGTGGTTGAAAAGGAGTATGAAACTTTAGTTACCTAAAGTCAACGCAAATTTGTAATGGATTTTCAAATTCTTTTGAATTTCTCGTTATAAAACGCCACTGACCTCGGACTTTACCGAACGACAGTTTTTGCTTGAGAGATGCCCCTCGGGGGCGGGGCGGGCGCCTGCCGCCATATATGAACTTTCCTGCTCGGACAGTCCTGCTCACGACGGAGGCCACATTAAGTGGCCTCCTGTTCGTGCGGAACT
>DXZZ01000159.1:0-1979 GCA_019419425.1 Collinsella sp. | reverse complement strand
ACTTCCACATGCACGTCCTCGGCGGCAAGAACCTGGGCGAGAACCTCATCTGAGGGCGCTTTTTCCTTGCAATGAAACGGAAGCTCAAGCACCGATAACTTAAATATCAACGCAATAAACCCGAGCGCGAGGGCGTTTGGGTTTATTATTGAAACGTATGTAACCTGGCGGCGCCACACCGCCTGTTAGTAGGGAGACACATGAACGTTCTGGTCGTCAACGCAGGATCTTCGACCCTTAAGTATCAGGTCATCGATACCAAGTCCCACAAGGTGTCCGCAAAGGGCTCCTGCGAGCGCGTCTGCTTTACCGGCGGTACCTTCACCCACGCTGCC
Organism: Collinsella sp.; assembly: GCA_019419425.1. Taxonomy (GTDB): domain Bacteria; phylum Actinomycetota; class Coriobacteriia; order Coriobacteriales; family Coriobacteriaceae; genus Collinsella. The sequence goes on along the minus strand of DXZZ01000159.1, from coordinate 1,644 downwards.
AACGGCTCCAAGAAGGTGACCGAGAACATCGAGTTCCCCGACCATAAGGTCGCCATCGAGGTCGTCCTGAAGGACCTCGAGGCCAACGGCGTCAAGATCGAGGGTATTGGTCACCGTATCGTTCAGGGCGGCTGGTACTTTGGTGATTCCTCCCTCGTCGACGAGGACGTCCTCGCCAAGATCCGCGAGGTTGCCCCGCTGGCGCCGCTGCACAACAACCCCGAGGCCAACGTTATCGAGTACTGCCTGGAGCAGTATCCCGATCTGCCCAACGTTACGGTCTACGACACCGCTTTTCACTTCAACATGCCCGAGGTTGCCAAGACCTACGCCCTTCCCAAGGATGTTTGCGACAAGCTGCACATCCGTAAGTACGGCGCCCACGGCACCAGCTATCGCTACATCTCCAAGAAGGTCGCCGAGATGACCAACGGCGAGGCCCGCAAGGTCGTCGTGTGCCACATCGGCTCTGGTGCCTCCCTGTGCGCCATCGAGGACGGCAAGTGCATGGATACCACCATGGGCCTCACCCCGCTCGACGGCGTCATGATGGGCACCCGCTGCGGCTCCATTGACCCGGCTACCGTGTGCTACCTGCAGCGCGAGGGTGGCTACACCTTCGACGAGGTCGACGAGATGATGAACAAGAAGTCCGGTCTTTTGGCTGTGACCGGTGGCAAGACCAACGACTGCCGCAACGTCGAGGAGCTCGCCGCCGCTGGCGACCCCGAGGCTCAGCTCGCCTTCGACATGTTCGTCTACAAGATTGCCGCCAAGGCTGCCGAGATGGCCACTTCCATGTGCGGCATGGACACGCTGGTCTTCACCGCCGGCATCGGTGAGCACGCTCCGGCCGTTCGCGCCGGCGTTGCCGACCGTCTGGCCTTTATGGGCGTCAAGATGGACCATGCCCGTAACGCCCTGCGTGGCGACGGCGCTTGGTGCCTGTCTGCCAAGGATTCCAAGGTCAAGATCTTTGTCATCCCCACGGACGAGGAGTTCATGATCGCTTCCGACGTCGAGCGCATCGTCAACGGCAAGTAATTGCAAGAGGGGAGGGGCTGGACGACCGAGCGCCGTTCGGCCCCTCTTTTGCGCTCGTTGGGCGATATGACTGATAGCTATTTATCAAGTTGTGATAACTTCTTATTAAAATGCGGCCGCCTTAAGGGGTCTGCGTCGACCGTATCGCACTGCAAAGGAGTCTCATGAACGTACTTGTTGTCAACGCCGGCAGCTCAAGCCTTAAATATCAGCTTTTGGATACCGATACCCGCGAGGTTTTCGCCAAGGGCAACTGCGAACGTATCGGTTCGGACATGGGCATCTTTGGCCACTCCGAGAACGGTGGCGCCAAGCAGACCGAGGAGGTCCCTTTCCCCGATCATCGCTCTGCTATCGCTCGCGTGCTCGAGGAGCTCGAGAAGACCGACTTTACGATTGATGGCATTGGCCATCGTATCGTTCAGGGCGGCTGGCACTTCGATGATTCCGCGGTCGTCGACGATGAGGTCATGGCTAAGATCCTTGAGGTGGCCCCGCTCGCTCCGCTGCACAATTACGGCGAGGCCGCGGCAATCGAATATTGCCGCGAGAAGTATCCGGAGCTGCCCAACGTGGCCGTCTTCGACACCTCGTTCCACA
>DXZZ01000158.1:0-1988 GCA_019419425.1 Collinsella sp. | reverse complement strand
GCCTCGTCGATGCCCATGACGCGGGTCACGACCGGCTTGGAAGCGAAGATCTGCTGGTTGACCAGGTCCTCGACAGCCTTGAGCTGCTCGGAGGACAGGGCCTCGAAGTGCGTGAAGTCAAAGCGCAGGTGCTCGGGCGTCACCAACGAGCCAGCCTGGGAGACATGCTCGCCCAGGACCTGCTTAAGCGCGGCGTCGAGCAGGTGCGTGGCGGTGTGGTTGCGACGCAGGAAGCCACGGCGCTCGGCGTCGAGCGCGGCGGTCACGGTAGCACCGACGGTCAGCGTGCCCTCGGCGACGTGGGTGACGTGGGCATACAGGCCGTTGTGGTTCTTGGTATCGGAAATGGTCAGCGCAACGCCCTCGGCGGAAAGCTTGCCGGCGTCACCCTGCTGGCCACCCATCTCGGCATAGAACGGGGTGCGGTCGAGCACGACCTCGACGTCCTCGCCCGCAGCGGCGGACTCGACGGACTCGCCGTTGCGCACGATGGCGACAACCTTGGCGCCATCGATGACGTCGTTGTCATAGCCGTCGAACTCGGTCGCGGCAACCTTGTCGGAAAGCTCGACCCACACGTCGTTGAAGCTGCCCCAGGCATCGCCCTTGGCGTTGGCGCGGGCACGGGCCTTCTGGTCCTCCATGCAAGCGGTAAAGCCATCCATGTCGACGTCGTGACCGGCGGCGCCGGCGATCTCGACAGTCAGGTCAATGGGGAAACCAAAGGTGTCGTGAAGCTTAAAGGCAACATCGCCCGGAAGGACAGCGCCGTCGGCGAGCGCGGCCAGGGCCTCGTCCAGGTAAACGCGGCCGTTGTCGAGCGTCGTTGAGAAACGCTCCTCCTCGGAGGCGACGATGCCCTTAACGAGCGCGACGTTCTTGAGCAGCTCGGGATAAGCCTCGCCCATCTGAGCGTTGACCTCGTCGATAAACTTGGTCAGGAAGGCGCCCTCGATGCCCAGCAGACGACCGTGGAACACGGCACGACGGAGCAGGCGGCGCAGGACGTACTCGCGACCCTCGTTACCGGGCAGGATGCCGTCGGAGATCATAAAGTCGACGGCACGGGAGTGGTCGGCGATGATGCGCAGGGAGCGGCTGGCACCGGAGTAATCGTCGGCGTCATAGGTCTTGCCGCTGATCTTCTCACCGAGCTTGATGAGGTGCTGCATCAGATCGCCGTCGTAGTTAGCGGTCTTGTGCTGCATGATAGCGGCAATGCGCTCCAGACCCATGCCCGTATCGAGGTTGCGGTGCGGCAGCTCCGGCATGGAGCCGTCCTCCTGGCGGTCGTACTGGGTAAACACGAGGTTCCAGAACTCAAGGAAGCGGTCGCAGTCGCAGCCAGGCTTGCAGTCGGGGCTGCCGCAACCGACCTCCTCGCCCATGTCAAAGTAGATCTCGGAGCACGGACCGCAGGGGCCGGTGGGGCCAGCGGCCCAGAAGTTGTCGTCCTCGCCCAGGCGGGAGATGTGATCCTCGGCAACGCCCAGAGAGCGCCACACGTCGTGGGTCTCGTCGTCTTCGGTAAAGACGGTGAAGTACAGGCGGTCGAGCGGCAGCTTGAACTCCTTGGTGATGAGCTCAAAGGCCCAAGCGCAGGCCTGCTGCTTGGAGACGCCGCCAAAGGAGAAGTCGCCGAGCATCTCAAAGAAGGACAGGTGACGGCCGTCCTCGCCGATGCAGTCGATGTCGTTGGTGCGGACGCACTTCTGGCAGGAGATCGCGCCGATCTCCTTCATGGTCTTCTTGCCCTGGTAGTACTCCTTAAACTGGTTCATGCCGGCGTTGGCAAGCAGCAGCGAAGGATCGTCGGGGACGAGGGACGAAGAAGGATAGAGCTTAAGACCGCGCTCCTCAAAGAAGTTGAGGAACTTGGAGCGAATCTCGGCCGTAGTCATTGACGGGTAGTCAGCACTCATAGAGGGAATCTCCTCGGTTTCACATCGAAACAGTTCAAACGTAACGATATTACCATCCCACCGCGC
>DXZZ01000157.1:0-2074 GCA_019419425.1 Collinsella sp. | reverse complement strand
CCGGTGCGGGCCTGCCGTTCTTTAGCGGCTCGGATGCCTCTCAGCAAAAGGGGAGCGGCACCGACACGCTCAAGCAGTTCGCCACCAACCTCACGCAAAAGGCGCGCGACGGCGAGCTCGATCCCGTGATTGGCCGCGAAAAGGAAGTCCAGCGTATGATGGAGATCCTTTCGCGCCGCACCAAGAACAACCCGCTTATCCTGGGTGATCCCGGCGTGGGCAAGACGGCCATCGTCGAGGGCCTGGCGCAACAGATTGCTGCTGGCAATGTGCCCGAGAATCTTATGAACCAGAATATCTGGACGCTCGATCTGCCGGGTCTTGTCGCGGGTGCCAAGTATCGCGGTGAGTTTGAGGAGCGCCTCAAGAACGTGATCCAGGAGGCGACCGAAGCCGATGACGTCATCTTGTTTATCGACGAGATGCACACCATCATCGGTGCCGGTTCTGCCGAGGGTTCTATCGATGCGAGCTCTATGCTCAAGCCAGTGCTCGCACGCGGTGCTTTCCAGATCATCGGTGCCACCACGGCCGAGGAGTTCCGTAAGTACCTCACCAAGGATCCGGCCTTTGAGCGTCGCTTCCAGACCATCGATGTCGAGGAGCCGAGCGTCGAGGACACGGTCAAGATCCTGACCGCGCTCAAGCCGCGCTACGAGGAGCACCACCATGTGCGCTATACGCAGGGTGCTATCGAGGCCGCCGCGAACCTTTCCAACCGCTACATCCAGGATCGCTTCCTGCCCGATAAGGCCATCGACCTCATTGACGAGGCCGGCGCACGCGCTCGCATCGCCGCGAATCGCGCGCCCGAGCCGGTGCGCGAGGCCGAGCATCGCATAGAGGAGCTCAAGGCCGCCGCGCAGGAGGCCACCGAGAGCGACGACATGAACAAGGCCGCCGAGATCACCGAGCAGCAGAAGGCCGCCGAGATTGAACTCGCCGAAGCCAAGGCCGCCTGGACCGCCGAGCTCGACGCCAGCCCGCTCACCATCGACGTGAGTCAGATCGCCGACATCGTGTCCGTGACCTCTGGCGTGCCGGTTTCCTCGCTCACCGAGAGCGAGAGCCGGCGCCTGCTGCAGACCGAAAGCGTGCTCAAGACGCGCATCATCGGTCAGGATGAGGCAGTCGAGGCCGTCGCCAAGGCCGTGCGCCGCAGCCGTTCGCCGCTCAAGGACCCGCGTCGCCCCGGCGGCAGCTTTATCTTCCTGGGTCCCACCGGCACAGGCAAGACCGAGCTCGCCAAGACGCTCGCCGAGTACCTCTTTGGCAGCAAGGACGCGCTCATCAGCTTCGACATGTCGGAGTTCGGCAGCGAGTTCGAGGTCTCCAAGCTCATCGGTAGCCCTCCGGGTTACGTGGGTCACGACGAGGGCGGTCAGCTTACCAAGGCCGTTCGTCGTCACCCGTATTCGGTCGTGCTGTTCGACGAGATCGAGAAGGCGCACCCCGACATCTTCAACATCCTGCTGCAGGTGCTGGAGGAGGGCCGCCTGACCGATAGCCAGGGCAAGACGGTCGACTTCCGCAACACCGTGATCATCATGACGTCCAACGTGGGCGCCCGCGAGATCGCACAGGATGCGAGCGTGGGCTTTGGCACCACCGGCGAGCAGGGTCTCACGTCGAGTGAGATCCGCGGCCGCGCGATGGGCGAGCTCAAGCGCCTGTTCCGCCCCGAGCTGCTCAACCGCATCGACGACATCGTGGTGTTCCAGAAGCTCTCGGGCGAGAATCTCACCAAGATCGCGCACCTGCTGGTGGACGACCTGCGCCAGCGTCTGATTGCCAACGGCATGAACATCAAGCTCACCGATGCGGCCTATGACAAGATCGTGGCCGAGGGTACCGATCTTACCAATGGCGCGCGTCCGCTGCGCCGTGCTATTCAAAAGCTCATCGAGGACCCGCTATCCGAGGAGCTGCTGGCCGGCGAGTGGGGCGAGGGCGATACCGTCCTGTGCGACGTGGCCGACGGCAAGTTTGTCTTTAGCCACGGCGCGGGCGAGATCCCGGCACCGCGTCCGGCGGGCACGCTCGGTGGCGATACCGCCCCGGCGGCACCGCACAC
>DXZZ01000156.1:1429-2092 GCA_019419425.1 Collinsella sp. | reverse complement strand
ATCATGCTGGTCTCAAAGAGGTTGCCCATGTCCTGGGTGCCGCAGTTGATCTCGTTGAAGGTGAGCCAGAACTTGACCTTGTCCTGGTAACGGTCGAAGACGGTCTGGCAGTACTTCTCAAAGAAGCCGATGAGCTCGCGGCTCGCCCAGCCGTTGTATTTCTCGACCAGATGATAGGGCATCTCGTAGTGCGACAGGGTCACGAGCGGCTCGATATTGTGAGCACGCAGGCAGTCGAAAACGCGATCGTAGAAGGCGAGGCCGGCCTCGTTGGGCTCGGCGTCGTCGCCGTTGGGGAAGATACGGCTCCAAGAGATGGACATGCGGAACATGGTAAAGCCCATCTCGGCGAACAGCGCGATGTCCTCCTCGTAGTGATGGTAGAAGTCGATACCGTCATGATTGGGATAGAAGCGGTCGGGGTCGATGTCGATCGTAATCTGACGCGGCTCCTTGTAGCTGCCGCCCAGGAAGTGGTCGTCGACGGAAGGGCCGCGGCCGTCAACGTTCCATGCGCCCTCAAACTGGTTTGCGGCCGTAGCGCCGCCCCAAAAGAAACCCTCGGGGAACTTGATGTTTGTCATGAGCATCTCCTTTGCATCGCGGGTCGATAAGCCGAGTATCGCCCACGCACGCGACAGGCAGAGGCGGGGATGCCAGACC
>DXZZ01000156.1:0-1419 GCA_019419425.1 Collinsella sp. | reverse complement strand
CCCCGACCCTTCTTTTCGCAGCGGCACCCCGCCGCCACCCCGCCCCTGACACTTCCTGATACTGACCGAAACGTGCAAAAATAAACCTGTCCCTTTTTGGTAGGTTTGGCAAGTGTGGGAGTTCGCATGGATATCAAACGCAAGATTTCCGAGGCACAGGGCCTCACCCCCACCGAGCAACAGCTCGGTATTGCAGCCCTCGCCATCGGCGAGGACATCCGCGGGCTTTCTATTAAGGAATTTGCCGCCCGCACCAATGTTTCGGTCGCGAGCGTCCACCGTTTTTGCAAAAAGCTCGGCCTCGAAGGCTTTAAGGACCTCAAGGTCGAGCTCATCCGCCTGGCAACCGAGGCGGGTAACCGACGCGACGTGGATATCAACTTTCCCTTCGACGCCACGTCCACCCCTGCGCAGGTTATGGAGCGCATGGAGGGACTCTACCAGACCACTCTGGCCGAAACACAGGAGCTGCTCGACCCCACACAGCTCGACCACGCCGCCAAGCTCGTCATGCGTGCCGGCACCGTGGACATCTACACGGGCTCGCATAATCTGTATCCAGCGGGAATGTTCCGCGATCGCCTGCTTTCCGCCGGCAAAAGCGCGACGTGCCACGACGGTGTCGAGGCGCAGGTGCGTACGGCGCTCGCCTCGGGCCCCGACCATGTGGCAATCGTTATCTCCTACAGCGGCCTTGCCCCCAACCTCAGGGAAATCTTGCCAATCCTCAGCAGCCGACATGTCCCGGTGATCGTCATCGGCACGCCTTATTGCGCACGCATTCATCCCGGCTTTGCCGCCTACCTGACGGTGAGTGACCACGAGAGTATGACGCATCGCATCACGCAGTTCGCCAGCCACATCGCCGTGCAATACGTGCTCGATTCGCTCTACAGCAGCTACTTCGCCAAAGATTACGTCCGCTGCTCCGAGTTCCTAGAGCGCTCATTTCCCTACACCCGCCTGCCCGGTCTCAAGTAGCGACGAGCGTGGATTCTTTGACGCTTATCTAACGAGAGTACGTAGTCATTGGGGACGTTCTTAAACGACTAGTCAAACAAGAACGTCCCCAATGACTACATCAGGAGTGTCCCAAACTGCCGGCAGAAAAGGAACGTCCCCAAGTGCCACCCCTTGCCAGCAACGGGAGTGCCGATGTCTTGGCAACGGCAGCGAAAGCCCGCCAGAGCGAGCAAGGTGCCTTGAAACGAGGCGGCACTGACCTTCTGGTCATGCCGCCGAAGTTGAAAGGCAGATTGCCGCCCTGGCGGGCTTGCAGCGTCGAGCAGTTACGGCGTTTGGTAAAACGCCGTAACTAACGAGCTCCATACTGCTCGTAGTAGGCGTCGATGGCAGCCTTGAGTTCGTCATCGATGACGACCTTGCCGTCGATCTCGTGGTTGCAGAGGGTCTCGACGA
>DXZZ01000155.1:0-2106 GCA_019419425.1 Collinsella sp. | reverse complement strand
TTGATGTCCTCGCGAATGGTATTGATAAAGCTCACCGGCCGCCCTCCCTTAGCGCCATGGCAATGCGATTCAATAAAGTATAGCGATTCGCTAGGGATTAGGAAGGACAATCTTGGCGGCATTGCGCGACAGGTGTCAGTTATGCAAACTTGCTGGTAATGAAGTAAGACTTTTGAGGGGTTTGACCCGTGCTCGTGCCGCAACCGTATACTGGTCAACTTGGACGTGTCCGCGCCCACAACTGAGAGGTTTTACTTCATGGGTTTCATCAATTTCATTGCCGAGCTGCTTAAGGATCCGCGCACCGCGATCGCCAGTTGGATTGCCGCCGGCCCGCTTATGGCCTACGGCTGCGTGTTCCTGATCATCTTCATCGAGACGGGCGTGGTATTCTTCCCGTTCCTTCCCGGCGATTCGCTGCTGTTCGCCTCGGGTTTCTTTGCCCATAACGGCGGCTTTAACATCGTGGCTCTGTTGGCCGTCGCATGGTCTGCCGCCATCTTGGGCGATCAGTGCAACTTTATGATTGGCCATTTCTTTGGCAAAAAGATTATCGCTTCGGGCAAGGTGAAGGCCATGACGCCCGAGCGCATCAAAAAGTCCGAGGACTTCTTGGACAAGTGGGGTCACCTGGCCATCTTCCTGGGTCGCTTCTTCCCGTTTATCCGCACCTTTGTGCCCTTTATCGCCGGCATGGGCGGCATGCACTGGCGCAACTTCGTTATCTTTAACGTGCTGGGCGGCATTACCTGGTCGACGGTCTTTACGCTGCTGGGCTACTTCTTTGGCGGCATTCCCTTTGTGCAGGAGCACTTTGAGCTGCTGATTATCGGCATCGTCGCCGTGTCGATCATTCCGACCGTGGTCGGCTTGGTTAAGGCTAAACTGGGCAAAAAGAACGCATAGCTCGAGGCAGCGCACAAACTGTGTCGTTGAGGTCCGCCACTGCTTACGGTGGCGGGCCTCTTTAGCTTCGGTTGAATGAAAATACTTTACTTAGTTAAAGAAAAGCGTTTTATCAGGCGTGTGCGGGGAGTACAATCTCGTGCATGCGAATCGACGTGCCATGGGCTTTGGTGTTGTCCGCGTGTCCCGTCCGGCTCTACGCTCCGGGCGTGCGACGTTGCGACGCGGTCGGCCTCGGTCCTTGCGTGCGAGTTCGCGAGTATGCAACTGTGTATGTAAGGAGCGACACATGACTGTCGAGAAGAAGGATATCGATTGGGGTAGCCTCGGCTTTGGCTACATGAAGACCGATTACAGCTACGAGGCCCATTGGAAGGATGGCGAGTGGGACGAGGGCGGCCTGACCACCGACCACACCCTTCATGTCTCCGAGTGCGGCGGCATCTTCCATTACTGCCAGGAGGTCTTTGAGGGCCTGAAAGCCTACACCGCCGAGGACGGCAGCATCGTCTGCTTCCGTCCCGATATGAACGCCGAGCGTATGTACAACTCTGCCCAGCGCCTCGAGATGCCCCCGTTCCCCAAGGACAAGTTTGTTGAGGCCGTCAAGCAGGTCGTTTCTGCCAACGCCGCCTGGGTTCCGCCCTTTGGCTCCGGCGCGACCCTGTACGTGCGCCCGTTTATGATCGGCTCCGGTGACGTGATTGGCGTGGCTCCCGCTCCTGAGTACACGTTCCGCATTCTCGTGACTCCGGTCGGTCCGTACTTTAAGGGCGGCCTTAAGCCCGTTAAGCTGCGCGTTTCCGAGTACGACCGCGCCGCACCGCATGGCACCGGCAACATCAAGGCCGGCCTGAACTACGCCATGTCCCTCAAGCCCACGATGGAAGCACACCGCGAGGGTTATGCCGAGAACCTGTATCTCGACTCCGAGTCCCGCACCTATGTCGAGGAGACCGGTGGCGCCAACGTCCTGTTCGTGAAGGAGGATGGCACCCTCGTCGTCCCGCAGTCGCACACCGACTCCATCCTGCCCTCCATCACCCGTCGTTCGCTCGTTCAGGTTGCCGAGGATCTGGGTATGACCGTCGATCAGCGTCCCGTCGAGTGGGCCGAGGTCAAGGCCGGTACCTTTGTGGAGTGCGGCCTGTGCGGCACCGCTGCCGTCATCTCCCCGGTGGGCGAGATCGACAACAAGGT
>DXZZ01000154.1:0-2112 GCA_019419425.1 Collinsella sp. | reverse complement strand
TGGACGCCGCGCTGGAGTTCCCCACCGGCAACGCCGCAGCTCAGACCCTGCGCGCGACCGAGGCCGGCGGCAAGACCGGCAAGCAGCTCTTTGGCTCCATGGCCATCGCCGGCATCTACAGCGTGCTGCGCGATGCTCTGGGCATTGTGCCCAGTATGCTGTGCACGCTCAACATCCCTGGCGTGACCTTTGCCATCTACAACTCGCCCATGCTGCTCTCCGTCGGCTTCCTCGTGGGCTTCGCCCCGGTCGCTTTCTGGTTTGCCGGCGCGCTGCTGGGCAACTTTGGCATCATCGTTGGCGGCACCGCTGCCGGTCTGTTTGACGTCATGACCGCACAGGGCATTGTTAAGTCCCTGGGTATGGGCCTCATGATGGGCTTTGGCGTTGCCGTCGTCCTCAAGGACATCTTGCCGCAGGTCGCCGGTATCGTCCGCGGCCTCGCCGCCGACAGCTCCACCGACACCGACGAGCAGTCGCTCATCTCGGGCTCCCTTAAGCTCGACGCCGGTATCATCGGCCTGGGCGCTGCCGCCATCGCTGTGATTGTCGCCATCGTGCTCGACCTTGGCCCCGTTCCGGCCGTCATCGTCACGCTGTTCACCTTTGTCACCACCATCATGAGCGCGCAGAGCTGCGGCCAGACGGGCATCGACCCCATGGAGATCTTTGGCCTCATCGTCATGCTCATCGTTGCCGCCTTCGCGCAGCTCGCTCAGGTCAAACTGTTCTTTATCGCCGGCATCGTGGCCGTGGCATGCGGCCTTGCGGGCGACGTCATGAACGACTTTAAGGCTGGCGCCGTGCTGGGCACCAACCCGCGTGCGCAGTGGATCGGCCAGGCCATCGGCGGCATCGTGGGTGCCCTGGTCGCAGCCGCCGTCATGGTCGCGCTGGTTACCGCCTATGGCCCGGACGCCTTTGGTCCCGACAAGAGCTTCGTGGCCGCGCAGGCAAGCGTGGTCGCCACCATGGTCTCGGGCATCCCGAGCGTGCCGTGGTTCGTTGGCGGCTTTATCGCCGGCATCGTCATGTACTGGCTCGGCATTCCGGCCATGATGATCGGCCTGGGCGTGTACCTGCCGTTCTACATGTCACTCACGGCATTCCTGGGCTCCTGCGTCAAGCTCGCCTACGACAAGTGGTCCGCCCACCGCGACGCCACCGCTGGTCTTTCTGACGAGGAGAGGGCTGCCAAGGACGCCGCCTTCCAGGAACAGGGCCTGGTTGTCGCCAGCGGCCTGCTCGGCGGCGAGTCCATCGTCGGCGTTATCCTGGCGTTTGTCTCTGTTGGCCTGAGCCTGCTGGGATAAGCTGAGCAGCCGTTCGCTCGCACTTTAGCGACAGGGCAGCCGCAATCATATTGCCTACGGTTTGCCCGGTCGGTAGCTTTTGTGGCTACCGACCGAGCTTTTTGATGCCAATACAAAGAAAGGCCGGCGCGCTGCGTTTAACAGCGCGCCGGCCTTATCGGTTAAGCTATCGAAGCGTTCCTGCTATGAACCGAAGTTCGTTGCAGAATCTACGCTCGAAACGCTACATCTGCTTGCGACGACGATCGCCCAGCGTCACGCCCGCGGCAACGAGCGTAATGCCGCCGATGACGAAGACCTCGCCCGCAAGCGCGGAGTCATCACCGGTCTGGGCGAGCGCGGCAGGCGCAGCCTGTTTCTTGGCGACAGGAGCCTTTGCAGCAGCCTGCGCAACCTGAGCCTTGGCCTGCGGCTCAGCCTTGGGATGATACTTGTCGTACTCAGCCTGAGCGGCAGCCAGGGCATCCCTGGCATCGCCAAGCTCGGCAAGCGCGGCGGCATAGGCGTCGTTGGCATCGGACAGTTTGGCATCGGCATCGCTCAGAGCAGCCTTGAGGCCAGCGGCGGCATCGACGGCGGCCTTATAGCGAGCGTAGGCAGCGTTAAGCTTGACCAGCTTCTCGTTGCCCGTCGTGCCCGCGGCAAGGGATGCCTTGTGGCCGACAGCCTCAAGATCGGCCTTGAGCGCCTCGTCGTTGGCAAGCTCGGCCTTGGCCTTGACGATCTCGAGGTTCGCATCGACGACGGCTTCGTTGGCGGCCTCGAGCTGCTTCTGGGCATCGGCGACACCGGCGACGGC
>DXZZ01000153.1:0-2131 GCA_019419425.1 Collinsella sp. | reverse complement strand
GCGCTCGACATGAGCTATTCCTCGGGTCTGCACCGCTCGGCGCTGTTCGGCATGGGCGTGGTCCTGTTTATCATCTCCGCCACGCTGGTGGGCATCGTCCGTCTGATTTCCAAGAAGAAGAGGGGGTAGGCTATGTCCGATTCCGTTGACACGACGGTCGATACGACCTCGTCGCGCGAGCGCATCAAGCGTGCCCTTTCCCACGGCAAGAAGGGCCGCATCAACAAGGACCTGTCCAACAAGATCATGCTCGGCGTGTTCCGTGCCGCGGCATACATCACCACGCTGGTGCTGGTCGCTATCATCGCCTACGTGGTCATTAACGGCCTGCCGCACATCTCGCTCGACTTTATCTTCGGTTGGCCCCAGGGCGTCAACGCCGAGGGCGGTATTTGGCCCACGATCGTCTCGACCGTCTATGTGACGGCGCTCGCCATGCTTATCTGCACGCCGATCGCTGTGCTGGCAGCCGTCTATCTGGCCGAGTACGCCAAGCAGGGCAAGGTCGTCGAGCTCATTCGCTACGCTGCTGATGCCCTGGCCTCGGTGCCCTCCATCGTTATGGGCCTGTTTGGCTACGCCTTGTTTGTCGAGGCCATGGGCCTGGGTCTTTCGATGGTCTCTGCCGCTCTGGCACTTGCGCTCTTGATGCTTCCCATCGTCATGCGCACCACCGAGGAAGCCATCCGCGCCGTTCCGCGCTATATCCGTTGGGGCGCATATGGTCTGGGCGCCACCAAGTGGCAGGTCGTCTCCAAGATCGTGCTTCCTTCTGCCTTTGGCCGCATCGCCACCGGCATTGTCCTTGCCATCGGCCGCGCCATCGGCGAGACCGCCGTGGTGCTCTACACCATGGGTCAGGCCATCAACCTGCCGATCTCGCCACTCGATTCCGGCCGCCCCATGACGGTCCACCTGTACCTGCTTGCCAACGACGGCATCAACATGAACGCAGCCTATGGCACCGCGCTCTTGCTGATGGTGATCATTTTGGCCTTCAACCTGTTTGCGCGCTTCCTGTCGCGCAAGCGCCGCTAGTTAAGGAGTCCCATGTCCGTTTATCAGTCCGCTCCCACGCTGGAGCAAGCGGCCATTACGGCCAAGGATTTCAACTTTTGGTACGGTGACTTTCATGCGCTGACGGGGCTTGACCTCAACATCGCCAAAAACGCCATCACCGCCTTCATTGGCCCTTCGGGCTGCGGCAAGTCGACGTTTTTGCGCTGCATCAACCGCATGAATGATCTGATCGAGGGTACGCGCGTCGAGGGCACCATGACGCTCGACGGCAATGATATCTATGCCGAGGGCGTCGACCCGGTCGACCTCCGTCGTCGCGTGGGCATGATCTTTCAGCAGCCCAACCCGTTTCCCAAATCCATCTACGAGAATGTCGCCTTTGGCCCTCGTCTGCAGGGCGTGACTAGCAAAAGCGACCTCGATGACATCGTGGAAGAATCGCTCAAGCGCGCCAACCTCTGGAAAGAGGTATCCAATCAGCTCAACAAGGATGGTTTGGCGCTCTCGGGCGGTCAGCAGCAGCGTCTGTGCATCGCGCGCGTGCTTGCGGTGCAACCCGATGTCCTTCTGATGGACGAGCCCTGCTCCGCCATCGACCCCACGTCCGTCTCTAAGGTCGAGGATCTGATGGCCGAGCTGGCGCCCGAGATGACGATTATCATCGTCACGCATTCTATGCAGCAGGCAGCTCGTATCAGCGACTACACCGCATTTTTCTTGCAGGAAGTTGCCGGCGAGCCCGCCACGCTCATCGAGTATGGTCAAACCGACGCGATCTTCACCAGCCCGGTGGACTCGCGTACGGAAGACTATATCACCGGCCGCTTTGGCTGATCGGTGCGACTAGTCCCAAGCCGATCGGACCTGGTCCGGTGCGTATTCACTGTGCGGGCGGCATGACCGCACCCAACTGATTGGAGTGAACCATGCGCAAACTGTTTTCCCGTCAGCTCATCGAGGCCCGTCACGAGATGCTGAGCATCTATGAGGCCGTCGATCTGGCCCTCCACGATGCCGTAAAGGCCTATGCGACCGACGATCGCAAGCTCGCCACCAAGACCAAGAAGCGCACGCTTTCGATTGACGCGCGCTGCGCCAACCTGGAGGCCGT
>DXZZ01000152.1:0-2133 GCA_019419425.1 Collinsella sp. | reverse complement strand
TTAGACGAATGGCGCCGAGCGCCGCGGGCAGCGGCAACATGCTGCGGTTCGAGCGGACAAACTGCTGCCTGCGGAACTCCTCGATATATGCGGCAGGCTCCAGATCGAAGGCGAGCTCCTCGATACCAAAGTCCTCCAGGCAGTCATCGACCTCAAAGACGTAATCGATATCGAAGTCACAGGCATCATGTGCTAGGCGCGCCTCAAAGCGCATGCCCTCGGACAGCAGCTGGTAGACAGGGACCTGCGACGCGGCATCGACCAAGCAGGCGCGCAGGGTACGCTCCCCCGTCTTGCCAAAATCGAGCGCATGGCGGGCGCTCGGGTTCGTGGCCATCAGTACGTCCTTGCGGGCAGTCTGAGACCACTGAACGGCATTGACGAGCGCGACCTCCTCGCCCGCGAGAATCTCGGGGACGGTCTCAGTAAACTGATTCCAGCGGGACTTGCTGCTCGAAAGCATGGTGCCAACAAGTACCGCATAGCCGAGCTTGAGGTCCTCGGGGTCCGCCGTGCGTACAAGGTCGAGGTCACACACGACCAAGCCCGGCTCGGGACGGAACGCGATAGCGGGAAGCGCATGCGCCGACGAGGCGACAAGCGGCTTCATGGTCGTCGCGACCGTGAGCATGGCGTCGAACGTCGTCGGCAGCAAGGCGCACTCGGTGCGACCGCACCACTGATTGGCGCACCAGCAAACAACCGAGCAGGTCGCCGTGTCGCCGACAGCGACAACGAGATCATCGCAGGTAATGCCGTTAGCCGACAGCGCGCCAAAGACGGTATCGGCATCGACCAGCGTAGCACCGGCAGGCGAAACCTCGAGGACGAGCGGCGACACGGCAAAACCGGCGTCAACAAGTGCATGCTCGACAACCTCGCCAAAACGCTCGGATGTGGCGTCGTTCCAAACCACCATCGCACGCTTAGGCTTGCCCACAGCCGAGGCAAACATGCGCGACAGCTCCTCGAACGCCCCCAATCCGACGCGGACATCGACACTGCGGTTTTGGAAATTGATAAGTTGACGGCGAATCATAGCAGTCCACGCTCCAAAAGCATCTCGGCACAAAGGTAGGAAACGTCCTCGAAGGACTTGTTGCGAATATCAAGGGTAATATCGGCCGCCTGGCGATACAGCGGACGGCGATGCTCAAACAAGCGCGCAGCGTGCTCGGGCGAGCGGAAATCGGGCCGGGTATCGGAGCGACGAATCTGGCGCAACGAGTCCTCAAAGTCGCCTTCGAGGTACACGCATGTACCCATCTCGTGCATCAGCTCAATGTTCACCGGCGTCTCGACGATGCCGCCCCCGCACGATACCAGCAGGCTGCGCTCGCTTTGAAGCGAACGGAGTGCCGAGGTCTCGAGCTCGCGAAAACGATCCTCGCCCTCGGTCTCAAATATCTCGGTCACCGACTTGCCGCATCGACGCACAACCAAGCGATCGGTATCGATGAATCGACGCTTGAACATAGTGCCCACATTGCGCGCAAGCGTCGACTTGCCCGCGCCCAAAAAGCCGATAAAGAAGATATGGTCGCAGCCGTGTTTGATGTGCTGAGACATGGCGAAACCTATTCCTCGCAGGGAAGGTCGCGCAGGGCCCGGCGCTCAAAGATACGGAAGATCTGCGTATACCACAGGTCCTGGGTTGCTTGTGGCTTGACCAGAATAGTGTCAACGCCGGCGAAGTTGCCGCTCCACACGTCCGTGTAGAGCTGATCACCGATCAGCACCGCCTCGTCGGCCGTGGCGCCGAGGCGCTTAAGACCCGCCTTGAGGGCAAACGGCGCCGGCTTCATGGCGTGGCTAATGGCCTCGAGTCCCAGCTCGCGTGCAGAGCTCATGACCTGGTCGCGATGCCAGTTGTTGGACACCATGCACAGCTTAAAGCCTTTGGCGCGGGCGGCGTCAAGCCAAGCGGAAACCGCGGCGGGAACCTGCTCGGTGTCGCGCGGCACCAGGGTGTTATCGCGATCGAGCAGAATGGCGCGTTTGCCGTCGGCCCACAGGGTATCAAGGTCGATGCGATCGACCGAGGCAACGTATCGTTTGGGGCTAAAAATCCTCATGCTAATTCCAAGACTGTTGATGCTCTTCGTAGGTTTGCGAGAAGTACTCCTCGTCCTG
>DXZZ01000151.1:0-2137 GCA_019419425.1 Collinsella sp. | reverse complement strand
GTCTGGACCTCTTTGAGAGTATCCATGATGTCATCGTAGGAGATGTCGAGCGAACGCAGTGCCTCGGCGGCAATGCCCTCGTCCTCCTTAGCGAGCGCGAGCAGCAGGTGCTCGGTACCCACCTTATTTGAGTGAAGATCGAGCGCTTCTTGCTTGGCCATGGACATGACCTTGCGCGCGCGATCGGTAAAACGGTCTAACATGCTAGTTCCTCTTAGACGAGCTAGTTTTTTCAAACGCAAAGCGCCGCCCGCGGCAGCGCTTTGGTCTCTTTACCCATATGGAGTATATGTTAACCGTTGGGACCTTTCCCGCCCGTAGCCGCGCGACAACGTCTACAAAAAAGGAATCGCCAGGTGCGTCTGCATCGGCCCAACGAGCGTGGATTTTCGGACACCCATTCCACGAGCGTGGATAATCTCCCGTTTTGAGCCCGTAAACAGGCCAAAAACGGGAGATTATCCACGTTCATGTTTTGCGGATCAGTTTCATTTGCACCAATTAGCTGGTGTGGCGCCAGCGAGAGTCGGTGAGGGTTCTCGCCACGCCCAGGCCAACGGGCAGAAACGCCACAATGAGCACTGCACGCACAAACCAGCCGAGCATATTGACCGTGTCGAAGGTGCACATGTAATACATCGAGCGATACAGATACAAGCCCGGCACCATAATGACAATCGATGGCACCGTGAGGGCGATACGTGGGTAGGTGAGCTTGATTTCGGCTAAGCTCGCGAGCAGGCCCGATACCAGCGCACCGATAAACGCTGCCGCCTCGGGAGGCATACCTACGCTCAGGCCCAGAAAGGGAAACAGCGTCGACGCATCGACGAGCGTAAGGCGCAAGGTATTGGACACGGCGCCGATCAGCCCAGCTGCCGCGGCCATCTTTACCGGGCTGTTGAACATCACCGAGAAGCCGAATACGCCAACGAAGCTCATCACCACGCGCAGGAGCGTAAGGGCAAGCGGCGAAAGGCCGAGCGGCGCAAAGTCGTCCGGTGCCAGGCCAACACACTCGGCAACCATCCAACCTACGAGCGTCGCCATCACAATAATCGACACAGCATACGAAAGACGCTCGATACCGCTTCGCATATCGAGCTTAGCGATGTCGAGGCCTGCCGTAATGAGGGGAAAGCCGGGAATCACAAAGAGCATGGCGCCGATATAGCCTTCTTGGTGCGACATTGCCCCCGGTACGACCTGGCCAAGGCCGAGCAATGCCAGCAGATACGAAACGCAAGCGAGCGCAATGCCAATCGTCAGCGCGCTAAACTGGCCAAGACCCTGCTTGAGAATATGAGAGCGAGCAAAGTTGCCAACACCAGCGCCTACGAATGCGCAGGCCATCTCGATAGGGCCGCCGCCGAGCAAAAAGACGAAGGCGCCGCAAGCGCAAGCTGCCGCAAGGCCCTGTTGCCAGGGAGAGTAATCGGGTTTTGAACTCTCAACGGTCTTGAGCATCTCGTGGTATTCGTGCACGGTAAACCGGCGCCCATACGTCTCGATTTCCTTTAGGAAGCTCTCCATCATCCAAATGCGATGGGTATTGACTCCCGTTGTGGGCAGGCTGACAACCTCGTTAAAGCAGTGGCCATCTTCGATGCAGGTGCACTCAAACGACAGAAGACTTAAGTCAACGTGGACGGTGACACCGAGTACGGCGGCGACGCGATTCATGGTATCGCGTACACGCCAGGCACCCGTTCCGCTCGCGAGCATAAGCATACCGGTGCGGCAGATGATGGATGACTTATCGGTGAGCGGCGCATCGACGGCAAGCTCATCGCCTGCCGTCACGATCTGGTGCCAGTCAGTTTTCATATGGAGTGCGCCGGCACGAACACCGTGGTGCATGGGGGCTCTCAAAAGCAGCGAGTCAAGGCGCGAAGACTGTGGGGGCTCCGTTGATTCGTCCTCAACCTCATCAGTCTCTTCATCGACCAGATCAAAGGAATCAAGCGATGCCGGCTCGCGACGATCGATCAGCTCCTCATCCTCATCGTCAAAGTAATTGAACTGATCGAGCATGTCCTCTTCGATTGCACGCTCGCTCGCGTCGTCCATATAGACGCTCCCTTCCTACCGACTAACCCCCATCCTAGGCAGCAACGGCTAAAGGAAACATAAAAGA
>DXZZ01000150.1:0-2139 GCA_019419425.1 Collinsella sp. | reverse complement strand
TCCATCTTGGCAAGCACCGGCACGAGCGGCATCTCGATGCCATCGAACACGTTGGCAGCGTTCTCACGGGCCATGCGGTCGCGCAGCGGCGCCACGAGCGTCAGCGTCAGGGCCGCAGTGCGGGCAGCGGGAACAGGAGCGCGCTCGCCGGCACCCTCCGCGCCGCGCGCCGCAGGCAGCGCCATCTGCAGATACGTATCGGCCAGATACACCTCGTCAAACTCGGAGCGGTCGGAATCCAGCAGGTAGGCGGCGACCACGGTATCGAAGATGCGCGTGGAATCGACGGCCAGCGGATCCATGAGCTCGGGCTCAGAAGAATCAATGGGCGAAAGCTCATGCAGCAGCGCCTTCATATCCGGGCTCGCCACACGGCCCTCCATAAACAGGCGCGCGAGCACGCCAGCGATCACGCCGTGAGCAACGTTGAAGCCATCGACCACGGCAGGCGATGCGCCGTCGCCCTCCTCGAGCGCAAACAGCCCCTTGGACGTCGCCAGCCACAGCGTACGCGTTAGGCCAAAAAGCGCGCCCTCCTCCTTGTCGTCGTCCACCACGGCGGCGACCCACTCGCCGGCATCAATCGCGCGAGCGATCTCGGCGGCAGCGGCGGCAAGCGCCTCGGCATCGCCGGCGGCGGCACGCGAAACGGCAGGCATCTCAAACGCGCTGGCAGCGGCCGCAGCCCCACCCTCGCCGCCAATCAGCGAGAGGAAACGGTTCTGCATGGCCGTGATGCCGAGCGTGCCCAGCGCCGCGGACACCTCGTCGGCAGAAAACGCCGGGAAGGACGTTGCGTCAAAGTCGAGCTCGACGGGCGCATCGGTGCGGATGGTCGCCACCTTACGGCTCAGCAGCGCGTCGTCGATGTGTGCACGCAGGTTCTCGCCCATCTTGCCCTTGACCTCGTCAGCGTGCGCAATGACCTCGTCCAGGCTGCCGTACTGTGCAATGAGCGCACTCGCCTTTTTGGGGCCGATGCCCGGTACGCCGGGAATGTTGTCCGACGTATCGCCCTTCAGACCGTAAAAATCGGGCACGAGCGCCGGCGTAATGCCGTGATACAGGTCGTCTACGCTCTCGGGCGTCATGATCGCCACGTCGGACAGGCCCTTGCGAGTCGAGACCACGTTAACGTGCTCGGTCACAAGCTGATACATGTCTCGGTCGCCGGTCACCAGCAGCATGTCACAGCCGGCCTGCTCGCCCAGGCGCGCCATAGTGCCCAGGATGTCATCGCCTTCCCAGCCCTCGGACTGCAGAATCGGCACGTTGAGCGCGGTGAGCAGCTCCTTAATCATAGGGAACTGCGCATGCAGATCGGGGTCCATGGGCGGGCGTTGCGCCTTATACTGCGGCAGCATCTCCATGCGCACGCGCGGCTTGCCCTTGTCAAACGCCACGACCACACCGTCGGGGTTAAAGGCATCGATCATCTTAAGAAACATGTTCAGAAAGCCAAAGATCGCGTTGGTGGGGCGACCGTCCGGCGCGTTCATGGTCGGGGGCACGGCGTGGAAGGCGCGGTGCATGAGCGAGTTGCCGTCGATAACGGCAAAAGTGCGGCGCTTGTCAGACATATTGAATACCTCGCTTTGGGCTGGGCACGGTTTGCTCACTCCAGTTTACACGCTCCCCGCCCCGCGGCCACCGCACATCAGGCTTCCCTGCCGCCGCGGGCCCGCGCGTGATACGATGGCTCACGGTACATCAACCAGCACGATCGATCCGAAAGGAGCCTGCGTCATGGAGCGTCCCTGCGCATGGAAAAAGTACACGCCACAGCAAATCGAGGAGCTCGAGGAGCTTTGCCGCGGCTATAAGCAGTTTTTGAGCGAGAACAAGACTGAGCGCCTGTGCGTCAAGACCGGCATCAAGATGGCCGAGGAGGCGGGATACGTCGACCTGGAGACCGTGATCGCCGAAGGCCGCGAGCTCAAGGCGGGCGACAAGGTGTACGCCGCCAACCACGGCAAGGACCTTATGCTCGTCAACCTGGGTACCGCCCCGCTCGAGCAGGGATTTAACATTCTGGGAGCCCACGTGGATTCGCCGCGCCTGGACCTCAAGCAAAACCCCGCCTTCGAGGCCGGCGACATGGCCTACCTCGACACGCACTACTACGGCGGCGTCAAGAGC
>DXZZ01000015.1:0-35397 GCA_019419425.1 Collinsella sp. | reverse complement strand
GCCAGCCCGTGGGAGGCCAGGGCGCCGCTGACCGGTGGACGGCACCGAGCCGTCTGATGACTTGAAGAAGGGGGAGGCCTCGCGGCCTCCCCCCTTTTTTGCGTTTTATAAAGAGCTGTAATACAAGAACTCGCCTTCTTTTAGCTTGTCTTACTGTTTGGCTGTATTTTGAGTCCTTCTTTTGTATTTGCGCGATAATAACTCCCATTGGCGTTAGGGAGGACTTGATGTTTACCGTTTTTGTCTTGGGCAATATTGCTTCGGGTAAGTCGACTGCCTGCCGCTATCTCGAATCTCATGGCGCCATGCTTATCGATCTGGACGAGCTTGCCAAATCGCTGTATGTGCCAGGCTCCGATATCGTCAATGCCCTCGCGGAAGAATTTGGCTGGGATATTTTGGATGAGGAGGGCGGCATTCGCCGCAGCATCCTCGCTTCTCGAGCTTTCGCTTCTCCTGATTCGGTCGCACGGCTCAATGGCCTTGTGCACCCCGTTCTCATTGAACAGCTTTCGCTTAGGATTCTCGATCCGGTTTGTTGTACGGTTTCGTCCCCCCGTTATCCCTTTGCGGTTGTCGAGGTTTCTGCCCCGACTGGTTTTGAGGATGCTTTTGGCCTGGCTGATGAAATTCTGGTTATCAGTGCTCCTTTGGCAGTTCGTCGCGAGCGTGCCATTCATCGTGGTATGGAGTCCTCTGATTTTGATGCTCGCTCTGCATGCCAACCTGATGAGGCTTCGCTTTGCAATCTCGCTACGACGGTAATCGATAATGCGGGAGGCGATAATTCGCTCTTTGAACAACTGGACGCATGGCTTGTGCGCCATGGCTTCGGGGATGTAACGGATAAGGAGGAGGCCGATGCCTAAGACACGTTTCTTTACGTGGTATCGCGTTGCGCCACTTGCCGTTGTGCTCGTCTTCGGCTTTATTTCGCTCGTCTACTCGTATGCTCCTGCCGCCTTCTTTAAGCCTTTGTATCCAATTGACTACGAGGCGTATGTAAAGCAATCGAGCATTTCGCACAATCTTGATCCATATCTGGTGTGTGCTGTCATAAAGTCGGAATCGAATTGGGATCCCGAGGCTGAGTCGAATCAAGGCGCTCGGGGATTGATGCAGCTGATGCCCGAGACTGCCCAGGATATGATTGCCAAGGGTCTTGTCGATGGTAGCGAGTATTCCGCCGACAACCTTAACGATCCCGCTACGAACATCGAGTTTGGCTGTGCGTATCTTTCGTATCTTCTAACGTATTTTAACGGGTCGACTGACAGCGCCATTGCCGCCTATAACGCCGGCATGGGCAATGTCGACGGATGGGCGCAGCAGAGCACGTCGCTTCATAATGCAATCACCTTTCCCGAGACGCAGGCGTATCTGATTCGTGTCAATAATGCCTGGGTTCGCTACAAGACCCTCTATCCCGATCGGTTCGTATAGGACTATGCCTGCCGCCTGCGTATACTGCAGATATATGAGTTAGGAGTATCCATGGCGGAATTTGAAGTTGAGCGTGTTGGAGGAGAGCTCAAACGTTTTGGCGTTGAGGGCTCTGAGGTGCCGTTTGAGGTCGTGTCTCCCTATGAGCCTGCAGGTTCTCAGCCTAAGGCCATTGAGTCGCTTGTGCAGGGTGTGAGGGACGGAGATCGCTATCAGGTTTTGCTGGGCGTGACTGGTTCGGGCAAGACCTTCACGATGGCTAAGACTATTGAGGCCCTGGGGAAGCCGACGCTGGTCATGGCTCCCAATAAAACGCTCGCCGCTCAGCTTGCGAGCGAGCTCAAAGAGTTCTTTCCCAACAACGCTGTGGTCTACTTTGTCTCGTACTACGACTACTATCAGCCCGAGGCGTATGTGCCGCAAAGCGATACATATATCGAGAAAGACTCCTCGATTAACGAAGAGGTCGAGATGCTGCGCCATCAGGCGACCGCGTCACTGCTCTCTCGACGCGATGTGATCGTTGTCGCATCGGTCTCGTGTATCTATGGCATTGGCTCTCCTGAGGACTATGCGGGTCTGGCTCCAAACGTCGACAAGAAGGTGCCGCTCGAGCGCGATGACTTTATCCATGCACTTATCGACATTCAATATGATCGCAATGACTATGACCTAGCGCGCGGCACGTTCCGCGTGCGCGGCGATGTTGTCGACGTGTATCCGCCTTATGCCGAGCATCCGTTGCGGTTTGAGTTCTTTGGCGACGAGGTTGAGCTTATTGCCGAGATCGATGAGGTTACCGGTGAGATGCTTCGTGAGTACGAGGCCATCCCCGTATGGCCGGCATCGCACTACGTGACCGAGAAGCCGAAGGTCAAGGCGGCTCTGAAATCAATCAGTGAAGAGTGCGAGAAGCGTGTGGCCGAGCTCAAGGCGACCGACAAGTTGCTCGAGGCACAGCGTCTGCAGCAGCGCACCGACTATGATCTCGAGATGCTCGAGACCATGGGTTTTTGTAACGGTATCGAGAACTACTCGCGTCATCTGGACGGTCGAAAACCGGGCGAGCCGCCGTTTACCCTGATCGATTACTTCCCTAAGGACATGCTCTGCATCATCGATGAGAGCCATGTGACGGTGCCGCAGATTCGCGGCATGCACGAAGGTGACCGCTCGCGTAAGGTGACGCTGGTGGAACACGGTTTTCGCCTTCCTTCGGCACTCGATAACCGCCCGCTTCGTTTCGATGAGTTTGAGGCAAGGATCCCCCAGTTCATCTACGTTTCGGCCACGCCGGGCGACTACGAGCTGCGGGTGAGCCAGAACGATGTTGAGCAGATTATTCGTCCGACCGGCCTGCTCGATCCCAAGATCGATGTGCGTCCGGTTCGCGGTCAGATTGACGATCTTGAGGACGAGATTCGCGAGCGCGTTGCCCGCAAGGAGCGCGTGCTGGTGACCACGTTGACCAAGCGCATGGCCGAGGACCTGACCGACCATCTGCTTGATGCGGGCATTAAGGTCAATTACATGCATTCTGATACGGCGACAATGGACCGTGTCGAGATCCTGCGAACGCTGCGCGAGGGCAAGATCGATGTTCTCGTTGGCATCAACCTGCTTCGCGAGGGCTTGGATCTTCCCGAGGTCTCACTGGTGGCAATTCTCGATGCCGATAAGGAAGGCTTCTTGCGCAACCGCCGTTCGCTGATTCAGACGATTGGCCGCGCGGCCCGTAACGCCGATGGCGAAGTCATCATGTATGCTGACGTTGTGACCGATTCGATGAAAGAGGCCATCGAGGAGACGCAGCGCCGTCGCGAGATTCAGATGGCATATAACGAAGAGCATGGCATTGTGCCCAAGACGGTGCGCAAGGCCATCAACGACATCTCAAGTTTTATTGCCGAGGCCGAAAAAACCGTGGGTTCCAAGGGACGCTCGAAGGGCGACTCTCTTGGCCATGGCGCATTCTATACGCCCGATGAGTCGGGCGAGGGTGGCGTGCCGGAAACGGTGGCGCCCGAGCAGACACTTGCGGAGCAGTTGGAAGAACTGCCGCATG
Source organism: Collinsella sp. (assembly GCA_019419425.1). Taxonomy (GTDB): domain Bacteria; phylum Actinomycetota; class Coriobacteriia; order Coriobacteriales; family Coriobacteriaceae; genus Collinsella. Next base: position 31,889 of record DXZZ01000015.1, on the reverse strand, counting down.
ACGAGCTCGTGCGGATCGTCGAAACCATGGAAGAGGATATGCGTAACGCTTCTGCCGCCATGGACTTTGAGGAGGCGGCGCGCCTGCGCGATGCCGTCGTTCAGATTCGGGCGATGCTCGAGGGTGCGTCTGAGGACGAGACGATCGAGCGCTTACGTTCGCAGGCTCGCAAGGGTTCCACGTTCGCATCGGGCAGAAAACGCCAGGGTGCACGGTTTAAGAAATAGCGAACATGCCCCGAGTTCCCTGCGGAGCTCGGGGCATGCGTCTTTTGCGCGCTGGAATTCGTGCGTTAGAGGTCTGCGATCAGGGCTTCGGCACAACGGATGCCGTCGGTGGCGGCGCTCATGATGCCGCCGGCATATCCAGCTCCCTCACCGCAAGGGTAGAGGCCCGGGGTCGACACGGCATGGCATGTTCGGTCTCGGGTGACGGTGACCGGTGAGCTCGAGCGAGTCTCCACGCCGGTAAGGACAGCATCGGAGCGGTCGTAGCCTCGTAGCTTTTTTCCAAGTAGGGGAAGTCCCAGGCGGAGCGACTCGACGATATGCTGCGGCAGGGCTTCGTCAATTGCCGTCCAGGTCACACCGAGCGGATAGGTGGGCTTTACCTTTCCGGGCGCCTTGCTGGCGCGTCCTGCGAGGAAATCTCCGACGAGCTGTGCCGGTGCGTTCCAGTTGGAACCGCCCAGGCGGTAGGCGGCCGCCTCGCAGGCGCGCTGGAGCTCGATGCCGGCGAGTGGGTCATCGTTGGGAAGGTCCTCAGGCGTGACGTTAACGAGCAGGGCGGCATTTGCGTTGCGTCCGTCGCGGGCATTGAGACTGGCGCCGTTGACGCACAAGTGGCCCTGCTCGGAAGAGGCGGCGACAACCTGCCCGCCGGGACACATGCAAAACGAGAACACGCTGCGGCCGTTGGGAAGATGGGCGACGAGCTTGTAGGGGGCTGCTCCGAGGGCAGGATGTCCCGCCGAGGCTCCGAATTGGGCTCGGTCGATGTCGCGCTGCGGATGCTCGATGCGAACGCCCATGGCAAAGGTCTTTTGTGCGAGGACCACGTTGTGGTCCTTAAGGAGCTCAAAAATATCGCGAGCAGAATGCCCGCAGGCGAGGATGAGGTGCTTTGTCTCGATTGGCTCGCAAGCGGTGTCTTGGGACGATTGGACATCAATACCGGTGATGGCGCCAGACGCGTCGATGCGAATGTCGACGAGCTTCGTTCGATAACGGACGACACCTCCGAGCTGCTCGATGCGCTGGGATATAGCGGTGACGACCGTGGGAAGGATGTCGGAGCCAATGTGCGGCTTGGCATCCCACAGAATATCGCGGGGCGCACCCGCCTCGACGAAGGTTTCGAGGATAAGGCGATGGGCGGGATTTTTGGTTCCCGTATTGAGCTTGCCGTCCGAGAAGGTCCCCGCGCCGCCCAGGCCAAACTGGATATTGCTCTCGGGGTCGAGGATGCGCTCCTTTAGAAAGAGGTCGATCGCCTGCGAGCGGCGAAATGCCGGGTCGCCGCGCTCGATGAGCAAGGGCTTAAGACCTGCTTCGGCGAGCGTAAGCGCAGCGAAAAGGCCGGCGCATCCGGCGCCGACAACGACAGGGCGTTCTTGAGGTACGTCGGAGGCGGGGGAGGGGAATGAAGGCTCATCGTCTTCTATCGCGCGTACGCGCGAGCGGTCACGCTCGGCAACGCTGTCGACCGCTTCTCGCTCGAGGTGGGGACTAGTCAGCTCAACACGAAAGCTCAGGATAAAATGGACGTCTCGTTTTTTGCGAGCGTCGATTGACTTGCGGTGGAGCTCGATGGACTTGATCTCGGAGTCCTTGCAACGTAGGACGCGCTTGGCGACTCGCTTGCCAACAATGAGACAGGCATTTTCATCGTCGGCTTCATCGAGCGACGCGTTGACTTGGGTGATTTCGATCATCGAGGTCTCCTTAGAGGCAAGAAAGAGGCCGTCCGGTATCCCAGACGGCCCGAATGCGTTTTTGATTATAGACTGCGCGGCTACAGGCTGCTTGCAGCGCGAATGCCCGAGATCCAGGCCCACGCAAGGTTAAAGCCTCCGCAATCGGCGTCGATGTCGAGCGCTTCACCGCAGACGTAAAGCGGGGCGTCGACAACGCTGCGCGCGCGTAGGCTGGGTGTTGAGATGCTCTCGACAGATACGCCACCACGCGTGACCTGCGCTGAGCGCTCCTCGGCTGTTCCCTTGACGAGCAACTTAAAGTGCTTGAGGATCGAGACCAGGTGGATGACATCGTTGGAGCCTGGATGGCACTGCTCGAACGCTGTGCAGACGACGCGGGAGAGTTGCGGGGCGAGCATGCCGTCGAGCCAACGGGGATCGCGGGGCGAAAAGCCGCCGAGCAGCTCAACGCGCCGGTTGAGCGTATCGAGCAACTCGTCTTTGGAGAGGTCGGGGAAAACGTCGAGCAGGATCGTATCGCCGTGCTGGATACGACGAGAGAGGTTGAAGACAGCGACGCCCGAGATACCGAAGGTTCGAAACAGCACTTCACCGTCTTCGTGCCAGAGCTCATTATGATTGCGGGCGAGCGTCAAGCGGGCGCGGACGCGCAGGCCATCCAACGTCTTGAGCGCCGCCCGATCGCCAAAGACCGTTGCCGATACGGGGCAGAGGATGGGGCGCAGCGAAGTGAGGGGGAGGCGAAACGTATCGGCGATACCGGTGGGGTTGCCGCCCGTGGCGATAATTACGGCATGTGCCTGCAGGGCCACGTTCTTGCGAGGGGCATCGGCGAGCGCTTTCCGAAGCGAGCGGAGCTCCGATTTTCGGTCGTCGTGCTTTTTTGCCTTGAGCGCCCGCGCTGGACGGTCTATTTGGAGTGCCCAGCCTTCGGAAGCTTTGTGCGCCGAGGCAACGTAGGCTCCGCAGATTAAGGTGATACCTAGGCGGTCGCAAACGTTGAGAAGCGCGTCGCGCACCGATTCGGCGCGAAGGGAGCGCGGGTACAGCCGGCCTTCCTCGGAGGTTGTCATGATACCCAGCGAGGAGAAGAAACCCATAAGCTCTTGTTCGGGCTGGGGGCCCATGACGGATGTGACGAATGCTGGGTGGTTATACCGCTGAGGATCGATCGATTCGTTGGAGAGGTTGCAGCGGCCGTTACCGGTCGCAAGGAGCTTAAGGCCGCAGGCGACATCGCGCTCAACGATGCAGACGCTTTTGCCAACGCGTGCGGCCGTAATGGCGGCGGCGAGGCCTGAAGCCCCGCCGCCGATTACCAGGACGTCATAGAAGGCGCTCGCGTTCACTTAGGCCTCGTCGGTCTCGTGCGGGGTAATAGCCTCGACGGCAGAGACTGCCTTGGGCAACATGCCATCGGGCAGCGCGGTCTCGACCTCGCCCTTATCGCAGGCCTCGGCGAGTGCCGGATTAATGGGAAGCTGCCCCAAGATGTCGAGGTTATAGCGCTCTGCGACCTCGGGGAGCTTGCTCTTGCCAAAGACCTCGATCTTCTTGCCGCAGTCGGGGCACTCAATATAGCTCATGTTCTCGACAATGCCCAGAATGGGGACGTTCATCTTCTCGGCCATGTTGACCGCCTTGGCGACGATCATCGAGACCAGATCCTGCGGGCTCGTGACGATGACGATGCCGTCGACGGGCAGCGACTGGAAGACGGTGAGCGCGACGTCGCCTGTTCCCGGAGGCATGTCGACCAGCAGGTAGTCGATGGGGCCCCACGAGGTCTCGCTCCAGAACTGCCTAATGGCGCCTGCGATGACCGGACCGCGCCAAAGGACGGGGTCGGTCTCGTTTTGGAGCAGCAGGTTGGAGCTCATGACCTTGACGCCGTGCTCGGAGATTTCGGGCAGCATAAGGTTGCCAAGGGCATGGACGTGGCGTCCACTCATACCGAACATCTTGGGGATAGAGGGACCGGTGATGTCGGCATCGAGGACGCCGACCTTGTGGCCGTGACGGGCAAGCTCGGTGGCGATGGCACCGGTGACAAATGACTTGCCGACACCGCCCTTGCCGGAAAGCACGGCGATGACGCGCTTGACCTCGGACAGCGTGTTCTCCTCAAATTGCGACGGCGACGTTTGTCCGCCGGCGGCCTGTGCGTGTTCGCAACCCATGTATGACTCCTTTGTATATGCTGGGGCCGGGGCCCCGCGATGTGACACGAGCGTCATTGTACCCTCGTTTGCGAGCGGGAGTCATTTGCGATGCGTTTGGGCCGAGCGTGCTTGCAATACGATGGGCCCAAGCGAATGGGCGGGCTTACTGAACTTTGCTGGCGAACTCGAGGTATTGCATGCGCTGCAGCTTGTCGATCGTCGAGGCGTAGGGGCTGTCTTCCGATTCCAAGTCGTAGCGCAGCCCGTCGGCACCGAGATAGCCGGCGACATTGATGGTGGGCACATCTGACCTTGTCGCAAGCAGGGCCTTTTGGTAATTGGTGAGCGGGGCGCCGATCTTATTAAGGGTAATGGCTGCAATCTCGTTTGCCCCGACGGTGTCGTAGACGTTGAGCTCGGTATTGCCGGCGATCTCATAGTTAGCCCAGACGAGATATGTCGACTGATAGATACGGAAAGCGTGGCTTGCCGTATCTTCCTGAGGGTACAGCCCGTCGTTGAGAGTCGTTGCGGCGCTCGGCTGATGGTCGCCAAAAAAGACAAGAACAACCGGTCTGCCGATGTTGCGGAGCTCGTTGATAAAGTACTCGAGGTCCCGGTCGGATGCGTTGATGCAGGTGAGATAGGTGTTGAGCGCGCTGTTGGCGCCTTCGCTGGCTCCCTCGACCCAATAGTTTGTCAGCTCTTCGGCGGGAACGGTGCCATAGTCGTAGCCGCCGTGATTTTGCATCGTGACGTCAAAGATGAACTGCGGCGCTTCGTCGGTTCTAAGCAGGTCGAGTATCTTGTCGTAGGTGGCGTAGTCGCATACGCCGGCATGGTAATAGGGCGCACCTTCGAAATCGCCGATTGAAAGAAAGTCTCCAAAGCCCAGCTGCTGATAGATTTTATCTCGATGGTAGTTGACGGGGTTTTGCGGGTGCATAGCGGTAGTGGTATACCCAAGCTCTTTAAGGTCCTTTGCCAGGCTGTTTACGCCATTCATCTGATACAGCTGATAGGGGATCTTGCCTAATCCGACAAAGGCCGTTGTCGCTCCGGTCAAAAATTCGAATTCGGAGTTCGCCGTTCCGCCACCGGCGACCGAAGCGAGCATGGTGCCGCGAACAAGTGTGTCGGGAAGCGAGTTGTAGAATGCGGGGCCGAAGTACCCGGCCGCCTGGAGCTGCTCAAAGCACGAAAGGTCGCTAAAACTCTCGTTCATGACGGCAACAATCGTCGGCTTGATTTCATTGAACTGGGCAACGGCCGCCGCGCGCTGTTCGCTCGAGCCATATGTGCTGTCGTAGACGGCGGCGAGCTCCTGCTCGATGCTCTGCGCCTCATCGGGCGTATAGTCTTCGGGCTTCTCAATGGGCAACTCGTTGACCATTTCGGTGAACGAAGTGATAAAACCCTGAGACGCATACGTGGTGATGGGCTGCCAACGGTCAAATCCAAAATCCAGCGCCTGCTCCAAGTCGATGTTGGAAAAGCCTGAGAGCCCCACAACGGTCACTAGCAGAAAAGCACAGAGGTTAGCGGCGATAGCGGGGAAGACATGGGTGGGCGTACGGAGCTTTCGCGGTCGGATGAGCGAAAGAAGCCCCAGGGAAATCTCCAGCAGGGCGAGAGAGGTTACGATTCCGGCGGTAAAGGTAAACTCGTATCCCTCGCTCACTTCCATTGCGGTGCCAAGGGCCAAGATATCGCTTGGCAGGATGGCTTCGCCTTTAAACGTTATGACGAAGTGCTCGGCAATGCCAAGGACGCAACAGACGACGGGCACGAGGACCATGACGCCTCCATGACGCTGTCCCAGCAAATAAAGGGAGAGCAGAACCGTCGCGAGCAACCCGACGGAAAACCCGAATGAGTTGGCGGGAATGCGATAGAACGTTTCGTTGCAGGCAATTTCGATTGAAACGAACGAGAGCGCTGAAACAGCGGCGATGACAAGGATGTCGCGGCAAATACAGGCAACCGTTCCCGTCGCAAGGTCGGTTTGGTCGATAAGTCCCGAAACCAAGGGCTCGACAAGAAGCATGACGGCGGCAGCACCGAGCGCCGAATAAGAAAGGACCCATAGGGAGCTGCCCTCATTTACGAGCGATTGATTCGTAATCCATGCAGCTACCACGCCGAGCGGGATGAGGAGCGTCGCGCACCAAAAGACGCGGGCAATGGGTGGCTTTTCGTTGCGTTTGATTGAAAAATACACGCGCACGACGACGGCGGCCACGATAAGGACGGCGATGAATATGGGCAGATTGGCCATGTCGCTCGAAGTGATTTCAAGGGGGATATCTTCGGTCATGGACGTTCCTCTGGTACAGCAAATTAAGTTCAGTATTAGATTACTGTAACCTTTCCACGGCATTTCGAGAAACAAAGCGCCCGATACGCAAAGCTAAAGGTCTGCGAATCTTGTATTACGAACATCTGTGCGCGTCGAGTGCGCTAAACTCATCGGCAGTATGATTCGATGCAATAGGAGGCAAGGAGCTTCCATGTCTGATTCCTCAATCGTTATTCGCGGCGCTCGTGAGCACAACCTCCGTGATATCGATGTTTCCATTCCGCGTGACCAACTCGTGGTCATTACCGGTCTTTCTGGCTCGGGCAAGAGTTCGCTGGCATTCGACACTATCTATGCCGAGGGCCAGCGTCGATACGTCGAGAGCCTTTCGAGTTATGCGCGCCAGTTCTTGGGCCAGATGGACAAACCCGACTTGGATTCAATCGACGGCCTTTCGCCGGCGGTGTCGATCGACCAAAAGACGACATCTAAAAACCCTCGCTCGACGGTTGGCACCGTAACCGAGATTTATGACTATCTGCGTCTGCTGTTCGCCCGTGTGGGCACCCCGCACTGTCCCGAATGCGGCCGCGTCATTGAGCGCCAGACGACCGACCAGGTCGCCGATAAGGTCCTGGCGGCGGGGGAGGGCCGCCGCGCGTTTGTGCTGGCACCGGTGGTGCGCGGGCGAAAAGGCGAGTACACCAAGCTGTTTGAGGACCTTCGCGCCGAGGGCTTTAGCCGCGTGCGTGTCGACGGCGAGGTTCGCTCGCTTGATGCCCCTATCGATTTGGATAAGAAATTCAAGCACGATATCGAGGTCGTGGTCGACCGCATCGTGATTCGCGAGAACTCGCTGGGCCGTATTGCCGAGTCCGTTGAACAGGCGACTGCGCTGGCGCACGGCAATGTGAACGTATACTTGCTGCCCGACCGCGACGCTCCCGAGGGGACCGAAGGCGAGTTGCTGGAGTATTCGCTGGCGTTAGCGTGCCCGGAGCATGGACACTCCATCGATGACCTGCAGCCGCGTGATTTCTCGTTCAACGCGCCCTATGGCGCGTGCCCCGAGTGCGATGGCCTGGGCTTTAAGAAGACGGTCGATGCCGAGGCCCTAATCGAAGACCCCTCGAAGTCGATCGCCGACGGGGTCTTTGGCAGCCTGTTTGGCAACTCTAACTACTATCCGCAGATTTTCGCTGCGGTCTGCAAACACTTTAAGGTGAGCGTCGATACGCCGTGGGAGGATCTGCCTCCGCGGGTGTGTCGTGCGTTTTTAGACGGCATGGGCGACCAGAAGATTTCGGTCGACTATCAAAAGCTCGATGGGCGCCGCAGCCAGTGGGACACCAAGTTCTCGGGTGTGCGCAATATCCTGTACGAGCGCTATACCGAGACGACGAATGAGAACACCAAGGCGCGCTTGGAGAAGTACATCCGCGAGGAGCCGTGCTCGAGCTGCCACGGCGCTCGTTTGCGCCCCGAGATGCTCGCCGTCACCGTGGGCGGCAAGTCCATTTACGAGGTTTGTTGTCTGTCGTGCCGTGAGTCGCTCGAGTTTTTTGAGGGCCTGGAACTCACCGAGCGCCAACAGTTTATCGGCGGACGCATCGTCAAGGAAATCCTGGAGCGCCTGCGTTTTCTGGTCGATGTCGGACTCGACTATCTGACCCTCGATCGTGCCTCGGCGACGCTTTCCGGAGGCGAGGCCCAGCGCATTCGCCTGGCAACGCAGATCGGCGCCGGCCTCATGGGTGTCCTGTACATTTTGGACGAGCCATCGATTGGCCTCCATCAGCGCGATAACGAGCGCCTGATCAAGACGCTTGAGCGCCTACGCGATATCGGCAATACCGTCATCGTCGTCGAGCATGATGAGGATACGATTCGTGCTGCCGACTATGTGATCGACATGGGCCCCGGCGCGGGCGTGAACGGCGGACACGTAGTCGCGGCGGGAACGCCTGCCGATATCATGGCGTGTCCCGAGTCGATGACGGGCGCTTATCTGACCGGCAAACGAATGATCCGGGTTCCCGATGAGCGCCGCAAGCCCGGTCGCGGCTGCCTTAAGATCACGGGCGCCCGCGCCAACAACCTCAAAAACGTTACCGCCAAGATCGAGTTTGGTACGCTTACGGTCGTTACCGGCGTGTCGGGATCGGGTAAGAGCTCCCTGGTTACCGACACTATCGCACCTGCCCTTACGAATGCCATTCACCGTTCGACGCGCCCTGTGGGTCCGTATAAGAAAATCGAGGGCATCGAGTGTATCGATAAGGTTATCGATATCGACCAGTCGCCGATTGGCCGCACGCCGCGTTCCAACCCTGCTACGTACATTGGCCTGTGGGATGATCTTCGCGCGCTGTTTGCGAGTACGCCGGAGTCGAAGGCGCGCGGCTACTCGCCGGGACGTTTCTCCTTTAACGTGAGCGGCGGTCGCTGCGAAGCATGCAAGGGCGACGGACAAATTAAGATCGAGATGCACTTCCTTCCCGATATCTATGTCCCCTGTGAGGTCTGCGGCGGCAAACGCTATAACCGCGAGACGCTTGAGGTCACCTACCGTGGTAAGACCATCTCGGACGTGCTCGACATGAGCGTCACCGAGGCACTGGCCTTCTTTGGGAATATCCCGCAGATTAAGCGCAAGCTCCAGACGCTGTACGATGTAGGCTTGGGCTACGTGAGCCTGGGCCAGCCCGCTACGACGCTCTCGGGCGGCGAGGCGCAGCGTGTGAAGCTCGCCAAGGAGCTTCATCGACGCCAGACGGGCAAGACGTTCTATATTTTGGATGAGCCGACGACCGGCCTTCATTTTGAGGACGTCCGCCAGCTGCTCGATGTGCTGCAGCGCTTGGTCGATGCGGGCAACACGGTGCTGGTGATTGAACACAACCTTGATGTCATCAAGGTTGCCGACCGCCTGATCGATATGGGCCCCGAGGGCGGTAACGGCGGCGGAACCGTCGTGGTTTCGGGCACACCGGAGCAGGTTGCGGACTGTCCGCAGAGTTATACGGGCAAGTTTTTGGCGCCGTTGCTCAGGCGTGACCGGGAGCGTCAGGCTCAACTTGATGCTCAATAAATAGGCGATTCAGTTTATGGGCGCCATCGACTCCTTGTGATTCGATGGCGCTTGCTGTGTCGAAGTGACGTATGCAGCCGAATTGGACATATACTTAATCCTTGCGTCCGAATGCGAGGGAAAGGATATGCCATGGCAAAGGCTGTAAAGACGCCAAAAACCAATGCGATGCGCGAGCTGGAAAGCGCCGGCATTTCCTATGTTCTACATACGTACGAAGACGCTGGTGATGAGTCGGCGGGCCTGGGGGTCGCGATTTCGGAGCAGCTTGGCGAGGAGCCCGGACAAGGATTTAAGACCTTGGTCTGCGTGACGCCGTCCAACGACCACGTCGTGTGCTGCATCCCTGTTGCCGACGAGCTCGATCTAAAGTCCGCCGCGCGTGCCGCGGGGGAGAAGTCCTTGGCCATGATGCATGTGAAGGATTTGCTTGCGGCGACTGGCTACGTTCGCGGCGGCTGCAGTCCGGTCGGTATGAAAAAACGCTACCGGACGCTCATTGATGAGACATGTGTCCTTTGGGATACCATTTTTATTTCGGGAGGCAAGCGTGGTTATCAGCTTGAGCTTGCACCTGATGATTTAATTGCATTTTGCGGGGCGACGGTCGCCCCGATTACGAGAGAGGACTGAGCGATGCCGCAGGAAGAATTGAAGTGCGGAGCTCATTTTGCAAAAGAATCTGCGCCTCAGACACCCTCATCCGAAGCTTCTTCGTCGCGAGACGACACTGACGACATGGGCTCGTCGGACTACTCCACGGTTGGTCGTTCCGCCGGGCTTATGACCATCCTGACCATCGTGTCTCGCGTCACCGGTTTTATCCGCACGTGGGCAATGGCGGCCGCTATCGGCATGTCGCTGCTCTCGTCTTCCTATCAGGTCGCCAACAACCTGCCCAATATGCTCTACGAACTCGTGATGGGCGGCATGCTCGTGACGGCGTTTTTGCCCGTGTACATGGGCGTGAGGCGTGAGCAGGGTCGCGAGGCCTCTAACGAGTACGTGGGCAACCTGCTCGGTATTCTGCTATTGGTGCTGGGTGGCATTTCGTTGCTGGGGACCGTGTTCGCCCCGGGCTTTATCTGGACGCAATCGTTCCTTTCGGGTGACGGCGGCAGCATGGATACCGCTGCGTTCATGTTCCGTTTCTTTGCCATCCAGATTCTGTTTTATGGTTTGGGCTCGGTGTTTTCGGGCGTCCTCAACGCACACCGCGACTACTTCTGGTCGACGTTTGCCCCGGTCCTCAACAATGTGATCGTCATTGCGAGCTTTATGGGCTTTGCGCCCGTGTCCGCACAGTTTGGCGAACGTGCCGGCATCATCTTGATTGCGGCCGGTACGACCCTCGGTGTCTTTGTTCAGATGGCATGTCAGATCCCCGCGCTTGGCAAGCACGGCGTGCATCCCCATATCCATATCGACTTTAAGGACCCCGCACTGCGCCAGACGATTGCGCTCGGTATCCCGACGCTGCTCGCCACGGTGTGCATGTTTGTCTCGACTTCTATCACCAACGCTGCTGCGCTGGTGGTCCAGCCCGAGACTGGTCCTTCCGTCATCGCCTATGCGCGCCTGTGGTACACGCTGCCCTACGCGCTGATTGCCGCCTCGCTTTCGACGGCGCTCTATACCGAGCTCTCTCACGACGCACAGGAGAAGGATTACGACAGCGTCCGCACGGGCATTTCGCGTGGCGTCGCCCAGATGCTGTTCTTCCTGATTCCATTCGCGCTGTACCTGATTGTCTTCGCGCGTCCGCTCAACATGATCTACTGCGCTGGCAAGTTCGATGAGTCCGGTGTGGCGCTGGTGTCGGAGTTCCTTATCTACCTGGCACTTTCCCTGCCGCTCTACGGCGTGGTCGTGCTGATGCAGAAGAGCTTCTCTGCCTTGCTCGACATGAAGCCCTATAGCCGCTATTGTCTGTATTCCGCCATCGGCCAGGCCGGCTCGGTTCTGCTGTTTGGCGTTGTGCTGGGCTTCGGTATGCCGGCAATCGCGCTTTCGTATGTCGTCGACTACGTGATCTTGGTCGGTTGCTCGCTGTGGTGGCTGCGTCGTCGTCTGCGTGGTCTTCAGGTTAAATCTATCCTGCATGGCGGTTTCTTTGGCCTTTTGCTCGGTGGCCTGGGTGCTGCCGCAGGCGCCGGCGTCATGTGGGCGCTTGAGCACTTTGTCGGGGCACTTGGCGGCTCGATTCTGATTACTCTTGGCTACGTTTGCGTTGCGGGTGTCGTCTCGCTTGCTGTTACCTTTGGCCTTGCCGTCGTCCTTAAGATGCCCGAGGTCTCGGCGCTGATTCGTCGCAAGTAGGTGCGCGTGGCCGGTCACGACAACATTCCAACGCTTGCCGAGCAGGTTTCGCGCGTTCCCACGCAGCCCGGCTGCTACCTTTGGAAAGACGCCAAGGGCGATGTCATCTACGTGGGCAAGGCGAAAAACCTGCGCGCCCGTATGCGTCAGTACGTGACGCTGCAGGACGAGCGCCAGAAGATCCCGCTGATGATGCAGCTGGTGGCGAGCTTTGACTATATCGTGGTGGAGACCGAGCACGAGGCGTTGGTGCTCGAGCGCAATTTGATTGGTCAGTACCATCCGTACTTTAACGTCGACCTCAAGGATGACAAGAGCTACCCCTTTATCGCCATTACAAAGGGCGACCTGTATCCCGCTATCAAATACACGCGTGAGCGTCATAAGCCGGGAACGCGCTATTTTGGACCTTATACCGATAGCCGCGCGGCACGTGAGACGATAGATACGCTGCGCAAGGTTATCCCCATCTGCTCCGCATCCTGTGCGGAGTGGCGTCGTTGTCGCCGTATCGTCGAGTCCCACAAGGGCGAGGAAGACATCGTCAATATGATTTGCGCGCAAAACGGGCGCCCCTGCTTTGACTACCATGTCGGGCGCGGCCCGGGTGCGTGTGTCGGCGTGATTTCCCCGGCAGACTATGCCAAGAACGTCAAGCGTGTCGAGCGCTTTTTGTCGGGCCATCGCAAGGATGTCGTCGATGAGCTGACCTCCGAGATGACGGATGCCGCTGAGGCGCTCGACTTTGAGCGCGCGGCACGCGTCAAACGTCGTTTGGAGGTCATCAGGGGTCTGGACGATCGTCAGCAAGTCGTTTTTCCCTCCAGTGTCGATATAGATGTCATCGGTTTCTATCGCGAGGAGACCATCTCCGCCGCTTGCGTCTTCGTCGTTCGCGAGGGCCGAACAGTTCGCACCTGCGAGTTCATTCTCGACAAGGGTCTTGATGTTGACGAGGAAGAGCTCCAGTCGGGCTTTCTTAAGCGCTATTACGACGAGACGGCTGATATTCCAGCTGAGGTCAACCTTTCCGTCGAGCTTGAGGATGCGGAGGCGCTGGGGGAGTGGCTTGCGGGCAAGCGTGAGCGTTCCTGCCATCTCCATAGGCCGCAGCGTGGCGAAAAGCACCGTCTGCTCGATATGGCATGCAAAAATGCGCGCCATGCTCTCATGCGCTACATGATGCGAACGGGGTACGCTGACGACCGCACCAATCAAGCGCTCCTGGAGCTCGAAAGTGCGTTGGCGCTGCCATCGCCGCCGTTGCGTATCGAGTGCTTCGATATCTCTACACTGCATGGCACCTTCACGGTCGCCTCGATGGTGGTGTTTACCAACGGGCGCGCCGACAAGAGTCAGTATCGTCGTTTTAAAATTCAGGCCGAATTGGACGAGGCAAACGACTTCGTGTCGATGTCCGAGGTTTTGGGACGACGTTATGCTCCCGAGCGTATGGCCGACGAGCGCTTTGGCTCGCGCCCCGATTTGCTCGTTGTCGATGGCGGTAAGCCGCAATTGACCGCTGCGATCAAGCAACTTGAGGCTCTTGGGCTCGATATACCAGTTTGTGGCTTGGCAAAGGCCGATGAGGAGGTTTTCGTGCCTTGGGACGAGACTCCAGTCGTGCTGCCGACCGGGTCCGCGTCGCTCTATCTAATTAAACAGGTGCGCGATGAATCGCACCGTTTTGCCATCACGTTCCATCGCGAATTGCGCGATAAAGCCATGACGGTTTCGGTACTCGATGACGTTCCAGGCGTGGGACCCACCAGAAAACGTGCCCTTATGCGCCATTTTGGCTCGATGAAGCGTTTGCGCGCGGCGAGCGAGCAAGAGATCGCGGAAGTTCGAGGCATTCCTGCCGATGTCGCCAAAGCGGTTCACGAGGCGCTCGTTGCATGGAATGCCGAGCGCGCCGAGGCGGCGGCAAAGCAATCCGAAAACTAAACACGCCTCTAAACAACTGATATACATGATTGCGTGATTTTCAATCATTTATTTCACGGCGATTACCAGCCGATTTCGGGTTTAATTAACGCTAAAACGTTTGACTAGCCATGGTGAACAACCCTGCTATCCTGCGGGTTGACGAAGACTGATATCTCACCTCGTCGATACATACTGTCTGGCGAATCGTTTGTCAATGAATTCGGTGAACGGTAGTAAATACCGTTCAAGCGTATGTATGTATCGGTCGCCGAGCGCGGCACCTCAGTTGGGTTCGTCGGTAGGTAAGGTATATATCGTCCGCAAGTTGCGCGGGGGCACGTCTAGGTGCTCCCGGGTAAGATTCTCTATTGATAGGAGAAGACATGGCCATCATCAACAAGGGTATGTCCAGGCGTTCGTTCCTCGGCCTCACCGGCAGCGTCGCTGCTGTCGCAGGGCTTGGTCTCACCGGCTGCGGTGGCAGCTCCAACGACGAGGGTTCCGCTTCCGGTTCCACCGATTCCGCCAACCGTGGCGGCGGCGTGATCACCGCTGGTTCCGCTTACGCTCCGTCCAGCTTCGATCCCGCCAGCACCGGCTCCGCTGTGGGCCTGGGTGCTAACTGGCACGTCGTCGAGGGCCTCTACGGCATCGATTACCACGACTACAGCACCTTCAACGAGCTCGCCACCGACGATCCCAAGTCTGTGGACGACACCACTTTCGAGGTCACCATCCGCAAGGGCGCCAAGTTTTCCGATGGCACCGAGGTCACCGCTGACGATGTCGTTGCCTCCTACACCGCTTGCGCCGCTTCCGCTACCTATGCTCCGTTCTTCCAGCCCTTCGAGTCCATCGAGGCCAAGGACGCCAGCACCGTGACGGTCAAGACCAAGGTCCCCAACTTCTCCCTGCTCAAGGATCGTCTGGCCATCGTCCGCGTTACCCCGGCCACCCAGACCGAGGAGGATCGCGCCAAGCAGCCGATCGGCTCCGGCCCCTGGATGTACGACTCTATCTCCGATACCGAGATCACCCTGGTTCCCAACCCCGAGTACAACGGTGAGTATGCTGCCGAGGATAAGAAGATCCAGTACAGCATCCTGACCGACCCCACCGCTCGCGTTACCGCTCAGCAGGAGGGCTCCACGCTCGTTATGGAGCTCGTTACCGCTGACGCCGTCGACCAGCTCGAGAGCGCCGGCTGCAAGATCGATAACGTTCAGGGTTTCGGCACCCGCTTCATCATGTTCAACGTCGCCAAGGAGCCTTGGAACAACGTCAAGGTCCGTCAGGCTGTCATGTATGCGCTCGACACCGAGAAGATGGTCAGCAACACCTTCGCCGGCCTTGCCACCGCTGCCAGCTGCTACCTGCCCAAGAGCTTCACCAACTATCATGAGGCTTCCACGGTGTACAAGACCGACGCCAAGAAGGCTAAGAAGCTCATCGAGGAGTCTGGCATCACCCCGGGTGCCATCACCCTGCGCACCACCGACAACGAGCAGATTAAGGGCATGGCCGCCCAGGTCAAGAACGACCTCGACGCCCTC
Source organism: Collinsella sp. (assembly GCA_019419425.1). Lineage (GTDB taxonomy): Bacteria > Actinomycetota > Coriobacteriia > Coriobacteriales > Coriobacteriaceae > Collinsella. The sequence goes on along the minus strand of DXZZ01000015.1, from coordinate 16,600 downwards.
GGCTTCGATGTGACCATCCAGACCGATACCTCGCCGGCCACCTACGCTGCCATCGACGGCGGCGAGGCCTACGATATCCTCCTTGCCCCTGGCGATCCTTCCTGCTTCGGTGCCGACCCCGACCTGCTGCTCAACTGGTGGTACGGCGACAACGTCTGGATGCAGACCCGTTGCCCGTGGAAGGAGTCCGCTGAGTGGCAGAAGCTCCACGGTCTCATGGACGAGGCTCTTGCCGCCGAGGGCGACGAGCAGCAGAAGAAGTGGAACGAGTGCTTCGACATCATTGCCGACAATGCCGTTCTGTACCCCGTTGTCCACGTCAAGACCGTCTCCGCTTCCTGGGACGATCCGTCCACTGCGCCCAACGGAGAGGCCCTCGATGGCTTCAAGGGCATCGGTACGACGAGCATGTCCTTCAGGGGCGTTGCGACCGTCAAGGCGTAAGACTCGCTTGAGTCTGTATGCAGGATGTCGGTCGTTGGGACCGTATCCTCATAGTTGAAACAAAGACCCGGGCGGCAACGATGTCGCTCGGGTCTTGTAATGAGTATCCGTACTCATATACCAGTTGGTCCTACCGACAAAAGAAAGGGGAGAGAACGTGAACAACTTGCTACGTTTGATTGGAAGGCGTCTTGTGGCGCTGCCGATCATGGCATTGGGCGTCACCGTCCTGGTGTTCTTCCTTATGTCGTTCTCCAAGACCGACCCCGCCTACACGGCGTTGGGTGACGGTGCCTCGCCCGAGGCGGTTGCCGAGTACCATGAGAAGTATGGTCTGGACGACCCCTGGCCCGTGCGCTACGTGCGCTATATGGGCGATTTGATCCATGGCGACATGGGCACCTATGGTGCTGCTCGCAACTCCGTTGCCAAGCGCATCTCCACGGCCCTGCCCGTCACGATGCAGCTGACCTTCATCGGCCTTGCCATCGGTGCGGTCGTTTCGTTTTTACTCGGCGTCATCGCGGCACTGTATCGCGACAAATGGCCGGACCAAGTGATCCGCGTCTTTTCCATCGCCGGCTTGGCAACCCCGTCGTTCTGGCTTGCCGTTCTGTTGATCCTGCTGTTCTCTTCCTACCTTAAGGTGCTTCCGGCATCGGGTGCTCTGCCTCACTTCACCACGAATCCGGCTGGCTATCTGGGACGTATGATCATGCCCGCTATCGCCTTGGCATTTCCGCTGACGGGCCAGATGACTCGTATCGTGCGTACCGCCATGGTCGAGGAGCTCGATAAGGATTATGTCCGTATGGCTCGCGGCGCCGGCGTTCCCGAGAAGGTCGTCGTCGGCATCAACGTTCTTCGCAATGCGCTGATCACCCCGGTCACCACCCTCGGTCTTAAGATCGGTTACCTCATGGGCGGCGCCGTCGTCATCGAGGTTATCTTCAACCTCCCCGGCATGGGCACCGCGATTCTGCAGGGCGTTCAGGGCAACGAGGCGAACCTGGTTCAGGGCGTCGTTATCGTCGTTGCTCTTGCCTTCATCATCATCAACATCGTGGTTGACATGCTCTACCTGCTCATCAACCCGCGCATCAGGACGGTGTAGATTATGGTAAAGATTCGAGAGAAGCAAACCGAGCAGCTCGAGAAGGCTGCCTCCAAGGGGCTCAAGCTCGGTGGCTGGAAGAAGATGACGCTGTCTTCTAAGATTGCCGCCGTCGTGTTGGTGCTGGTCGCCCTGACTGCGATTCTGGCGCCCCTTCTTGCCCCCTATAGCCCGGTCGAGATTTTTACGGCTCGCCAGGCTCCCGGCAACGGATTTATCTTCGGTACCGACGATAAGGGTCGCGACATTCTGTCGCGCATGCTCTACGGTGGTCGTTACTCGCTGATTATCGGCTTTGGCGCCACTGCCATGGCTCTGGTCTGCGGCTCGGTCGTGGGCGCCCTTGCGGCGGTTTCGCGCAAGGCCGTTTCCGAGACGATCATGCGTATCCTGGACATCATCATGTCCATCCCGGGCATCGCCCTCGCGGCCGTCTTCGTCTCCATCCTGGGCAACTCCGTGCCGTCGATCATCTTCGCCATCGGCTTTATGTACACTCCGCAGATTGCCCGTATCGTGCGCGCCAACATCGTGTCCGAGTACGGCGAGGACTATGTACGCGCGGTCATCGTTTCCGGCGCCAAGGCTCCGTGGATTTTGATCAAGCATGTTCTGCGTAACTGCATCGCCCCGATCATGGTCTTCACCGTTACCCTGGTCGCCGACGCCATCATCTTCGAGGCCTCGCTGACCTTCATCGGCGCTGGTATCCAGGAGCCCACCGCTACCTGGGGCAACATCCTCGCCGACGCCCGCGGCGGCGTGCTCGCCGGCCGTTGGTGGCAGGCGCTGTTCCCGGGCCTGGCCATCATGATCACCTGCCTGGCGCTCAACATCCTCTCCGAGGGCATTACCGACGCCATGGCCGCTGCTCCCTCCGCCGCCCTGGATCCGACCGATTCCTCCAAGCGTCGCGAGGCCGACCTGCTGGTCTCCGACCCCGTTCGCGCCTACAAGGAGCAGGCCCAGTCCCTCTCCGCTCGCCTTGGCGCCCTGCGCGATGTCGAGCTCAAGCGTGACGATCGCCATGTGCCCGACGAGTCTGTCGAACCGATTCTCTCGGTCCGTGACTTCTGCATTCAGTTTGAGCATCACGGCGATATCAACGTCGTCGACCATGTCAACTTTGACGTCCGTCCTGGTCAGACCATGGGCCTGGTGGGCGAGTCCGGTTGCGGTAAGTCCATCACCACGCTGGCCATCATGGGCCTGACCGACGATGACGAGCACCTTTCCGGCCAGGTCCTCTGGGAGGGCCGCGACCTGCTCAAGATGAGCAAGAAGGAGTGGTTCGGCCTGCGCGGTACCGATATCGCTATGGTCTATCAGGACGCCCTGTCCTCGCTCAACCCCTCCATGCTCATCTCTGCCCAGATGAAGCAGCTCACCAAGCGCGGCGGCACCCGCAGCGCCGAGGAACTCCTGGAGCTCGTGGGCCTCGACCCCAAGCGTACGCTCGAGAGCTACCCGCATGAGCTTTCCGGTGGCCAGCGTCAGCGTGTCCTGATCGCCATGGCCCTTACCCGCGACCCCAAGCTGGTCATCTGCGACGAGCCCACGACCGCTCTGGACGTTACCGTCCAGAAGCAGGTCATCAAGCTGCTCAACGACCTTCAGGCCAAGCTCGGCTTTGCCATGATCTTCGTCTCGCATGACTTGGCGCTGGTCGCCGAGGTCGCCCATAACATCACGGTTATGTACGCCGGTCAGGTTATCGAGCAGGCGCCCACCAAGGAGCTGCTCACTAACCCGATCCACGAGTACACCCGCGGTCTTCTGGGCTCCGTTCTGTCCATCGAGAGCGGTTCGGGCCGTCTGCACCAGGTGCCCGGCGCCGTTCCGAGCCCGCGCGATTTCCCCAAGGGCGATCGCTTCGCGCCCCGCTCGAGCCATCCGCGCATTGGCCTGGACACCCGTCCGGTCTTCAAGCGCGTGCCCGGCACCGAGCACTTCTATTCCGAGCTCCCCGACGAGGTGCTCAAGGCAAATGGTTTGACCCCTCACGCGGAGGTGATGTAGATGAGCGAGACCGCAGTCAACGGCGTCGAGCCGATCATCTTCCTTGATGACGTCCACGTCACCTTTAGGACCCGTACCGGCTCGATTCTGCACCCCAACCTGGTTCACGCCGTCCAGGGTGTAACGATTAGGCTCATGCCCGGTCAGACGATCGGCATCGTCGGCGAGTCCGGTTGCGGTAAGTCCACCACCGCCAACGTCATGTGCGGCCTGCAGGCCCCCACGAGCGGCAAGGTCTACTTTAAGGGCAAGGACGTAACCAAGCGTACCGCCGAGGACCGTCGCCACATGGGTCGCGTCATCTCGGTCGTGTTCCAGAACCCGGCCACGGCGCTCAACCCCCGCATGGTCGTTCGCGAGCAGCTGCTCGATCCCATGCGCGTCCACAATCTGGGCACCGAGGCCGAACAGGAGAAGCGCGTCAAGGAACTCCTGGAGCTCACCGGTCTGCCCAGCTCCGCCGCCGAGGTTCTTCCCGGTCAGCTTTCGGGCGGCCAGCGCCAGCGCGTCGCAATTGCCCGTGCCCTGTCGCTGAACCCCGATGCCATCATCGCCGACGAGCCCACCTCGGCTCTGGACGTTTCGGTCCGCGCGCAGATTCTGAACCTGCTGACCGACCTTAAGAAGGAGCTCGGCCTGGCCATGGTGTTCATCAGCCATGACATCCAGACGGTCCGCTATATCTCTGACGACATCATCGTTATGAATGGCGGCAAGATCGTCGAGCAGGGCGAGGCCAAGCAGGTCTTCCAGCACCCCCAGGACCCCTACACCAAGATGCTGCTCGGCGCTGCGCCGTCGCTGCTGCATCCCAAGCTCGGCGAGTAGTCTCGCTTTCCCTCCCGTGCGCCCGGTTCCCTTGCCGGGCGCACCTCCGTTGCGATTTCGAAAGGTTGGGTTCACGAGCCATGCCAAGTGCTCAGGAGCTGCAACATCAATTTGGTGAATATCGAGGCGCCATGCCCCGTCCATCAGATTTCGATCTCTTTTGGAAGGATCGCATGGCCGAGGCCGACGCCGTCGGGCTTGACTATGCGATCGAGACGGCATCGGTCACCGATGCCGTGACCTGCCAGCTTTTCGACCTCTGGTATACCGGCATGTGTGGCGCTCGCCTGCATGCCAAGTACCTTAAACCCGTCTCGGACGAGCCCGTGCCATTGGTACTTCAGTTCCATGGGTATCCGGGTGCAAGCCGCAGCTGGTTTGAGCAGGCGTCGTTTGCGGGCATGGGCATGGCACTCATCGCCCTCGACTGCCCCGGCCAAGGAGGTCCCTCCGAGGACATTGGTGGATTTGAGGGCACAACGGTCGCGGGCCATATCGTCGCCGGTATCGACGGCGATCCGGCCAACCTCTACTATGTCCGCTTGCACCAAGATATTCGCATCCTGTTCCGCATCGTTCGCGAGCTCGAGGGCATCGATCTTGCCCGTGTGTTTGTGAACGGCGCGTCGCAGGGCGGCGGTTTGGGCATTGCGACCTGTGCACTTAACAGCGAGCTTATCAATCGCGCCGCCATCCTCTATCCCTTCCTGTCGGATTTCCGCCTGGTCTGGGATTTGGATGCCGACGACATTGCCTACGAGGGCCTGCGCTATTGGTCTCGCTGGTTTGACGAGGACTCGACTCGTATCGACGTAGCCTATGCCAAGCTGGCGTACTTCGATTCCAAGAACTTTGCCCCTATGGTCAAATGCCCCGTGCTGTTTGGCACCGGCACAGCCGATACCGTCTGTCCGCCAGCGACGCAGTTTGCGGTCTATAACAACCTGACCTGTGAAAAGCGTCATGAGTTCTTTGAAGGCTTTGGCCACGAGGAGATTCAGGATTTTGACGATCTGATCATTCCGTTTTTCTGCAAGGGAGGGGAGGCTTATGTCTAAGTGCGAGAGCAATGTCAATGAGCTGATTGTCTCCGACCTTGTGGGGATTCCCGGAACGGTCTCGTCAAGGCTCGCTGATTTCCGGGATTGGCGCGGTGATGCTTCTGCGGATGTTTCCGAATTAGAGATAGCCGCTTCGGACCTTGAGGTTTGCGGGCCGAGTATTACGGCGATCGATTTCGCCAATCCGTATGCCCGCTACTCCGAGGTTTCCTTTGAGCTTGGTGGCGATGTGGTCCACGCACGCTTGATTGAGCCTGCCGGTCGCGCCCGAGCATCCGAGCTTGTGCCGCTATGTCTGATGTTTCACGACATCGACCGACCCGTGCGGGGATGGCATCACATGACGAGGTTTGCGGCCATGGGATATGCCGTGCTTGCGCTGGACGATGAGGCGATTGGATCCAGCGAGCTGCAGCAGGGGATTGCCTCTCCTGCTTTTGTCAAGCGCGTCCGTTGGGGTTGCGCGATGGCGAAGGTGGCGCGCAATCTTGATGGCGTGGACCCCGACCGCATCTTTGCATGGGGCGAGGGCCTTGGCGGCGGAGTCGCGCTGGCGGTTTCTGCTCTGGACGAGCGGGGCCTCGCCTGCACGGCGGTTGCCAATCCAATTCCCGGTGGCCTCGAGGCGTTGTCGTCTCGGGTGCGTGGATCGGTGCTCATGGGCACATCGCTCATGGATGCCGTGAGCGATCCCAAGGGCCAGTTTGCCGTATTCAACGGTCTTGAGTGTGACCGGAGGCATATCATCTATGCCAAATACGCTCATGAGCGCATCAATGCGTTCGAAAACGAAGTCATCGACTTTTTTAACCAAACGTTCTACCCGTGTTCTTTGGCCTAGACGGCCTGGACACTGCCAACAAGAGTGGGTGGCATAGGGCCGCCCGCCAGACAACTAAGGAGATTCTTGTGGCAACTCAGAAATTCACCGGCGTTATCCCTCCCGTCGTTGTTCCCGATACCGAAGATCACCAGCTCGACGTTGCCTCCTTTGAGCGCAGCATCAACCGCATGATCGATGCCGGCGTCGATGGCCTGTTCTTCCTGGGCTCTTCGGGCGAGGTCGTTTTCTCCACCGATGAGCGTCGTCGCCAGATCATTGCCGAGGCCGTTCGTATCGTCGACCATCGCGTGCCCGTCCTGGTCGGCATCATCGATACCGAGACCGAGCGCATGATCGAGCACGGTAAGGTCGCTCAGGAGCTGGGCGCCGATGCGCTTGTCGCCACCTGCCCGTTCTATGCCCTGCAGGGCATGACCGAGGTCGAGGAGCACTTCCGCATCCTGCACGAGGAGCTCGACCTGCCCATCTTTGCCTATGACATTCCCGTCTGCGTTCACACCAAGCTCCCCTGGAAGCTCCTTGCCAAGCTCGGCGCCGAGGGCGTCCTTGCTGGCGTCAAGGATTCCTCGGGTGATGACATCTCGTTCCGCTACCTCGTTCAGGAGAACGAGAAGAACGGTCATCCGATGAGTATCCTCACCGGTCACGAGGTTGTCGTCGACGGCGCCTACCTCGGTGGCGCCGACGGTTCCGTCCCGGGTCTCGCCAACGTTGAGCCCGAGGGCTACGTGCGTCAGTGGAAGGCCGCTCAGGCCGGCGACTGGGCTACCGTCAAGGCCGAGCAGGATCGCCTCAACGAGATCTCCCACATCTGGGATGTCACCTCGGGCGTTCAGGGCTATGCCGGCGGCGTTGGTGCCTTCAAGACCGCTATGAATCTCATGGGCATCTTCGACAGCCCGACCATGCCACGCCCAGTGAAGGCCATGACCGGCGAGAACGTCGAGGCGATTAAGAAGGTCCTCCAGGACAACGGTCTCCTGTAAAGCTTTCCCAGGCACCCGACCTCGCCGTTCAACCGTGTGGCCATGACCCATTAGGTCAATGGCCACACGGTTTCTCGGCGATCTCGGGCACCTGGATAACCTTTACTGCGCTGTGACGGCTAGCCTGACGGCGCATTTCCTGTAGTTGTTTTTATCTCCTAAGGAGAGCGACATGGAGAACAAGTACGTTTGCTCCGTCGATATCGGCGGCACCAAGATTGCGACTGCCATTATGGAGTATCCGGCTGACGGCAGCGTGCCCCATCCCGTATTTGAGGCCGAGGTTCCTACCGAGGCCCAGGAGGGCGGCGAGGCTGTCTTCCAGCGTATCGAGGCGTCCATCAAGGCCGCTCTTGAGGCGAATCCCGATGTCGAGGTCCTCGGTGTCGGTATCGGTGCCGCCGGCGTCGTCGATCCCAAGACGGGCGCCATCGCGTATGCCAATGAGATCATGCCCGGCTGGTCCGGCGTTCAGTTGGGGCCGCGTCTGCGCGAGGACCTTGGTCTTCCCGTTGCCGTTGTGGGCGACGTGCAGGCTCATGCTCTGGGCGAGGCCCACTGGGGTGTCGGCAAGGGCAAGTTCTCCGTCTTGTGTCTTGGCATCGGTACGGGTATCGGCGGCGCATATGTCGAGAACGGCCGCGTGATGCAGGGCTTCCATGGTGCTGCTGGCCATATGGGCCACATCGAGTGCTCGGCTGCCGCCGGCATTCCCTGCGCCTGCGGGCGTTCCGGCCATCTGGAGTCGGTTGCTTCGGGCACTTCCATTGGTCGTATGTACGATGAGCGCTTTGGCCGCGTCGACCCCAGCCGTCCTTCGGTCGGTCGCGATGTGAACGACCTGTGCCGTGCAGGCGACGCAAAGGCGACCGAGGTCATCCATGATGCCGGCTTTGCGCTGGGTGCCAGCTTGGGCTCGCTCGCTAACATCCTGGACCCTGAGGTCATCGTGCTTTCGGGCGGCGTGATTCACCAAGGTCCCGATTGGCGTTCGCAGACGTGGAAGGATTCGGTGCACGAAGGCTATGCCAGCCAGGCGCTCGATCCACTTCAGGACACGCCGATCCTCATCGGTTCTCTGGAGGGCGACGCGCCACTTATCGGTGCCGCCGAACACCTTCTTGCGTCGTTGAAGTAAACATAACTACCAAGTGCGCCTTCTGAGGTGCCGCAGATTGACGTGAAAGAGGAGCGAAGCGTACTTCGGTACGCGAGCGACGGTTTGAACGTCAAGGTGCGGTGTCTCAGAAGGCTGTTTTGAGAAAGGTTGAGTCGAACATGACCGTCGATCCTTTGATCCAGTCCCTGAAGGGCAAGCTCGTCGTGAGCGTTCAGGCGTATATGGGCGAGCCGCTTCGTACGCCCGAGACCATGGCTCAAATGTCTCGCGCTTGCGAGCTTGGCGGCGCCGCCGCCATTCGCTGTCAGGGCCTTGCCGACATTGCCGCTATTAAGGGTCGCTGTGAGGTTCCCGTCATCGGCCTGTGGAAGGATGGACACGAGGGCGTTTACATCACGCCGACGCTGCGTCACGCTCGCGCCTGCGTTGCTGCCGGTGCCGATATCGTGGCGATCGACGCCACCGATCGTCCGCGTCCCGATGGCAAGACCGTCGAGGACACCTTCCGTCCGCTGCACGAGGAGGGCGTGCTCCTGATGGCGGATTGTGCCACCATCGAGGACATTCGCCGTGCGGTTGATATGGGCTTCGACCTGGTATCTACCACGCTCTCTCACGGTGTTGCCGCTATCGATTGCACCATGGCCGACGGTCCCGATCTGCCGCTCCTGCGCCAGGCGACCGAGGAATTCCCCGGCCTTCCCATCATTTGCGAGGGCCGCGTGCACACGCCCGAGGAGGCTCGCGCCGCGATCGATGCTGGCGCCTGGGCCGTTGTCGTCGGCACCGCCATCACGCACCCCACGAGTATTACAAGTTGGTTCAAGGCTGCGCTTGAGGCGTAAGACAGACCTCGTATCCGCTCGGGGCGGTATACTCAATATAGGCAATTGACCGCGCGGGATCTGGGTTGCTGGGTCCCGCGCTTGTTTCGGGAGGCAGCACATGCAAAAGGGAGATGCCATGGATGCGGCGGAGCGCTCGGAGCGCATCCCCGATATCGTCATCATCACCGGAATGTCCGGATCGGGCCGCACACAGGCCATGCACGTGTTCGAGGACATGGGCTATTTTTGCATCGATAACCTGCCTCCGCGTCTCATCGCCCAGCTTGCCGAGCTCGTCGGCATCAATACGGGCGTGGGCAGGCATCTCGCCGTTACCTGCGATTTGCGTAGCCAGGGACTGTTTGACGAGTTGCTCGATGCTGTCGCCGCGCTCGAAGAGCGCGAGATGAGCTGCGACATCGTGTTCCTGGAGGCTTCTGACGAGGTGCTGATTCGTCGCTACAGCGAAAATCGCCGCCGTCATCCCATTGCCAAGCCGGGGGAGACTACGGCCGATGCCATTCAGCGCGAGCGCCTTCAGCTGCAGGGCGTGCGCGACCGAGCCGATATGATTATCGACACGAGCCGTCTGCGCACCTCTGCGCTGCGCAACAAGCTACGTATGGCATTTTCCGAGCTGTCCGACCAGCAGCTTATGGATGTCCACGTGTTCTCGTTTGGCTTTAAGCACGGCATGCCCGTCGAGGCGGACATTATGATCGATGTCCGCTTCCTGCCTAATCCGTTCTACGATCCCGAGATGCGCACGATGACCGGTCTCGATAAAAAGGTCTCCGATTTTGTTCTGGACCATCCCAAGACGCAGGAGTTTTGGAAGGCTTGGACACAGCTGCTCGATACGGTGATGCCGGGCTATATCGCGGAGGGCAAGCCGCAGCTTTCTATCGCCATCGGCTGTACAGGCGGCCAGCACCGCAGCGTTGCCATTGCCGAAGCCACGGCACGTTATTTGGAAGGTGCCCAATATCACGTGAGCATTTCCCATCGCGACCTGTCGCGCGCCAACACGAAAGCATAGGCCTGCATGTCGTTTACCGCCGAGGTGCGTGACGAGCTCGCGCGCTGCGAACCCGAATGTGAATACTGCGATTTGTCGACGCTTGCCGCCCTGACGCGTGTGAGCGGTACACTTTCGCTGGCCGGCTCCGGGCGGTATCGTTTGACGGTCGCGACCGAGACGGGCGCCGTCGCGCGCACGATGATCACGCTGACGCATCGCATCCTTAAGCTCAAAACGGAATTCACCGTTCGTAAATCGGTCTTGCATAAGGTCCGTAACTATCTCATTACCCTGCCCGATCAACCCGACCTGGACAAGGCTCTGGTGCTGCTGGGCATTCTCGACCGCAGGGGAGGGCTCGTCGCCGGTGTTCCCCGGCACATCGTTGCTCGTCCCTGCTGCAGGCTTGCCTACATCCGCGGCGCGCTCATTGCGGGCGGTTTCGTGGCCGATCCCCGCGGCGACTTTCATTTGGAGATCGCGGTGCAGGGCGAGCAGTATGCCCGGGGACTTTGCGATCTATTGGAGCAGATTGGGGTCCATGCGCGCGTTAACGCGCGGCGCGGGTCCTTTGCTGTCTACATTAAGAGCGCCGAGGAGATCGAACATCTTTTAAAGCTGATTGGTGCCAAGCGCAGCGTTGCCGAGATTGAGGAGGCGCGCGCGGTCAAGTTGGTTAAGAACGATGTGAACCGTCGCGTGAATGCCGAGCTCGCCAACCAGACCAGAAGTGCGGGTGCCGCCCAGCATCAGCTTGCGCTTATCGATGAGCTCGAGCAGCGTGGCCTTCGCGATGCGCTTCCGGATGCCTTGGCGGTCTTTTGCGACCTGCGCGAGCGCTATCCCGATCTGTCACTGCGCGATCTGGGAGAGATGGCTGACCCTCCCTTGTCGAAGTCGGCCCTCTACCATCGAGTTTTGAGGCTTGAAAAGCTCATTGAAGCAAACAGGTAGTTTAAAGTATCGACTTATATACGGATTTAACTGCTATTTTATTCTTTAAAACGTTTTAACGTAAATTTGATTTTCAATTTCGACCATTCTCGTGAAATTCAAGTCCAAAAAAAGGTATATTAGGCGAGTGGTTAGTTTGTGGGCCTCAACGGCAGGCGCTGTAGCTTGCGGGGGCCTTACGAAAGGAGACACAATGGCAGTAAAGGTTGCTATTAACGGCTTCGGTCGCATCGGTCGTCTGGCCTTCCGTCAGATGTTCGGTCATGAGGGCTCCGAGATCGTCGCTATCAACGACCTCACCTCTCCCGATATGCTCGCTTACCTGCTGAAGTACGACTCCACGCAGGGCAACTACGCTCGCGATCACGAGGTCGTTGCTGGCGAGGATTCCATCACCGTTGACGGCAAGGAGATCAAGATCTACAAGGAGGCCGACGCCAACAACCTGCCTTGGGGCGACCTCGACGTCGACGTCGTTCTCGAGTGCACCGGCTTTTACACCAGCAAGGCTAAGGCTCAGGCCCACATCAACGCTGGCGCCAAGAAGGTCGTCATCTCCGCTCCGGCCGGCAGCGATCTGCCCACCATCGTGTACAACGTCAACCATGAGACGCTGACCGCTGAGGACAACATCATCTCCGCTGCTTCCTGCACCACCAACTGCCTCGCCCCGATGGCGAAGGGTCTGAACGACTTCGCTCCCATCGTGTCCGGCATCATGACCACCATTCACGCCTGGACTGGCGACCAGATGCCGCTCGACGGCCCGCAGCGCAAGGGCAACAAGCGTCGTAGCCGCGCCTGCGCCGTTAACATTGTCCCCAACACCACCGGTGCTGCCAAGGCTATCGGCCTGGTTCTCCCCGAGCTCAACGGCAAGCTCATCGGTGCCGCCCAGCGCGTCCCGACGCCGACCGGCTCCATCACCAACCTCTACGCTGTCGTTGACAAGAAGGTCACCGTCGACGAGGTCAACGCTGCTATGAAGGCCTACGCTGCCACCATCTCCGAGACCTTCGGTTACAACGAGGACGACATCGTCTCCACCGACATCATCGGCGAGACCCACGGCTCCATCTTCGACGCCACTCAGACCATGTGCTCTGACCTCGGCAACGGCCAGACCCTCGTTCAGGTCACCTCTTGGTACGACAACGAGAACTCCTACACCTCTCAGATGGTCCGCACCATCAAGTACTTCGAGAAGTTCGTTGCTTAATTTAGCTTTTAGCGAATAGCTCGTTGAGCGTCTAAAGAAGGGCGCGGCCTTATAGGGCTTACACCCTAGGGTCGCGCCCTTTTTATAGGAAATCGTCTGCCGTAATGGGAGGCAGACACGTACGAAAGGTAGAAGCAAACATGGCCTTTACCAAGAAGACCGTCCGCGACATCGATGTCGACGGCAAGCGCGTTCTCGTCCGCGTTGACTTCAACGTGCCTATCAAGGATGGCGTCGTTGGCGACACCACCCGTATCAAGGCTGCCCTGCCCACCATCAACTACCTCGTTGAGCACAACGCTCGCGTCATCCTCATGAGCCACCTCGGCCGTCCCGAGGGCACCGGCTTCCAGCCCGAGCTGTCCCTCGAGCCCGTCGCCAAGAAGCTCGCTGAGCTCTCTGGTCTCGACGTTGCCTTTGTCGCCGACACCTACGGCGAGAAGGCTGCTGAGGCTGTCGCCGCCGTCGAGCCGGGCAAGGTCCTCGTTCTCGAGAACGTCCGTTTTGACAAGCGTGAGAAGAAGAACGATCCCGAGATCGCCAAGAAGCTCGCTTCCTATGGTGACGTCTTCGTCCTCGATGCCTTCGGCACCGCTCACCGCGCCCAGGGTTCCGTCGTGGGCCCCGCCGCTTACCTGCCTGCCGTCGCCGGCTTCCTGCTCGAGAAGGAGGTCGACACGCTGACCGGCATCTTCGCCGAGCCCGAGCGCCCCTTCGTCGCCATCGTCGGCGGTTCCAAGGTTTCCTCCAAGATCGGCGTTCTCGATCACCTCATCGACTCCGCTGACACCCTGATCATCGGTGGCGGCATGGCCTACACCTTCTTCCTGGCTCAGGGCCTGACCGTCGGTCAGTCCCTCAAGGAAGAGGACTGGGTCGAGCGCGCCGGCGAGATGCTCAAGAAGGCCGAGGAGAAGGGCGTCAAGATCCTGCTCCCCATCGACAACCGCGTTGCCGATCACTTTGGCGAGGACGCTGTCCCCGAGGTTGTCGCTTCCGACGCTATCCCCGACGATCGTGAGGGCATGGACATCGGCCCCAAGACCGAGGAGCTCTACGCCGAGGCCGTCAAGGGCGCCAAGACCGTGTTCTGGAACGGCCCCATGGGCGTCTTCGAGTTCGACAACTTCGCTCACGGCACCCAGGCTATCGCCGAGGCCGTCGCCGAGGCCGACTGCACCTCGATCATCGGCGGTGGTGACTCTGTCGCGGCTGTCAACAAGTTCAACCTGGCCGACAAGATGAGCTGGATCTCCACCGGTGGTGGCGCTTCCATGGAGCTCGTCGAGGGTAAGGCCCTGCCCGGAGTGGAGGCGCTTCTCGATGCCTAATCGCACCCTTCTTATCGCTGGTAACTGGAAGATGAACAACGACGTCGCCGAGGCCGCCAAGCTCGCCGACGAGCTGGCTCAGGCTCTGCCCGAGGTTCCGGCTGGCGTCGAGGTGCTCGTCTGCCCTCCGACCATTGACATCACCACGGTTCATGACCGCATTCAGGCTGCCCCCATCGCCCTCGGTGCACAGAACGTGTACTGGGAGGCCAAGGGTGCCTTCACCGGTGAGTCCTCTTGCGACATGCTCAAGTCCGCTGGCTGCACCTACTGCATCATCGGTCACTCCGAGCGTCGCGACTACTTCCACGAGACCGACGAGGATCAGAACAAGAAGGCCAAGGCCCTCGTTGCCGCCGGTCTTGTTCCCGTCTTCTGCTGCGGCGAGTCCCTCGAGGTCCGCGAGGCTGGCACCTATGTCGAGCACGTCGTGAACCAGGTCAAGGCTGGCCTTGCCGGTCTTGAGATCACCTGCCCCAAGCAGGTCGTCGTCGCCTACGAGCCCATCTGGGCCATCGGCACCGGCAAGACCGCTACCGCTGAGGACGCCCAGGAGGTCTGCGGCGCTATCCGTGAGACCCTCAAGGAGATGTTTGGCGAGGAGCTCGCTAACGGCATCCGCGTTCTCTATGGTGGCTCTGCCAAGCCCGGCAACATCGCCGAGCTCGTCGCCAAGCCTGACGTTGACGGCGCCCTAGTGGGCGGCGCTTCGCTCAAGGCTGCCGACTTCGCCTCTATGGTCGTCAAGGCAGGCGAGTAGGACATATGGCACAGCGTCATCTTCCTGCACTCCTGATCATCATGGATGGCTGCGGCCTTGCTCCGGCCGATGGCGAGAACGCCGTCGCCGCTGCCAAGACGCCCTTCCTTGATAGCCTGTACGAGAAGTATCCTCACACCACGCTCGGTGCTTCGGGCGAGGACGTGGGCCTTCCCGACGGTCAGATGGGCAACTCCGAGGTAGGCCACCTCAACATCGGTGCCGGCCGCATCGTGTTCCAGGAGCTTTCGCGCATCAACAACGCCATCAAGGACGGCTCCATCGCCAAGAACGAGGTCTTCGTCAAGGCTATGGACGACGTCAAGGCCGAAGGCAAGACCCTGCATCTCATGGGCCTTATGAGCCCTGGCGGTGTTCATTCTCACATGAACCACGTCGAGGCTCTGGTCAAGATGGCTGCCCAGCATGGCGTCAAGACCGTTCGCGTCCACGCCTTCATGGATGGCCGCGACGTCGACCCGCAGTCCGGTGCCGGCTACATGAGCGAGTTCTGCGCTTTCCTGGCTAAGATCTCCGAGGAGACCGGTTGCGACGCTCGCGTTGCCACCGTTTCGGGCCGCTATTGGGCCATGGACCGCGACAACCGTTGGGAGCGCATCCAGCGCGCCTACGACGTCATGGTCAACGCGTCCGATGCCGATACCGACCCCGTTGCCGGTATCAAGGCCTACTACGAGAAGGATCCGCGCGGCGACGAGTTCGTCGAGCCTTTCGCGGCCCACAACGAGGGCATCCACGAGGGCGACGCGGCCATCTTCTTCAACTTCCGTCCCGACCGCGCTCGTCAGATGACCCGCGTGTTCACGGACAAGGAGTTCGATGGCTTTGAGCGCGAGCAGATTAAGCTCTCGCACTTTGTGACGATGACCGAGTACGATCCGACGTTTGACGTCGAGGTCGCCTTCCCCAAGACGTTCCCCGAGAACGTCCTGGCCGACGTTATCGCCGCCAATGGCCTGAAGCAGCTGCACACCGCCGAGACCGAGAAGTATGCCCACGTGACGTTCTTCCTCAACGGCGGCATCGAGGAGCCCAAGGAGGGCGAGGAGCGCGTGCTCGTCGCTTCCCCCAAGGTTGCTACCTACGATCTGCAGCCTGAGATGAGCGCTCCCGAGGTTACCGAGAAGCTCGTCGCCGCCATCAACGAGGATCGCGCTGATTTCTACATCGTGAACTTCGCGAACTGCGACATGGTTGGTCACACCGGTGTCTTCGACGCCGCCGTTAAGGCCGTCGAGGCTGTTGACGATGCCCTGTCCAAGGTTGTCCCGGCGATTCTCGCCAAGGGTGGCTTTGCGCTGATTACCGCCGACCACGGCAACGCCGATCACATGTTTGACGTTGCTTCCGACGGTTCCAAGCATCCGTTCACGGCTCACACCACCAACCGTGTGCCGTTCATCATCGTTGATGAGAAGGCGCAGCTCACCGGTATCGAGGACGGCCGTCTTTCCGATATCGCTCCGACCATGCTCACCATGGCTGGTATTGAGCCTTCCGCCGAGATGACGGGTCGCGTGCTCGCCACCGAGGCCTAAAGAAAACAACTAACGTTTTCTTGTAAGGGGGTTGTCCACGTTCGGGCAACCCCCTTTTGCGCTATTTCTAGCCCGTCCCCAAATGGCAGATGGGGGAGTGCTTGAGGTTGTGGTACAGTACTGGAGTTTGAATTGTTCTATTAAGGAGCTTATCTATGGGTCCGTTCCAGATTCTTCTGTTTGTCGTTTGGGCTGTGTCTGCCGTGGCGCTGACGATTCTTGTTCTGATGCACTCCGGTAAGGGTACCGGTGTTTCGGATATGATTGCCAGCTCGCTGTATAACTCCAGCTCTGCTACGGGTGTCATGGAGCAGAACCTTGACCGCCTGACGGTAATTATGGCCGTCGTTTTTGCTGTGTGTGTCGTTCTGTGCATGTTCTTCTTCCCGCAGGGCATCGTCGGCTACTAAGCATCGGCGTATATACGTTTGTAAAGGGTCCCGCATGTGCGGGGCCCTTTTTGTTCAAGACTTTAGTCTGCTGGCCGCGCAGCGGCCAGCTTTAAACCACCCG
>DXZZ01000149.1:0-2157 GCA_019419425.1 Collinsella sp. | reverse complement strand
TGCAAACTTCTGGTCGGGACGACTGGATTCGAACCAGCGACCCCTTGACCCCCAGTCAAGTGCGCTACCAAGCTGCGCCACGTCCCGAAGCTTTTGTTTGTTGCTCTGCTCTCGCTCGCAACAGGGAGTATATTAACCCGAAACTTTGTCCTTGCGCAAGAACTTTTTTAATTATTTTTGAGCAAGTCCAAAATTGTATCTGCGAGCTGGGGTTTTGTTAGCACGGGAAGTTCCTGCGTCCCTGTTGTGCTTACAATCCAGGCTTTATTGGTATCGGTTCCAAAGCCCGAATCGGCGCGCGAGACATCGTTGGCGATGATCGCATCGCAGCCCTTGCGGGCCAATTTGCGCTCAGCGTACTCCACAACGTTATCGGTCTCGGCTGCAAAGCCAATCACGCACCGCTCTCCCTTTTGGCGCGAGAGCTCAGCCAAAATATCAACGGTCTCGACCAGTTCTATGCGATCGAGGCGTTCGTTGGCCTTTTTGAGCTTGTGGTCCGCAGGGGATACGGGGGTGTAGTCGGCGACGGCCGCAGCGCAAATGGCAGCGTCGGCCGTCTGGAAGGCGTTTAACGCCGCCTGAAGCATCTCTGCGGCGGTCTGCACGCGCACGCACCCTACGCCGCGAGGAACATCGAGCGATGTCGGTCCCAGCACGAGCGTGACCATAGCCCCACGGCGAGCGGCCTCCCCTGCCAGGGCGATGCCCATCTTTCCCGACGATCGGTTTCCAATAAAGCGCACGGGGTCGATCGGTTCGTGCGTAGGACCGGCAGTAATGACGATGCGCTTGCCTGCAAGGTCCTGGGGCGTGGGATTGAGCACCTCGCAGACAGCCTCGACGATGTCCTCGGGCTCGCTCATGCGCCCCGTGTCCACGTCGCCGCAGGCAAGGTAGCCACTACCGGGGCCAACCACGTGCACCCCGCGGTCGCGCAACGTGGCCATGTTGGCCTGCGTCGCCGGCGCCTTCCACATGCCATTGTTCATGGCCGGCGCGATCACAATGGGTCGCGGCGTGGCGAGTAGCGTCGTGGAAATCAGGTCATCGGCAATGCCGTTGGCCATCTTGGCGATGATATTGGCCGTCGCGGGCGCCACGACCACCAGGTCGGGCTCCTGCGCCAGCGAAATGTGGTGGATGGGGTCGGAGGGGTTGTCGAACAGGCCCACCGCGACCGGCTCATTGGTGAGTGCGCGGAAGGTGAGCGGCCCCACAAACTCCGTGGCATGCTCGCTCATGACTACTTTGACGCGCGCGCCGCACTTTTGCAGCAGGCGCACGATATTGCACGACTTATAGGCGGCGATCCCGCCGGTAATGCCCAGCAGGATCGTTTTTCCCTCAAGTTGCATTGAATTGTTGGGCGCCGCCATCGTTTAAGCTTCCTTGCTCGGGAGCACCAGCAGGCGGTGGCAGTACGGGCAGTGCGTAATCTCGCTACCGTCGTGGTTGAGGTCGCTCATGGACGATGCCTGCAGCGCGGTGTGGCAGACCGTAGGGATGTTGCCCTTGATGGTCTCGACGGCCAGGCCGCGGAACTGCTTGAGCAGGCGCTCATAATCGGTGAGCACGTCGGTCGGCAGCGTAGCGGCAAGGGCGGTGCGCTCCTTGGTGGCGGCGTCAATCTGGGCCTGCAGGTCGGCGGCCTTGGCGCGGGCGGCCTTGGTATCGGCCTTCACACCCTCCTCGAACTTGGCGATGATGGCCTGCGCGCGAGCCTCGCGGTCGAGCGTCTCCTTATGGGCGACGACGACATCCTTGCGGGTGTGCTCGATCTTGTCCAGACGCTTTGCCAGGGTGGCGAGTTCATTCTCCAGGTCCTGAACCTCGCGGTAGTCGGAACCATCGACGTGACGCTTCTTGGCAGCCTCGATGGCGTTGTTGGTCTGAATCTCGGTGGTGTTGAGATCGTCGAGCTCAATGTCCAGATCCTTGCGCTGGGCGTAGAGCTTGGTCATCTCGGACTTGAGCTTCACATAGGTCTTGCGTTTGGAAGCGAGCTCCTTGAGCTCCGGCATATTGGCAAGTTCGCTCTTGTTGCGGGCGAGCTCCAAATCGATCTGTTGCAGCTTGAGTAGCGTAGCGCCGGCGCTCATAAGTTCTCTCCTTTTGTCACAGTCCACCATTGGCAAGGGTTCAGTATTTTAATCG
>DXZZ01000148.1:0-2241 GCA_019419425.1 Collinsella sp. | reverse complement strand
GGTTGTTGCCGAGGGCGTTGCCGCCGAGGGCGACGACAATACGATCGGGCTTGCCGTAAGGCTTGCTCATGATTCCTCCTTCTAAATGTTCTGCATCTTCCAACCCTTAGCGAAGAGTTGCGTACATCATGGCCTTAATGGTATGCATGCGGTTCTCGGCCTCCTGGAACACGCGAGACTGCGCGCTCTCAAAGACCTCGTCGGAAACCTCCATCTCGGTCACGCCGAACTTCTCGGCAATCTCGGCGCCGATGGTGGTCTGCGTATCGTGGAAGCTCGGCAGGCAGTGCATAAAGATGGCGCCGGGGTTTGCCTTGGCCATGACCTCGGGCGTTACTCGATAGGGAGAGAGAAGATCGATTCGGCTCTTCCACAGCTCCTCAGCCTGGCCCATACCGACCCAAACGTCCGTATAGATCACGTCTGCATCCTTGACGCCCTCGTCGATATCCTCAGTGAGCTGGATCGTGCAGCCATTCTGAGCGGCGATCTCCTGGCAGCGCTCAAGAAGCTCGGGATCGAAGTGCGTGGCGCCCTCGACATCGCCCTTGGGTCCGCAGGAGCAGAAGTTAATGCCGAGCTTGGCGCAGATAACCATCAGGGAGTCGCTGACGTTGCCCTGCTCCTTACCCATATAGGTGAGCTTCATGCCGCGCGTGTCGCCAAACTCCTCACGCATGGTAAGAATGTCGGCAAGGGCCTGGGTGGGATGGTACTCGTTGGTCAGACCGTTCCAGACGGGAACGCCAGCCTTGGCGGCAAGCTCCTCGACGATCGACTGGTCGGAGCCGCGATACTCGATACCGTCATACATGCGACCGAGCACGCGGGCGGTATCCTCGATGGACTCTTTCTTGCCCATCTGCGACGAGCCGGGGTCGAGGTAGGTCACGCCCATACCCAGGTCCATACCGCCGACCTCGAAGGCACAGCGCGTGCGCGTGGAGGTCTTCTCAAACAGCAGGACAATGTTCTTGCCCTCGAGAAAGCGGTGCGGATAACCGGCGCGCTTCATATCCTTGAAGTTCTTTGAGAGGTCGAGCATGTACTCGATTTCCTCGGACGTAAAGTCAAGCAGGGTAAGAACGCTTCGACCAGAAAGATTAAGAGCCATGATTTGAGTCCTTTCGGTTGTTGGAACACACAAGGAGGGATGGGCGGCGCAGACGCACACGCGCCGCCCAGATACGCTAACGCTGACTAGATTTCCTCACGCCAGAACGGCATGGTCATGCAACGCGGGCCGCCGCGACCGCGAGAAAGCTCCTCGGAGGGAGCGACGAGCAGCTCGACGCCAGCCTTGTAAAGAGCATCGTTGGTGACAACGTTGCGCTCATACACGCAGACCTTGCCCGGTGCGACCGCAAGAGTGTTGGAACCATCGTTCCACTGCTCACGGGAAGCCTCGATCGGATCGCCGCCACCGCACTCAATCATGGTGATATGGTCCATACCCGTCGCAAGCTCGAGGATATGCTGCAGGGTGCCCTCGAGTTCCTCGATATGCACCTCCCCCTCCGAATCGCCCTTGGTCAGGCGGTAGGCACGAAGCGTCTGGTAGATGCCGGGATAGACCGTAAACTTATCGCGATCGACCTGCGTGCAGACGGTGTCGAGGTGCATGTAGGCATAGCCGTGCGGAATCTTGATGGCATAGATGTTCTCGATCTCGGCCTCATCGGAACCCCAGAACATATTCTTGGCGAGCTCATCGATGGCCGCAGTCTGGGTGCGCTCGGAAATACCGATGGCGAGCGTCTTGGCGTTGATGTTGAGGATATCGCCGCCCTCGATATGCCACTCGCTGTTGTGGTCATACCAAATGGGGCTACCGGCGTAATCGGGATGGTTGCGGAGCACCGTTTCGTAGAAGATTACCTCGCGATTGCGCTGATTCCAGTACATGCGGTTCATGGTAGCGCCCTTGCCCACGACAGCCAGGGGGTCACGGGAGAAATACGAGGCGGGCATGGGGAAGAGGACCATATCGTCGCCCTTCAGCTCGTCGCCGTCCATACTGGCAAGAGAACCGCCGACCTTGGGGATCTCGAGGTCGCGAACGTAGAGGCCGCCCATGGCAGCAAGGACAAACTCCTTGTTGTCCTTAATCGAATCAAGCTTCTCGACAACGGCCTGGCGAAGGGCCGCGTTGGAGATGCCGGACTCACCCATGAACTTCGTCATGAACTCTGCGCGAGTGCCCTCGACTTTGTCAAACGTCTCAGCGAGCAGCTCTTCCAT
>DXZZ01000147.1:0-2244 GCA_019419425.1 Collinsella sp. | reverse complement strand
CCGTCATGCGCGATGAACAGACCGTTCTGCCTGTCTCCTCGCTCATGGTGGGCGAGTATGGCCTGTCCGATCTTGCCATCTCCATGCCGACCGTCGTTGGCCGCGACGGCGTTGTCTGCCGCGTTCCCGTGCCGCTGAACGATGATGAGCAGCATGAGCTTACCGCCTCCGCCAAGGCCCTCAAGGACATCATCGACAGCGTCGACTTCTCCTGCTAAATCCAGCTCTTTTGGGCAACAGGCTACAATGAAAGGCGTCCGGTCCACACGGTCCGGGCGCCTTTTTGGTGCAAAGTAACCCTACCCCAATTCGCCATAGTTGATGGGAGAGTCATGTCGGATTCACCTAACTTTTTGACCTATGTCCAGACGGCGTTTGATCCGTTTGAGGAACGGTCGTTCTGCGCGGTGGATAGCCTGGTCTTTGCGTGGCTGTCCTATTTGCGTTTGCCGGGTGATATGGCGGAGCTGACGAACTGGCAGGGCCTTGACGTACGCGAGCTGCTGCGCGCCGAGTGCTACCGGGACATGATTGGCGACCTGTGGGATCCGGAGGGGAGCAGGGCCTTGTTGGAGGCCGTGGCAGCAAGCCCTCGCTACCGTGGCGTGCACGTTTGCGGCTATCGTACCGTGAGTGATGCCGAGACGACGGAGCAGTTTGCGGCTATGACGTTCCGATTTCCGGCGGGGTTTAGCTATCTTTCCTTCCGGGGGACCGACAGTACGATTGTGGGCTGGAAAGAGGACTTTAACATGGCGTTCCGGTGTCCTGTGCCGGCCCAGGAATCCGCGGCGCGTTATGTGGACGAGGCGGCGGATGCGATTGGCGGGCCGCTTTTGTGCGGAGGTCATTCCAAGGGTGGAAACCTTGCGGTGTACGGTGCGGCGATGTGCTCCGATGTCGCCCGTGAGCGAATCGAACGGGTGTATTCCCATGATGGTCCGGGCTTCGTCGAGGAGTTTCTGAACGGCAACGCCTTTGCCGATCTTTCCGGTCGAATCGACAAGACGCTACCTCGGTCATCGATCTTTGGCATGATGTTCGAGACGCAGGAGGACTATGCCATCGTTGAGAGCACCGAGTTCAGCCTGCTGCAGCATAATCCCTTTAGCTGGGTGGTTGATGGTCGCGACTTCGTGTACTGTGAGCGCCTGTCCGCCGGTGCTCGATACGTTGATGGCTCCATTCGCGAGATGCTGCTTGCAGTTTCGCCTAGCGAGCGCGAGCGTTTTGTAGATGCGTTGTTCTCCGTGTTTGAGGCTACGGGTGCTGAGCGGTTTGCGGATATCGCTGGGAATCTGCGCGAGAGCCTGCCCGTGATGCTCCAGGCTGCGCAAGGGTTTGACAAGGATACGCGACGCTTTGTCTCGCAGACCATCGTGGCAATTCTTAAGTGTGCGCTGCTGCCCAAACGTCCCGAGTTCAGCGTGCCTTCTAGTGGTAAGAGCCTGGCAGAACAGCTCGAGGTATGGCAGTCCGAGCTCCTGCGCTAGCCATTGGTGCAAAGCAACCTGTCCCCGATGCACCAATCTTCGATGCGCCTGGGGCGGGCTCGACCGCTATACTGGTTCGTGCTCAATTCAATCTAGAACGGAATGCCGTATATGAAAATCAATCATGCGATTCTGCATATCCTGGACTTTGACTCTGCCGTCAACGTTATGAGCCAGCGCGAGCTCGATATCGAGAGCCGTACCGTGCGCAACTTCGTGACCACGCATCTGCGCCGCGCACGTACCTCGGCCGACAATAAACGCGCCGCGTTTGCCGAGAACTCTGCGTTTGGCGGCGAGCTCAAGGGCTATTTCTTTGGCGAGCGCGAGTTCGTAGACCTGTCGCAGCAGATTGCGGAGTTCATTTCCTCCGAGCTTACCAAGGCCGAAAAAGCCGAGTCCACCGATGTGCTCGTGGCCGACTTTGACGACGATGAGGATGCCCGCTGGTTTGCCGTGATGCTGCTGGGCTCCAAGCAGGCCTTTATGCACGAGGTGGGCCGCGAGGAGGGCGAGGTACGCAACGACATCGCGCGCCACTATGCTATCCTGCCGAATCCTTCCCAAAAGGTGCCAAGCTATGCCATCGTGCGTGCGAGCACCATGGAGATCGGCTATGTGGACAAGAAGCGCAAGATTGCCGGCGAAGACCGCATGCTCATTCCCGACGGTCTGCTGCAGTGCGATACGGGCGTGTCGGGCAAGGAGGTCATCGACACCGTGACGCGCGTGGTCGAGGAAGTCGCCGAGG
>DXZZ01000146.1:0-2255 GCA_019419425.1 Collinsella sp. | reverse complement strand
ACCGAGCAGGCGCTCAGCCACATCTCGCTCAGCGTGAACAAGGGAGATTTCATCGGCATCATCGGGCCCTCGGGCGCCGGCAAGTCCACGCTTGCCGCCTGCCTGTCAGGTGCCGTGCCCCACCACTACACCGGCACGTTCTTTGGGTCCGTCATGGTTGACGGCCACGACACCTGCGAAGCCTCGCTCACCGACGTGTCGCAAATCGTCGGCAGCGTGCTGCAGGATATCGACACGCAGATGGTCGCCTCGGTCGTCGAGGACGAGATGCTCTTTGGCCTCGAGAACTTTGGCGTTCCCCACGACCAGATCGAGCAGCGCGTGAGCGAAACGCTCGAGACCGTCGGCATCAGCGACCTGCGCGACCGCGAGATCGCCACCCTCTCGGGCGGACAGAAGCAAAAGGTAGCCATCGCCGCCATCCTCGCCATGCGTCCGCGCGTCTTGGTTCTCGACGAGCCCACCGCGGCACTCGACCCCGCCAGCTCCACGTTGGTCTTCGAGACGCTGCGTGAGGCAAACCGCACACTTGGAATCACCATCGTCGTCGTTGAGCAAAAGGTCGCCCTGCTCTCGGAGTACTGCAACCGCGTGCTCGTGCTCAACCATGGCGAAATTGCGCTGCAGGGCGAGCCACACGAGGTCTTCGCGCATACCGACGAGCTCCGTGCCATCGGCGTCGACTGCCCTCGCGTCACGCGTATCTTCAATAGCCTCGAGGCCGATGGCCTGGTAAGCGGTACCCCTTGCTTGGATGTCGATGAGGCCGAGCGCCTGATTTCGGGCATAGTCGACCCCGCACACGTGGCCATCGAAGCCCAGACGCCCGCCGGTTCCCCGCATGCACCGTCGTTGCGCCCTCATGCCAAGGACGCCGAACCCGTACTCACCTTCGACCATGTTGAGTTTGCCTATCCCAATGGCGGCGCCGCCGTACACGACCTTAGCCTGACGCTCTATCCCGGCGAGCTCGTGGGCATCGTCGGCCAAAACGGTGCCGGCAAGACCACGCTCACCAAGCTGCTCACAGGCCTGCTCAAGCCCGCCTCGGGCAGCGTGCGCGTCACGGGACTGGATACCGCGGCCGTTCCCACGAGCCGCATCGCCCGCGAAGTCGCAACCCTCTTCCAAAACCCCGACCGCCAGATCTGCAAGGATACCGTACTCGACGAGGTCGCTTTTGGCCTGGAGCTTGCCGGCATCGACCGTGCCGAGGCTCTGCGTCGCGCTCGACTCGTTATCGACCGCTTTGGCCTGCCTGCCG
Organism: Collinsella sp.; assembly: GCA_019419425.1. Taxonomy (GTDB): domain Bacteria; phylum Actinomycetota; class Coriobacteriia; order Coriobacteriales; family Coriobacteriaceae; genus Collinsella. The sequence goes on along the minus strand of DXZZ01000146.1, from coordinate 991 downwards.
ATGAGGCACCTTTCTCGCTTTCGCGCGGCCAGCGACAAATGGTGGCGCTTGCCTCCGTCGTAGTGGTTGAGCCCAAGATCGTCGTGCTCGACGAGCCCACGAGCGGCCTTGATTACCGCGAGTGCATGACCGTCATGGAAACGGTGCGCACCATGGCCGAGCGCGGCTGCGCCGTTATCATGGTCTGCCACGATATGGAAGTCGTCTCGGATTTTGCCGAGCGCATTGTGGTAATGGCCGACGGTAGCATCCTCGACCGCGGCCGCACGCACGAGCTATTCTCGAACATCGATCTCATGCAGCGTGCCTATGTTGAGCCGCCCCAGGTTATTGAACTCTCGCGCCGTCTGGCATCTTCCGTCTCACCCGCTTTTGCACAGGTGAGCGAGGTCACCGATGTCGTTCGCATTACCAAGGAGATGGTCCGCCGTGGTTAACGTCATCGACTACATGCCAGGCGATACGCTGCTGCATCGCCTGAACCCCGTCGTCAAATTGGGCCTCGCCGCCGCCATCATCGTCGGCATCTTCTTGTCCGACACCTACGTGGCGCTGCTGGGCTTTTTGGTGCTCACCCTTGCGCTGGGTGCCTATGCCGGCGTCGTCGACCGTCTGTTCTCGCTGCTCAAGTTGCTGATTCCGCTCGCGCTTATCATGCTGGTGCTCCAGCTTGCCTTTATGCGCGATGGCAACGTTGTGTGGGGCTTTATCACCGACACGGGCCTCATCACAGGATCGAAGGCCTGTCTGCGCCTGCTGGGTGTGGCGTTACCGCTCATCCTCATGCTCATGGTGACCAAGCTCAACGACCTTGCCAACGCCTGCGTCGAGGTGCTGCACGTACCGTATCGCTATGCCTTCACCTTTACCACGGCGCTGCGCTTTGTGCCGGTGTTTGGTCAGGAGATGAACGCCATCATGGAAGCGCAGACCGCGCGCGGCGTCGAGTACGACACCAAGAACCCTATCAAGAAGCTTAAGCTCATGCTGC
>DXZZ01000145.1:0-2271 GCA_019419425.1 Collinsella sp. | reverse complement strand
ACTACGTCCCGCTCGATGCCTACGGCGCCGCGCCCGTGGAGGTCGTCGACGACCTGCCGCCGATCGACGCGCCTGATGGTATGGGTGCTGTACCTGCGACTGATGGTTCGGGTGCTCCGGCTGCGGCGGCGCCGATGGTTCTTACTGATCTTGAGCGTAAGTCCTTGGCAGGGGAGCGTGAGCTGCTGACCATGCTCACGAGCTACCCCGACCTGTTCCGCACGTATGCCGACCGCATCTGCTCTATCGAGTGGGTTGACCCGCGTCACGAGTCCATCGCATGGGCCGTTCTGGCAACGCCGCCGGGAACCGATCCTGCAGCCTGCATGGATGCGGCGCGCTCGGTGTGTCCCGAGGCGGCAACGCTTGTGAGTGCCGGGCGCATCTCGGCGACGAGCAAGCACCCCACCGAGACGAACATCGTGTTTATGCTCGATACGCTCGAGCTCTACACCATCAAGCGCCGTATGCGTGCCGCACAGGCCAAGCTGCGCCAGGACCGTTCGCTCGACGATGAGGCCCGTCGCGCGCTGACCGTGCAGGCCGCGCAGGATTCACAGCGTCAACGCGAGCTGCAAAAGTCGATCGGCGGCGTGGCGGACCCGTTCCGTTTGATCGGCCTGGAGGCCGCGGGCACCGAACAAGCCTAGATGTTGTGGTCAACCAGCGTATTCTCGCCTATATCCTGTCCTCTTTTTGGGTATAGACGTCGATGTGTGTGCTAAAGTATTGAGTCCTGTGGACTATGAAGGGAGAATCTGTGCCAAAAAAGACTGAGAGCACGGGTACTGGGCTGGAATCCTACGTTGCAAAGCTCATGGGCAACGGCTCAAACAGGACTTCGGTAACCGAGGACGAGATTCAGGTCGCCCTGAAGGATATCGATGTTTCTGACGAGCAGCTCACCGCGGTGTATTCCGCGCTGCGCAACAGCGGCATCCAGATTATCTCCGCGAGCGGTAACGACGACGCCCCCATGGACGTCGACGATGACGATAACGATACCGATACCGACGATTTCGATGACGACGACGAGCACGATTCCGGCTCGCTCGACGATCACGAGCTCAAGATGGCCCGTCAGGCCGATGCCGAGATGGGTTCTTCCAAGAGCAAGAAGAAGCGCACCGTGCGCACGTCCCGTTCACGCTCGCGCGTGCGTGGCATCGATGCCTCCACGGTGATGCTGACCAGCGATCCTGTTCGTATGTACCTCAAGGAGATCGGCAAGGTCGACCTGCTGACCGCCTCCGAAGAGGTCGATCTGGCCATGAAGATCGAGGCCGGTCTTGAGGCCACCGAGAAGCTCGAGGCCGCCGATGCCGGTGAGCTCGAGCTCACGCGTGCCGAGATGCGTCGTCTTACGCGCATTGAGAACGTCGGCCTCGAAGCTAAGCAGGCACTCATCAGCGCAAACCTGCGTCTGGTCGTCTCCATCGCCAAGCGCTATGTCGGCCGCGGCATGCTGTTCCTTGACCTGATCCAGGAGGGTAACCTCGGTCTGATTCGCGCCGTCGAGAAGTTCGACTACCAGAAGGGCTTCAAGTTCTCCACGTACGCCACGTGGTGGATCCGTCAGGCCATTACGCGCGCTATCGCCGACCAGGCCCGTACCATCCGTATTCCCGTGCATATGGTCGAGACTATCAACAAGCTCGTCCGCGTGCAGCGCCAGCTCCTTCAGGACCTGGGTCGCGACCCGACCCCCGAGGAGATCGGTGCCGAGATGGACATGAGCGCCGACCGCGTCCGCGAGATCCAGAAGATCTCGCAGGAGCCCGTGTCGCTTGAGACCCCCATCGGCGAGGAAGAGGATTCCCAGCTGGGCGATTTTATCGAGGACTCCCAGGCTATCGTTCCGCCCGATGCCGCCAGCTTCTCCATGCTGCAGGAGCAGCTCACTCAGGTGCTCGACTCGCTTGCCGATCGTGAGCGCAAGGTTATCGAGCTGCGCTTTGGCCTTGTCGACGGGCATCCCCGCACGCTCGAGGAAGTCGGCCGCGAGTTTGGCGTCACGCGCGAGCGTATCCGCCAGATCGAGTCCAAGACCTTGGCCAAGCTCCGCCACCCGAGCCGTTCGAGCAAGCTAAAGGACTATATCGAAAGCTAGTCAAGCAAGAGGCGCCCTCAAGCACATTCGCTTGGGGGCGCTTTCATGTAGTCATTGGGGACGTTCTTGAATGACTAGTCGTTTAAGAACGTTCCCAATGACTAGGGGGTTGATTTTCAATCTCAACGCAACAGCCTGAACGGGCCCCGCGTTTCCGCAGC
>DXZZ01000144.1:0-2272 GCA_019419425.1 Collinsella sp. | reverse complement strand
AGGTCGTCGACGACCTCCACGGGCGCGGCGCCGTAGGCATCGAGCGGGACGTAGTCATACGGCTCTTCTTCGACCGGCGCGGACACCGGCGGCGTCGCGCCCGATGCCCAAGCACCGCTAGATGCCCCCTGCGAACCAGACGTCCGACCGCCCGCGCTACCAGAGCGCTCAGCCTGTGCCCGCTGGCGCTCATAGTTCTGCTCACGACGTCGTTCCGCATCCTCGCGCTTGGCGACATCGCGAAACACACGGCCCGAGCTCGCACGCACTGTCTCCAGATCCAAACCCAACAGGTCGGCAATTTGAATAAAGTACGTGTCGATCATATAGCTGTCGCGCAGCGGATAGATAAGCGTCAGCGCATCCTCCAGCGCCTTGGCGCGACCGCCCGGCGTGGAGATGTCGCTCGACTCCTGCAGCGAACGGTACACGAAGTCCATGAGCGGCTCGGCGGCGTCAATGCGTTTCTGCAGCTCCCCTCCGCCGTGCGCCGTGATGAACTCCATGGGATCGTTACCGTCGGGCAGCACCACGCAGCGCAGGTCCATAGAATCCTGCTCGATAAACTGAATCGCACGGCGAGCGGCCTTTTGACCGGCGGCATCGCCGTCAAACATATACACGATGCGCTTGGCAAAGCGGGTGAGCGTCTTGACGTGATGCTCCGTGAGCGCGGTGCCCAGCGTGGCGACGACGTTTTTAATCCCCGCCTCCCAACAGGCGATGCAGTCGGTATAGCCCTCTACCACGATGGCGGTATCCTGCGCGACGATAAACTCCTTGGCCCAATTAAAGCCGTAGAGGTTTCGCTTTTTATGAAACACGCTCGTCTCGGCGGTGTTGAGGTACTTGGGTTGGCCGTCTCCCATGATGCGACCGCCAAAGGCGATGTTGTGACCCTGCTCATCAAAAATGGGGAACATCACGCGGTCGTAGAAGCGGTCGGCAAGCTGCCCGCGCCCGCGGCTCACGGCAACGTTGGCATCGATCATCTCCTGCGGGGTAAAACCCGCCTGGGACAGGTGCGACACCAGCGCGTTGCGGCCAGGCGCAAAGCCCAGGCAGTAGCGGCGGCAGACGTCGCCACCCATGCCGCGGCTGGCAAAGTACTCGCGCGGACGGCCGTCCTTACCGCGCATAAGCATGGTGTGATAGAACTGGGCGGTCTCGGCGCACAGATCGTAGATGCGGGCACGCTTGGTACCGCGCTCGCGGCGGTCTCCGGTGTCGTGCAGCTCAATACCCGCGCGATCGGCCAAATAACGGATTGACTCGGGAAAGCTCAGGTTCTCGCGCTTCATGATATAGGTGAAGACGTCGCCACCCTCGCCGCAGCCAAAGCAATGCCACACCTGCGTGGCGGGAATAATGTGGAAGGACGGAGTCTTTTCGCCATGAAAAGGGCAGCAACCCCAAAACTCATGACCGCGGGGCTTGAGCTCAACCGTTTCCTGCACGATGGCGACTAAGTCGGACGCAGCGCGTACCTGGTCTTTTTCCTCATCGCTAATCACGGACACTCACCCCCTGCTCGCCCAAGTTGTGACGAATATCTTCGATATTACCCTCGACGGTCGCGATCAACTCATCCAGCGAATCGAACACGCGCGACGGACGCAGCCAGCGCGTAAACGCCAGCGAAACGGAAGCGCCGTACAGGTCGCCCGTATAACCAATTAAATTAGCCTCGAGATGCGCAGATGCCGCATCGTCGGCATACGTCGGCGGCAGTCCGACGTTAACGGCAGCGGGCCACACGATGTCGTTTACCAGCAACAGGCCCTCATACACGCCATCGGCAGGCACCTGAATGCCGTCGGGAACCTGTAGGTTTGCCGTGGGAAAGCCCATGCCAGAGCCCTCGTGACGGCCGCGAATAACACCGCCGCGCACCATATACGGGCGTCCGAGTAACCCAGCAGCAAGCCCCACATGGCCCTGTCTCAGCTCGTGACGAATGCGGGTGGCGCAAATGGCCTCACCGCCCTCGCAAAGCAAGTCGTGCCCGTATACGTCAACGCCGCGCTCGGCACCCCAGGCGCGCATCTCGGCAACACCAGAAGCACCGCCGCGACCCAGCCTAAAGTCGCTGCCAACGCGAATCGAGCGAATGTCGACCACGCGTGACAACAGTGCGAGAAAACCGACATGGTCGAGCGCCGCGACCTCAGGCGTAAAGGGAACGGCCACCACTGCATCGACCCCGGTTTGAGCCAGGGCATGCAGACGGTCGGCCGTCGTCATCAATTTTTGAGCGGGCGAAGGGCTCACC
>DXZZ01000143.1:0-2330 GCA_019419425.1 Collinsella sp. | reverse complement strand
ATCGTCGATCAAAAGGGGACCGAGATCCCAGCCCGCTCCCCATCCCCATTTTCGGGCCGGGATCTCGGTCCCCTTTTGATCGACGATTGGCGAACGTAATGCTCAACAATCTTTCCGACAATCAGAAACGCACCTTGGCGCTTGCCGCGATGGCGCTGTTGGCCCTGGCATGCCTGTGTGGCACGCTGGCTTTTACCGTTGATATGGTTCCGGCGAACAACGTTCTATCATTTGGCAGCGTGAAGGTACGAGTCTGCGAATTTACCCTCAACGAGCAGGGCGAGGAGATTCCGTTTGAGGCCAACGAGCACGGGGACTATCCCGACACCAAGGCCAGTGGCTCTGACATCAGCCGCATTGTGCGCGTGGAGAACGCCGGCGCGCAGCCTGAGTACGTTCGCGCTCGTCTATGCATGACGTCGGTGGCGCCCGACGGTTCGAGTGCGGATGCCTCGGGCAACGTTGCCTTTAACGTGAACGCGGGCGAGGGGTCCCCGTGGATCGATGGCGGCGATGGGTGGTACTACTACCGCGGATTGGCCGGGCGTGGCGGCACGCTCGACCCCGGCGCCATGACGGAGAGTCTCATGGACTCGCTGCGCTTTGTGGGCGACTACCACGATGCCGCGCGCGGCGGCTCATTCAGGCTCGATATCGATGTTCAGGCCGTGCAGGCCAAAAACCAGCAGGCAAGCGATACCGTCCTCGACGTGCTTGACGTCGCGGGCTGGCCGGAGGCGAACTAGCCTATGAAGATCAAGAACATGAACCGGGGCGTGCTTAGCAGGCTAGTTGCCGTCGCGGCGATTGCCCTTTGCTGCGTTATGGCGCTGCCAACGGTGGTGCATGCCGAGGACGTGCCCGAGAACACAAACGAATACCACATCAAAAACGCGAACGACTTTTTGGTGTACGTGGCGCTTTCGCGTGAGCGCGATACGTCCGGCTGGCGCGTTTATCTCGATAACGATATCGTGCTTAATGATGACGACATGAAGACCATTGTCTCGCACACCGTTAAGCATCTGTCGTTTGGCAACAAGGAGCATCCGTTTAAGGGCGTGTTCGATGGTCAAAACCACACCGTTGAGGGCCTGAGCTACGATAAAGACGCTTTTGACCCCGAGCGCGATACGGGATTTTTTGCCGAGACCAACGGTGCCACCATCAAAAACTTCCTGGTCAAGGACGCCAACGTGTGGGCGGACTTCCGCGGTGGCATTATCGTGGGCAAGGCCGTCAAAACGCGCTTCGAAAACGTTATGGTCATGGAGAGCACGCTGCACGTGACCTGCGCCAACAATGCTCTCAACCTCATTACCAACGCAGGCTTTGAGGGCGGTCTCATCGCCGGCGAGCTCGACGGCTGCACCCTCTACAACTGCGAGGTCCGTGGCGGCCGTGCCGTCAACAATGCGACCTCGGGCGTGCAGGCGCTCGGCGGTGAGGGTCTGTATATGGCGGCGTTTGCCGGCTACGTTAAGAACTCGACTATCGAGTACTGTCGCGTGACGCCGACGCGTAAGGACGACGGCTCGATTGCCGAGAAGGGCATGACCGACGTCACCAATAAGTACGACGTGGCCATTGGCGCCCTGGGCGGCAACAACGTGTACGCCTCGGGTTTTGTGGGCTGCATGGCGGGCGAGGCCAAGATTATCGACTGCTTCTCGACGGCGCAGTGCTACAGCTATGCCGCGTCGTACGTGGGCGTCGTCGCCGTGACGCGCGCGTGGACGGGTGGCTTGGCGGGTCGTATTCTAACCGAAAAGGGCAACGAGCTCGTTCGAAGCCATTTTGCGGGTGACTTGAGCTCGCGTCAGTACAATCCCATCGCCGTGATCCCCATCATTCAAAACGATGTGAACCTGGGCGGCATTGCCGCGCGTGCCAACAAGGATGATGCCACGGTCACCGAGTGCTACTTTAAGCCGAGCGTGAGCCTTTCTGGCAACAGCCAGGGCAACCCTGCCAAAAAGAAAATCCCCTCGTTTGGCGGCGATGGCACCACCAAGGGTGATGGCTATGGTCCATGGGATGACGAGCGCTACACCACGCGCGAGCTGTGGGAAGAGCACGACTACGACTTTTGTGCCGGCACCAAGCGCTCGACTGCTAACAACGGGGCCTTGGGTGGCTCGCACTTCAATGAGTGGGCGATGGATTACAAGCTGAATATTCCTGTGCATGGCCAGAGCGTTAAGGCGACGATCGATTTTCCCGGTGCGGGTACCGCGACCATCGAGGCAACCAAACTTGGTATTGAACAGAAGACCTCGGATCCGTACGCCTTTGCCGTGAGCGCCGTGCTGGCGGGAACGGCTCAGGGC
>DXZZ01000142.1:0-2356 GCA_019419425.1 Collinsella sp. | reverse complement strand
TTACCGATTGCCTGCTCAAGCGCGGAGCTGCGACCGTTGTCTCGGTGGACGTGGGTCGCGCACAGTTCGATTGGTCGTTGCGTCAGGACGATCGCGTGACGCTGCATGAGCGCACCAACGTGACGCAGCTGCCTGAGCTTGGCTATGCCGGCGCCATCGACCTGGCTGTTTGTGATGTCTCGTTTACCAGCATCGCGAACATTATCGATGCGGTGCTGGCGTGCCTGGCGCCTACGGGTGCATTCTGCACGCTCGTAAAGCCGCAGTTTGAGGCTCCGGCGGCGCTGGTGGGTGAGGGCGGCATTGTGACCGATCCCGCCGTGCGCCGCGATACACTCGTGGCGGCGGTTGAACTCTTTGCAGCCAAGGGCCTTTTTCCGGTCGATGTGTGCGTGTCGCCCATTCATGGTGCCAAGGGAAACGTTGAGTTTTTCTTGTACGGCACGAGGTATGCCCCCGGCGACCGCTCGCAAGACGAGCTGCAATCCCAGGTATCGGTTATGAGCGAGAAAGCTGCAACGCTATGAAGGTCTTTCTGGTTCCCAATTACTACAAGCAAGAAGCGGTCGAGAGCGGCCTGATGCTCGAGCTTTGGCTGACGCGCCAGGGCTATGAGGTCGCATGGGCTGCCGACCAGCGATCGAAGATTCAAAGCACGCCTGATATTGACGGCTCCGATCTGGTCATTACGCTCGGCGGCGACGGTACGTTGCTGCGCGCTGCCCGCATCCTCAACCATCGCGAGATTCCTATCCTTGGTCTTTCCTATGGTCACCTGGGCTTTTTGACGGCCGCGAGCCCCGAGGAGCGCGACATTTTGCAGGTTGTGAGCGATGCCCTGTCCGGTGAGCTGCACGTGAGCCGTCGCGCTACCATCGCCGCGGATATCGTGTCCGTGCGCGAAGACGGTACGAAGGATGTCGTGCGCACCTTCGCCCTCAACGACATGGCGCTTACCCGCGGTCCGCTGTCCGATATGGTTGAGTTTGACATCACGGTGTCGGGCCACCATATCGATCGACTGCGTGGCGACGGCGTCGTCGTTTCGACGGCGACCGGCTCCACCGGCTACGCGCTATCCGCCGGCGGCCCCATCGTCAGCCCCGATTACACGGGCATGGTCTGTGTGCCGATTGCTCCGCATACCATTCAGGCTCGCGCCTTTTTGACCTCGCCGAGCGATGTCGTCGAGATCTTTATGTCTGATGACCGTCCGAGCGTGCCGGCGATTGCCATCGACGGACAGTTTATTACCTGCGATGGCACCGTTGAGAGCGTGGCGGTGCGTCGCGGTCCCGGCGATGTGTTGCTGCTGGATTACGGCCCCGAGAGCTTCTATAACTCGGTGAGCCGCGTGTTCTACGGAGTGCGTCATGATCGATGAGCTGCAGGTTTCTAACATTGCACTCATTCGTGAGGCGACGCTGGTTCCGAGTGCTGGCCTGACTGTCCTGACCGGCGAGACCGGTGCCGGTAAGACCGCGCTGCTTTCGGCGCTCAAGCTCATATTGGGCGAGCGTGCAGATTCGTCGACGGTGCGCGAGGGAGAGGAGCTTGCCAGCGTCGAGGCGCGCTTGTTCGATGGCCCGCACGACTCGGAGGGTTTCACCGTGCAGCGCAGCCTTTCTGCCGAAGGCCGCAGTCGCGTAAAAATTGACGGCCGCATCGCCAGCGTGCGTGAGCTTTCGGAGCGCGTCGGCGTCATGATGGATCTTTGCGGTCAGCACGAGCACCAGCGCTTGCTCGATCCGGCGCATCATGTTGCCATGGTCGATGCCTGGGCTGGACGCGCAGCGCATGAGGCGCTCGAGAAGTATCGCGCCTGTTTTAAGGCTTCGCGTGACGCCGCCAAGGAGCTTCGCCGTGTGGAGGAAGCCTCGCGTGCGCAGGGGAGCCGTGTCGAGGAGGCTCGCTTTGCCCTCGAGCGCATCGGCGCGGTCGACCCCAAGCCGGGCGAGTATGAGGAACTCGAGGAACTGCTGCCGCGCTCCGAACATGCCGAGGTTCTGGTTGCCACAGCTAACGATGCCCATGCATCGCTTGTCGCCGAAGGGGGAGCGCTCGATGCCGTGAACAGCGCCGTGGCAGAGCTTTCCCGTATGGCTACCGTCGATCGCAAACTGGGCGACATTGCTGATGCGCTTTCGGATGCCTGTATCTCCCTTGAGGATAGCGCGAACGAGCTTCGTGCCTATCGCGATGGCGTCGCCTTCGACCCGCGCGAGCTCGCTCGCATGCGTGAGCGGTATTCCGACCTCAAGGGCCTGTTGCGTCAGTGGGGTCCCACCATGGACGATGTTTTTGCCATGCGCGATCGCTCGCAAGAGCTGCTGTCCCTGGTCGATGATGGCGATGA
>DXZZ01000141.1:0-2407 GCA_019419425.1 Collinsella sp. | reverse complement strand
GCCCGTTCACTGGGCGTAGACATTCCGCTCACCTTTGCCGTGGAGCAAACGCTCTACAACGGTGTTACTTTGGATAGGGCGCTCGAGATTCTTACCGACCGCGTCCCCTCTCAAGAGTTCTACGGACTCGCCGACTAGCGCAGAAAGGCTATTACCATGGGTTCCATCAAAATCGCTCCGTCCGTCCTTTCGGCCGATATGGCCTACCTCAAAGGCGAGCTCGACAAGATCGCCGGTGCCGACTACGTGCACTTCGACGTCATGGACGGTCACTTTACCGGCAACCTTACCTTTGGCGTCGACATCCTTAAGGCCGTCAAGCGCTCCACCGATGTGCCGGTCGACGCGCACCTGATGGTGTCGAACCCCGACGAGACGGTCGATTGGTACGCTGACGCCGGTGCCGACATGATCACCGTGCACTACGAGGCCTCCACGCACCTGCACCGCACGCTCACGCATCTGCAACAGCGCGGCGTCAAGGCCGGCGTGGTACTCAACCCCGCAACGCCCGTCTGCGTGCTCGAGAGCATCATCGACGTTGTCGACATGGTGCTGCTCATGAGCGTGAACCCCGGCTTTGGCGGCCAGAGCTTTATCCCTGGTACTATTGCCAAACTGCACGAGCTTACGGCCATGTGTGAGCGCCACGGCGTTTCGCCCCTGATCGAGGTCGATGGCGGTATCTCTTCCAAGAACATCGCCGAGGTCGTCAAGGCCGGCGCCAACGTGCTCGTAGCCGGCTCCGCCGTATTTAAGTCCGAAGATCCCGCCGCCGAGGTTGCGCTGCTGCAGAAGCTGGGCAACGAGGCCGCACAGGAGGCATAAACCCTTATGACCGCAGGTCAAAACCGCATACCCGTGAATCTTGACTATGCCGCCTCGACGCCCATGCGCGCCGAGGCGCTCCTTGCGCAGCGCGAGTACGACGACAGCGAGCTTGCCGGCGTCAACCCCAACTCGCTGCACTCGCTCGGCCGCAAGGCCGCCGCACGCCTGGAAGTCGCCCGTCGCGAGATCGCCCGTAGCTTTGGCGTACGCGTTCGCCCGTCCGAGATCATCCTTACCAACGGCGGCACCGAGGCTAACCAGCTGGCGCTGCTCGGTCTTGCCGAGGGCGCTCGTCAGCGCGATCGCAAGCGCGATCGCGTAATCGTTTCGGCCATCGAGCACGATTCGATTCTGGACAACCTGCCGCTGCTACGTGCCGCCGGCTTTACCGTCGACCTGGTGCAGCCCTGCCGTGCGGGCTACGTTGAGCCCGCTGCACTCACCGAGCTGCTTGGCGACGACGTGGCGCTCGTGAGCATTATGGTCGCCAACAACGAGACCGGCGTGGTGCAGCCCATCCGCGAGCTGGCCGCCGCCGCACATGCTGTCGGTGCCTTGTTTCATACCGACGCCATCCAGGGCTACTTGCATATTCCGCTCGATGTCACTGAGCTGGACGTCGATGCCATGACCGTTGCCGCGCACAAGATCGGCGGCCCTGTGGCATCCGGCGCGCTCTACCTTAAGAGCCGCACGCCGCTGCGTCCGCGCATCTTTGGCGGCGGACAGGAGGCCGGCCGTCGCGCCGGCACGCAGGACCTGCGCACGCAGCTCGCCTTTGCTGCCGCCGCTTCGTCTCTGACGCCCCACGTGGCCCAGGAGCGCGCGGAACTGCAGACCTTGTCCGATAAGCTCTACGCCACGCTTACGGCCCATCCTCGCATTCACGCCACGATGGGCGACTACGCGCAGGCCGATCGTCTGCCAGGTATGGTTTCAATCTACGTCGACGGCATGGACTCCGAGGAGCTCATCATCAAGCTCGATGCCGCCGGCTTTGAGGTTTCGGCCGGATCGGCTTGCTCGAGCGGCAACATGGACCCGAGCCACGTGCTCAGCGCCATGGGCATTGGTCGCGAGCAGGCACTGGGCGCACTGCGCATTTCCTTCGATGACCGCGTGGATCCGAGCGATCTGGACGACTTTGCAAGTGTGCTGCTCTCGATCGTAGGTGCCGCATGATCGTCTCCGAGCTTGAACGTGCGCTGCTGGCGCGCTACCCCAAGGCGGACGCCGAGGGCTGGGATCATGTTGGGCTATCTGTGGGAGATCCCGCTGCAAAGATCACCGGTGTTGCCTGCGCACTCGACGCGACCGAGGCCAACGTGCACCGCGCTCTCGAGGCGGGCGCCAACGTGCTGCTGACTCATCATCCCATCTATATCAAGGCGCCCGAGGCCTTTTGTCCGGCCGATTCCGCACGTCCCCAGTGCAGCGCTGCGCTGTACGAAGCGGCTCGTTGCGGCGTGAGCATCATCTCGCTTCACACCAACCTGGACCGCTCGCACGAAGCGCGCGTTCGCCTGAGCGATTTGCTGGGCGCAGAGCCCATGAGCTCGCTGGAGCATGTGGACGA
>DXZZ01000140.1:0-2418 GCA_019419425.1 Collinsella sp. | reverse complement strand
CAGGAATTTCCACGCCGACGAGCCCAACCTGCTGTGGCTCACCGACATCACCGAGTTCAGGCTCCCGGGCGGCGAGAAGGTCTACCTGAGCCCGGTCATCGACTGCTTCGGCGGGATGCTCGTCGCCTGGTCGATCGGGCTGCACCCCGACAAGCGCCTCGCGAACTCGAGCCTGCGCCTAATCCAAGCGAGATTCCAGACTCGACAGGCCATTGAGAGTCAGGTCGTTGGCGACCTCCGAGACGCGCTCGATAGGAACCGAGCCGCCAGACAGCGCCCATGTGCGATAGATTCCGATAATACCCGACAGCAAAAACGCCAGATAGTAGTCGAACATCTCGTCCTTGAGACCGTGGGGCAGCAGATCGCGCTCGGCAATCTCGTGCTCGAGCGGCGCACGAAGACGAGCCATAAAATCATCGAGCGGAATGTTCTCGATCAGCTGACGATTGAGCACCAGGTTGTTGCACAGCGCCTCGTTAACGGTTTTAAAGAAGGTCGCCGCCGCGCCCAGGGCGCGCTCGTTGGTGTCACCGTCCATGGAAGCAAGCGTTTTCTCGACCGAGTCGACAATCATCTCCACCACATCGACGGCAATGGCATCGAGCAAGCCATCAACCGTACCAAAGTGCACGTAGAAGGTTTTACGGTCGACATTGGCCTCGCGCGCGATGGCACTCACCGTAATGTCTGCCAGCGGCTTTTCCATGAGCAAGCGCTCAAAAGCGGAAAGGATGGCATTGCGGCTGCGAACGATACGGCGATCAATACGCGGTTTACTGGTGGCCATGGGTGTGTCCCTTCGATATGCGAGCATTCATCAACAGATGAGAGATAATCTACGTAAGAGGATTATCCCCCATACAGCTCAAATGTGCCCCGCATCATGAAGAATGCACGACTGCCCTACCGCGACTTAGGGTGCTTCTTCATATTGAGCGCCGACGGAGATACGCGGATACCGTCGCCCGTCTGGCGCACATAGGCTTTATGAGCCGGCTTAGCGGTCCCAGAAGCCTTCTGAGCGTGCTTCCTGGGATCAACGGTAACAGCATTCGTGGGGTGCGGCTTAGTGGGCGCAGAGGGCGTCTGAGGCTCGCGGCCGAGCTTGCGCATCACGCGATCCCAGCGCGCATGGATGCTCTCGTTGTGGGCGCTCTTAAGGCCCAGCAGGGGCGCAGCCAAAATGGTCGGCGCGATAAACGTAATGAGACGCCACAGCAGATAGCCGGCGGTCGAAGCCGACCCAAAGAAATGACCCAAGAACAAAGCAAAGCCGCCCTCAGCGCCACCAGTTCCACCGGGCAAGGGAACCGCAGAGCTCAGCAGCTGGACAAAGGCGCTCGCGGCCATGACCGAGAAAAAGTCGACCTCGTGGTGGCCAAAGGCGAGCATCAGAAAATACGGCACCAGATAGAAAAACGCAAGCTGCAGCATGGTGATAAACACGGTGAGCAGCATGGAAGAAAAATGTCCGGCCGAAAGCTTGAACTTCTCGGAGAAGGAGTAGATCTCGCCATCGACAAACGAGCGCCATCCATCGATCTTAGTGGCCGAGACACCTATGCGCTCGAGCCAATTGATGATGCAATGGGCGACGCGCGTGACGGTCTTAGGCATGAGCGCGACGGCAAAGATGCCAAGCAGAATGCAGCAGTGACCGCCAAAACTAAAGACGCACAGCAGCGTCATGTCGCCATAGCGCTCGGCAAAAAACGGCATGCGAGCAAGCAATAGGATAGCGCCCCAGGCAACGAGGCCAAACTGATACACAATAAATCGGGTGAACTGCGTGGCACCCGCTTCGCCCACGTTTTGGCCCGCTTTGGTCAGGCGGTAGATCTGGGCAGGCGTAGAGCCCATCATCATGGGCGTCAGGTTGCCAAAGAAGATGCCACTCGCCTCGACCGAGATCAGGTCGCGAATGCCGACGGGTGAATTGGGGTCGAGCCAGACGGCGATCGCATAGGCCACAATGCCAAAGAACAGATACATAAACATGCAAAGACACGCGACAACGAGCCAGGGCGCCTGGACGCTCGACATAGCAGCCCAGAACTGCCCCATCTGCCCGGTTACCACCAGATAGACGATATAACCCACCAGCACAACGCCGATAAAGATTGCGCCGCGGCGTGCGCTCTTATTGTCATCGCCGCCCGAGGCCTCAACCTCGACCTGGGGCTTGGACGTATGCTGAGAGGACTCCGTCATGAGACTCCTTCTAACAGTCAAAATATCTTGGTTATTGTACCCGTAAGGGCCATAAGCAGAACGCAAAGCTCTTGTTCAAACGGGAATGACAGACAGTTGTTTGATAATAAAAAACCCGGCCTTCCGTGGAAAGACCGGGTATCAGATGCGTGGTAGCCCGTACCAGATTCGAACTGGTGATCTCCGCCTTGAGAGGGCGGCGTC
>DXZZ01000014.1:0-37418 GCA_019419425.1 Collinsella sp. | reverse complement strand
GCTATTTAAGCGTTGTTAGATAGTTTCTTGCGTTTTCGACGTTCATTGCTGCGACGGGCGCATGCGAACAGAGTTTGACATCGTTGGTGACCAGTAGATCTGCTTGAGCGCGTATCGCTGCCGCAATGATTAAATCGTCTTCGTAATCGCTATGGAGCTCACGCTGTCTGCTCGCCATCCAGATGTCGCTCAGGTCACAGGGCACTGGCGTGGCAAGCTGCGACAGCACGCTAAGACAATCCCATGCAAGCGAAGTCGCTACCGTAGCGGCATACTGGGAAAGCGAACCGTGCTCTCGCCGATACCATGCCTTATGTTCACTTGAAATCAAATAGAACAGGTCTTTGGACGATGTCGCCGCGTACAGCAAATCAACCTGTGCCGTGCATGCATCGCGTAAAAACTCAATCGCCACCGAACGACCACGTCGTGAGGGAATGAAGTAATCGAGCCACACGTTGGCGTCAACCAAGATGCGCTTTGGAGTCTCACTCATAGAGCCAGCTCATCTCCTCGCCATAGCGATCCGCATAGGCATTCCGTTTGAGCTCTTCGTCGTCCGATGGCTGAGCCCTGACCATATCGATTCCCGACTCACGGCAAGCGGCAGCAAACAGCTTCGACCCCTGATCCATGAGCTCGAGCTTACGTTTGGCGGCCTTTTCGCGCTCGCGCTGTTCCGTCCGGGCACGACTGGGCAGAAGGATATCCTCGAGCGCACCGGGGCGATCGGCCAGCGACGCTGCAAGCTGCCAGAGCGCTCGCACCGCTTGGCTCGGCGTCATACCGGCCCTGGAAAGAGCGGCGTCCCCACTCCTTTTAAGATCGGCATCGAGACGCACGTTGATCTGAGCGGCTGTTGTGGTCATGACCCCTCCTTAATACTTCAAAACTATCATAAAACTCTATGGTAGATACGTAAAGCTTGTATAGCATTTATAAGCATTAGCCGTACTCTGCACACAAAAAGCCGCCGAGGCACACTGCGCCTCGGCGGCCACGTATCACCGATCTAGTTCGGTTTCACCCTTTGCATTCGCCCAGATAAAACCTACCAAAATTAACATCCCCTTTTGGTAGGTTTTAGAGCTCCACGCTTTCGGCGCCGTTGATGGTTAGGTTGCGCTCGTAGAAAGCCGTGAGGGCGCGGATGGCGTACATCACGTCGCGCACGCCGCCGGTCTCGTAGCTCGAGTGCATGGCAAGCTGCGGCAGGCCCACGTCCACGGCATGCATGCTCGCCTGCATATTGGACAGATTGCCGAGCGTGGAGCCGCCCGCCATATCGCTCTTGTTGGCGAAGGCCTGCGTGGGCACGTCGGCGTCGTCGCAAATAGCCTGGAACACCGCGCGGCTAAAGGCATCGGTGCAGTAGTGCTGGTTGGCGGCTTCCTTGATGACGATGCCGCCGTTAAGCACCACCTGGTTGCGGGCATCGCACTTCTCGGCGTGGTTGGGGTGCACGGCATGCGCGTTGTCGCAGCTCACGAGCATCGATGCGGCAAGGGCGCGATGATACGACTCGTCATCAAAGCCCAGCGATCCGTTGATGCGGCGCAGCGCGTCGGCCAAGAACGTCGACATGGCGCCCTGCTTGGTCTCGGAGCCAACCTCCTCGTTATCAAAGCAGCAGAAGACCGAGACGTCATGCGCGTTCTCGGCACCCAAAAATGCCTGTAGCGAGGTATAGGCGCAGGCCAGGTCGTCGAGCTTGGGCGTCGAGATAAACTCGTCGGCCCAGCCCCAAATGCGCGCATCCTGACGATTGACCAGGAACAGATCGCGGCCCAGAATCTGCTCGGGCTCAACATCCAGTTCGTCAGCGATCAGGGCATCGAAGTCACCCTGCTTAAGGTCGCCAGCGCTGATGAGCGGGCACAGGTCAACGGCTCGGTTGGGAGCAAAGCCCTCGTTGACGCCACGGTTCATATGGATAGCAAGGCTCGGAATGATAGCGACCTCGCGCTCGGTGGAAAGCAGGCGGCTCTCAATACGGTCGCCTTCGCGTACCAACACGCGTCCAGCCAGCGCCAGCGGGCGATCGAACCAGGTGTAGTCGATCATGCCGCCGTAGGCCTCGGTGTTCAGGCGCAGCGTCTCGCCCGCGCCGTCAAGCTCAGGCACGGCCTTGACCTTAAACGTCGGCGAATCGCTGTGCGACGCCGTGAGCTGAAAATGATAGTCGCCGGCAACGCCGTCCTCGCCCCACGTAGCAGCCAGGTCCTCGCCCACCTTAAAGGCAACAACGCTCGAGGTATTGCGCTGCGTGTAATAACGCCCGCCCGGCTCGATGTCCCACGCCGCGTTCTCGGGCAGGTAGGTAAAGCCCGCCTCGTCGAGCTCGGCCATAATGGTCGCCGCCGTATGGAACATGCTGGGGCATGCCTCGATAAAGTCGATAAGGTCGTTGGCGGCCTCGATATCATCGGCCGTCACATGCGCGCGCTCGGGCGTTTCCTGATCCGTCATACTCTCCCCTTTCGCTGGGTTGATGGTCCCTTCCAGCATACCCCGCCGCGCCAGCGCCGCACTCTTCATTCCGTGTTTAATCCCGCGCCGCTCGCCAAGTTGAGCCATCATGCCCGTGCACCTTTTGCGACAATTACGCTAACAGGACGAGAGGAGCCGTCATGAAGTCACGTATCATTGCCATCACCTGCGGTGTTGCAGGAACCGCCGTCGGCCTTGCCGCTGCCGCCGGCATCGTTTACCGCAAGCAAATCAAGTCCGCCGCGTCGCTCAAACGCTTGACCGGCTACGCGGATGGCTATGACCTGTACGCAATCGACATCGCCTACGACTACAATCTTGATCGCATCATCGCCGCTGGCGTGCGCGACGACCAGGCCTACACCGATGCCGTGGTGGCGCAGGTGCTGCCCGGTGTGCCGGCACATGTCCAGGCGCCCCAGTTTGCCTGCAGCGCTTTTGTCGCCGTAGATGCCGAAGGCCGCGTGCGCACCGGTCGCAATTACGACTTTAAGGACGACACCTCGGCGCTGCTGGTGCGCAATCACCCGCGCGACGGCTATGCCTCCATCGGGTTTGCCGCCCTCAATAACCTGGGCGATAACACTCCGCTTGACTCCGTCGCCGGACGCGCCGCCGCACTCATGGGCCCGTTTGCCCAGCTCGACGGCATCAACGAATGTGGTGTGTCCATTGCCGTGCTCACCCTGGATTCCAAACCCTGTGACCAGGACACGCAGCGCCCCGTCATCAACACTTCGCTCGCCATCCGCCTGGTGCTCGACCGCGCGGCTACCACGCAGGAGGCCGTCAACCTGCTTTCTGCCTACGACATGCACGCCATGGCAGGACGCGATTACCACTTCTTTATCAACGACGCCGCCGGTGACGCGCAGGTGGTGGAGTGGGATCCGCGCGACCCCGACCGCGCTTTCAAAGCGACTCCCGTACACCAGGTTACGAACTTCTACGCCTGCTATGGTAACGAGGTGCTTCCCAACCAAAAGAACGGTGAGCTGGGCCACGGCAAGGAGCGCGCCATCGCCATCGCCGATGTCCTCGACGCCCATACCGGCGCCCAAGACGAGGCAGTCGCTTGGAAGGCCCTACGCGCTGCGGCGCAAGAGCCCAATCCGGAAGACATCACCAGCAACACGCAGTGGTCGGTCGTCTTCGACAACACCGAGCCCGCTGCCGCCATCACGCTGCGCCGCCACTGGGGCGACGTCGACGCCTTCGCGCTGTAAGGAGCTGGCACCGTCGTCCTTACGCTCGCCTGACGTTGCTTACATTTCTATACGCTTGAGCTAACACGTTTTACCCCCGCATCAACAGTGTGCGGGGGTAAACTTATGCGCATGTTATAACTTGCCCGGAAGGATTCATCATGCTCAGGATCGGTCTTCTTACCAGTGGCGGCGACTGCCAGGCGCTCAACGCCACCATGCGCGGCATTGTCAAAACGCTTATGACCAATAGCAAAGAGCCTATCGAAATCTATGGTTTTGAGGATGGCTACCAGGGCCTTATCTACAGCAGGTTCCGCGTCATGACGCCCGCCGATTTTAGCGGCATCCTCACCCGCGGCGGCACCATCCTGGGCACGAGCCGCACGCCGTTCAAGCGCCTGGACATTCCCGAGGCCGACGGCGTCGAGAAGGTGCCCGCAATGGTCCACACCTATCATAAACTGCAGCTCGACTGCCTGTTTATGCTGGGCGGCAACGGATCCACCAAGACCGCCAACCGCCTGCGCGAAGAAGGCCTCAACGTTATCGCCCTGCCCAAGACCATCGATAACGACACCTGGGGCACCGAGTTGACGTTTGGCTTTACGAGCGCCATCGACGTCGCCGCCAAGTGCATCGACGACATCCACACCACTGCCTCGAGTCACGGCCGCGTGTTTGTCATCGAGATCATGGGCCACAAGGTCGGTTGGATTCCGCTGTATGCCGGCGTCGCGGGCGGCGCGGACGTCATCTTGATTCCCGAGATCCCCTACGACATGGACAACGTCATCAAGACCATCGAGCATCGCATGGAGACCGGCAGCCGCTTTACCATCGTAGCCGTCGCCGAGGGCGCTATCTCCAAGGAGGACGCAGCGCTGCCCAAGAAGGAGTACAAGAAAAAGCTCGCCGAGCGCACGAGTCCGTCGATCGTCTACGACATCGCCAAGGAGATCGAGGCCAAGACTGGTCGCGAGACCCGCGTCGCCATCCCCGGCCACACGCAGCGCGGCGGCCAACCCGACGCCCAGGACCGCATCTTTGCGACCCAGTGCGGCGTCGAGGCGGCACTGGGGTGCCTACGCGGCGAGTTTGGCTACATGATTGCCCTGCGTGACGGCAAGATGTGCCACATGCCGCTCGAGGAGGTCGCCGGCAAGCTCAAGTTTGTCGACCCCCAGAGCGACCTGGTGCGCGAGGCCAAGGCGTTGGGCATCAGCTTCGGCGACGAATAGCCTCGGCTGGAATCCACCCCATCGGGCCCTCCGACCCCGCCCGACGTATTTCGATTTGGCTCCTCCCTTGACTCCGTCAAAGGTCGCCAATCGAAATCGTCGGGCGGGGTCGGAGGGCCCTGCGTTTACATACTCGCCGGGGCTATTCGTCTTCTTGCTGCGGGTGCCTGGGCTGGAATTGAGTTGCGGTGAAATAGTTCCTGCTTAGTCCGCAAATGGCTGAATCCAAAAACTATTCCACCGCAACTTACTGAGTGGGGGCTCTTGGCTGCTACTTGCACTGACATTTGTCCTGAAATGGCTGGTCGTTAGGGATTGCTACCGGTAGTTGCGGTAGGGTTGGGGCAGATTCTAACTAGAAATGGTGGTCGCTACCGGTTGTTCTCGGCATACTCGGCTCATTCGATTACGGTCACCACATGAAAGGAACTGTCATGGATCTTGCGATGGCACAGCGGCTCGTCGATCGCCGCAAGGCTGCCGGGCTTTCTCAGGAGGCGCTTGCCGCCCAGCTGGGTGTGAGTCGTCAGGCTGTCAGTAAATGGGAGCGCAGCGAATCCTCTCCCGATACCGATAACCTTATTGCGCTCGCCGCGCTGTATGGCGTGTCGCTGGATGAGCTGTTGTATGGGGAGGCGGTGGATAGCACTGACGACTCGCAGGCTGATGATGAGGCGCAGAACAGCAACGCCGGCACCAAAGCTTCAGATAAGGCTGAGGAGGCTGAGGCTTCTACTGAACACGCTGATTGCAGCGATAAGCCACTTGTCGATATTTCCCTCGCGCGCGGCATCCACGTTATTGACCCCAACAAAGGCGAAGAGGTTCATGTTGGCTGGAATGGCATCCATGTGGCTAACGAGCGCAAGGGTGAAGAGGTCCATGTGGGGCCAGGCGGATTGCATATCGATACGCTTGAGGACGATGGACATAGTGTGCATACCAATGACGACGGCACCGTCACCATCGACGGCGAGACGTTTTCCAGCTGGAAGGAAGCACACGACAAGCTCGACCATCACGGCAAGCATTTCCACACCAAGGTCGGACGTGCATGGAACAAATTCCCCTTCCCTGCGCTTGTCGCCCTCGCCTATCTGGTGCTCGGCATTGTCTACGGCACATGGGCTACGGGACTCTTCCTCGTCTTTCTGATTCCCGTCTATTACGCGCTTGGCGACTTTATCGACCAACGCCACTTATCTAAGCTGATCGAGGTCATCTACCCGGCAGCCGCCATCGCTTGGTTCCTCTACATGTGGCTCTGTTTGGGACAGCCCCATCCTGCATGGATCATCCTCATCACGATTCCCGTCATCAAAGCGCTCATGCGCTGGTGCCGCAAACAATGGAAGCACCGCCAACAGGCCTAACACGCTCCGACCCACCAGCACCCAACCACCCCCGCCCTTCTCCTAAGTTGCGGTGAGATAGGGACTGTTTTGAAGCTCCAAAGCGCCAAACAGTCCGTATATCACCGCAACCTACAAACAACTGGGTCAGTTCCGGCACGGAGATTAGCATTGAGCTGACCACGCGCCAAGAAAAGGGCCTATTTACTACGTTTAACTCGAGAGGGCCGACCATACCCGCCTTTTCCGAATATTTGCAAGCCCTCTACCTGCGGTTTTAATTTCATAATCTTTGTCATGGTCGAGGGTGTGGTAGCAAACGTAGTAGATAGGCCCGTTTTGCGGCATACGACCCATTCAAGCCCAATCTCGAAGGCTGGAGAAAGCCCTTCATCCACGCCTGTGAGCGAAAACCAAATAGAATGAAAGGCAAATGGAAAAGCCCGTTTAACGAGCGGAGGACATATGCGCGACGTAGCCGAAAGCGACTGGAAGCTGTTTAAGAAAATGCTTCCTCAATGGCAAGAACGTTATATGGAAAAGCTCATCGGCCAGTATGTTGAGATACTGAACGGCGACAGTGAAGCGTCCAGTAGATTTTGGGCACTAGAAGAGCGCCTCAATAGAGACAAGCTGTCCTCAGGCGTAATTGCAAACGACATTCGCCGCAGCACAATGCACCGCGAGATAGCCAATTTGCTTATCGACAGCGTG
This sequence comes from Collinsella sp., assembly GCA_019419425.1. GTDB lineage: Bacteria > Actinomycetota > Coriobacteriia > Coriobacteriales > Coriobacteriaceae > Collinsella. Next base: position 30,416 of record DXZZ01000014.1, on the reverse strand, counting down.
ATCACCCTTGACGACCTTGACGGTTTTACCGAGGACATTAAGAGCTATGCGCAACACTGGATTGGCCAGTAAGAGCACTGAACGACAGACATCCCCAGCAAAACGGGGCAAACGCCGGGCCACCTAATGGTTGTCCGGCGTTTGCGCAGATAAAACCTGCCAAAATAAACCTGTCCCTTTTTGGCAGGTCACTCGGCGCTCTTGAGGGCGCCGACCATGTCGATCTTGTTGAGGGTACGATTGGTGGCTAGGTTGACGATAAACGTAAAGCCAAAGGAAAGCACCACGGCGAGCACGTAGCTTAGCGGCTCGACTTCGACGTCAAAGTACAGCGACGGCATCTGCAAAATGTACGTAAAACTCTCGGCCAGCAAGCCGCCCAGTGGCACGCCCAGCGCGGCGCCAATTGCCGTGAGGATCAACGTCTCCTTGTTGACGTAATGGTGCACCTCGCCACGGCGGAAGCCCAGCACCTTGATGGTCGCCAGCTCGCGTTCGCGCTCGGAGATATTCGTGTTGGACAGCGTAAACACCACCACAAACGACAGGCATGCCGCCATAAAAGTCACGAGCACCACGACCGAATTGATGATCGCAAAGTTCGCCTCGTAGTTCTGCCAATGTTCGGCCGTGCTCGAGATGGTGAGCCAACCGTCGCTCTTAAGCTTCTTGCTAAACGCAATCTGGTCGGCCGACGAGCCCTTAAGCAGCACAAAGACGCCGTTGAGGCGTGCGCTTCGACCGAACGCGCGCTCATAGGTGCCCTGCGTCATGTAAAGCGTGTTGCCAAGATAGTTAAGCGAAATGTCACTGACTTTGACCTTGGCAACATTGAGCGACGAATCCTGGACGTATGCCGTATCGCCCGGCTGAATCCCCAGCACCAGCTGTGAACTCTTACTCAGATACACGTCTCCGTCACGCAAAGACAGCGGCTCTTTGGACTCGTCCTCGAGGCGCACATAGTCGTCCAGGTCGTTCGTGCGGTCATCGGGCACCACGATCAGCTGCACGGTCTCGCTCTTGCCGCCAAACGTAAAGGTGACGTTGTCGGTCATAATCGGCAGCGTCGAAGTCACGGTCACGTTGGAATCATTGGCCGCGCTGCGCTCATCCAACGCCGCGCACGTCTGCGTAAAGTCATCGGGGTTGGCGACCGCCAGCAAGTCATAACGCGTGATATGCCCGTACTGTTTGGGCGAAAGCGCCACCGACGTATCGCGAATACCCATACCGCAGATCACAAGCGCGGTGCAACCCGCGATGCCAAAGATGGTCATAAAGGCACGCTTTTTGTAACGGAACAGGTTGCGCGCAGCCACCTTGTTCAAAAAGCCCATGCGGCGCCAGATAAAGCCGATGCGCTCAAGTAGGATGCGCGAGCCGGCGCGCGGGGCCTTGGGGCGCATGAGCGAGGCCGGGGTCTCGGCCATCTCGTGGCGGCAGGCGATAATTGTGGCGCCCACCACGCCCACGGCAAACAGCGCCACCGAGACGATCGAGGACACGATGTCGTACGAAAGCAGCATCTGGGGCAGCGAGTACATGTCGTCGAACACCGTAAACAGGAACAGCGGCAGGCCCACAAAGCCGATGATATTGCCGAGCACGCCGCCAATCAGGCACGCCCACAGCGCATAGTCCACGTATTTGGACAGGATGCGCTCGCGCGAGTAGCCGAGCGCCTTGTACAGGCCAATAAGCGTGCGCTCCTCCTCGACCATGCGCGTGGCGGTGGTGAGGCTGATGAGCACGGCGACGATAAAGAAGATAAACGGGAACACCGTGGCGATGGCCTCGATCGAAGAACTGTCGCTCTCGACGCTCGAGTAGCTTGCGATGTTACCGCGGTCCTGAATGTACCAAGTGCATTCACCCAGATTGGAAAGCTCGGCGCGGACATCGGCGAATTGCTGATCGGCGGCGGCGCGGCGCTGGTCCAGCTCGGCCTGAGCTTGGACGCGCTCCTCGCTGCCCTCGGCCATGCGGTTGATGCTATCCTGCTCAATCCCAAAGAGCATGGCGGCCTGGCGCTCAGCCGCATCCAAGCTTGCCGGCGTGTCAACCGTCAGCTCCTGGACGCGCGCCTTTTCACGCTCCTCGCGGATCTTCTCGATATTGCCCTTGACCTCATTGATCTTTGCCGTGTAGGCATCCGAGTAGGAGTTGAGGCTCTTGGCTCCCTCGACGATCACGTGGACCGCGGAGTAGGACGATGATGTCGCGGCATCCTCGCTCACATAGAACTTATAGTCCGCAGCCGAAGCGGCACGGAAGGCGTTGACTGTCGAGTCGGAGCTCACATCAGTGGGGTCGAGGACCTCGGCCGTAATGGTGTAATCGCCCGCGGCAAACTGATCCTTGGCACTTTGGTTGGACGAGCTCGCGTCATTGGCGGCAAAACTCACGGTATCGCCGAGCTTTTTGCCCGAAGCCTTCAGGAACTTCGAAGTTACCGCCACCTCATCGGCGCTCTCGGGCAAATCGCCGTTCACGAGCACTGGCTGATCGATGTTCTCCTTGGAGAGACTTTGCACGACCACGCGCTCGCGCGTTGTGCCCACGGCGGTGTAGGCGGTCTCGGTGTAGATACCCTCGGCCGTCTCGACGCCGTCGATCTCTTGGATAGCCGCGAGATCGTCGCGCGTAAGGCCACAGGTCGACTGCACGTTAATGTCATAGACATTCTGCTGGTCAAAATAGGCGTCGACCGAATCGCACAAATCCTCGCAGCCCGCCTTAAGGCCGCACATCACACTCACGCCGAGCGCGGTGATGACCACGATGGACAAGAAGCGCTTAAGACTGCCGCGGATTGTGCGGTAGATGCCACGGCGAAATACCGTCGGCACCATATCGTTTGAGCTTTGGGCGGTACGGTAGGTCGCGAACTCCCGGTCGCGACTCACGTGATCCGTATCGTGATTTTGGCTGTTATGGCGATCTTGGTCCATGGGCGCTACCACTCGATCGTCTCGATCGGCACGGGATTTTGCTGGACCGTCTCGCTCTCCACGCGGCCGTTCTTAAAGCGGATTAGGCGGTCGGCCATGGGCGCCAACGCGGAGTTGTGGGTGATGATAATGACCGTAATGCCCTGATTGCGACAGGTGTCCTGTAGCAGCTGCAAGATCTGCTTGCCGGTTTTGTAGTCGAGTGCACCCGTGGGCTCGTCGCATAAAAGCAGCTTGGGGTTCTTGGCCAGTGCGCGGGCAATGGACACGCGCTGCTGCTCGCCGCCCGATAGCTGCGCGGGGAAGTTGGCGAGGCGCTCGCCCAGGCCAACCTGGCAAAGCGTTTGCTCGGCATCGAGCGAATCGGGGCAGATTTGCGCCGCGAGCTCGACGTTTTCGAGCGCCGTCAGGTTGGGGACCAGATTGTAGAACTGGAAGACAAAGCCGACGTCGGCGCGGCGGTACTCCACGAGCTGCGCCTCGTTGGCAGCGCTCACGTCACGCCCGTCCACCGTCACGGTGCCGGAGGTCGCCGTATCCATGCCGCCCAGAATGTTGAGCGCCGTGGTCTTGCCGGCACCCGAAGCACCCAGAATGATGGCGAGCTCGCCGCGCTCGACCGTAAAGCTTGCGCCGTCGAGCGCATGAATGCGGGCGTCGCCCTCGCCGTATGCTTTGATGACGTCTTTGAATTCGATATAGGCCATCGATCGCTTCCAATCTGGTCGGATAACTCTTTAGTATTACCCATTTCGCACCGACCAAAAAGGGACAGGTTTATTTTGGCAGGTTTTATATGGGGAAACGGCAGCTATAGATGAGGCGCCGGGGAGGCAGAGAAATCATCGACGGGGTCAGGCCGACCGCCAAACACAACGCACGCATCTCAATCTGTCAGCCAAATCATTCGAACAGCTGTTCGTTTCTATGATATGATTCAGCTATCTAAGCAGGCCAATACGCAGAAAGGCGGCCAACATGGCGTTCGACTTTAAGAAGGAATGCAAGGAGCTCTACAAACCTGCAAGCAAGCCGAGTATCGTAACTGTCCCGCCTATGAGCTACGTTGCCGTTCGCGGAAAGGGCAACCCAAATACCGAAGGTGGCGAGTATCAAAACGCCCTGCCGCTGCTTTACGGCATCGCCTATACCATCAAGATGTCGAAGAAAGGCTCAAGGAGTATCGAGGGCTATTTCGACTTTGTGGTACCGCCGCTCGAGGGTTTCTGGTGGCAAGACTCCCCGAGCGGCGACATCGACTATGCACGCAAGGACGATTTCAACTTTATCTCGTGCATCCGCCTGCCCGATTTCGTCACCCAAGATGACTTTGACTGGGCAGTCGCAGAAGCCACGACCAAAAAGAAACTGGACTTTTCCGCCGTCGAACTGCTTAAAGCTGACGAGGGCCTCTGCGTCCAATGTATGCACACCGGGCCCTACGACAACGAACCGGCGACCGTAGACGCTATGCATGAATACACGGCCGAGCAGGGCTATGTCCCCGACTTCTCAGACACCCGTTTCCATCACGAAATCTATCTCTCCGATCCACGCAAATGTGCACCGGAGAAACTTAAGACCGTGGTCCGTCATCCTATCAAGCGCGCTGAATAGCGTGGGGCGCCGTCCCGCCATTCAATCTCAGGGCGGGATTCAGTCGGAATTCAATTTCAACAAACGGCATCATCCGGTAACCGATATGTAAGGCTGTATAAATCATTTCCATTTGCCTAACAAAATGACCGCTCGGCTAACAAGCTCGGCCCATGTCCTCACGCGATGGTACTGTTCTCTAGAGTTCTTATTAGAGAGGGGTGCTCCATGGAGATCACCATCAATCGCGAAATTGGGAAGCTCGGACTTCCCAGGCATCTTGTGCTTGGCATGGATCCAGGAATTGCAAGCTGCGGATTCGCACTTATCGACACAGCCAATCATGAAATCCTGGATTTGGGCGTCAGATTATTTGACTCTCCAACTCATCCTAAAACGGGCCAAAGTCTTGCGGTTATTCGCAGGGGCTTCCGCTCTACCCGTCGAAACATTGACCGTACCCAGGCGCGCTTGAAGCACTGTCTCCAAATCCTCAAGGCTTATGGCCTCATCCCCCAAGACGCCACCAAAGAGTACTTCCACACCACAAAAGGCGACAAGCAGCCGCTCAAGCTTCGCGTTGATGGGCTTGACCGCCTGCTCAACGATCGCGAGTGGGCGCTAGTCCTTTACTCCCTCTGCAAGCGCCGTGGATACATCCCCCACGGAGAAGGCAATCAGGACAAATCAAGCGAAGGCGGCAAGGTTCTATCCGCCCTTGCGGCCAACAAGGAAGCAATTGCGGAGACCTCGTGCCGTACCGTTGGCGAATGGCTCGCTCAGCAGCCTCAAAGTCGCAATCGTGGCGGCAATTACGACAAGTGTGTAACGCACGCCCAGCTTATCGAAGAAACTCATATCCTATTTGATGCTCAACGCTCCTTTGGCTCCAAATACGCTTCGCCGGAATTTGAGGCCGCATATATCGAGGTTTGCGATTGGGAGCGTTCGCGCAAAGACTTCGACCGCCGCACGTACGACCTCGTTGGCCACTGCCCATACTTCCCAACAGAAAAACGAGCCGCACGCTGCACGCTTACGAGCGAACTTGTTTCAGCCTATGGAGCACTCGGCAACATCACCATCATCCACGAAAACGGGACCTCTCGCGCCCTGAGCGCTACGGAGCGCGATGAGTGCATTGCGATCCTGTTCTCGTGCGAGCCAATTCGAGGCAGCAAAGATTGTGCTGTTAAATTCGGCGCCCTCCGAAAAGCGCTCGACCTTAGTTCCGGCGATTACTTTAAGGGAGTTCCAGCTGCCGACGAAAAAACGCGCGAGGTGTACAAGCCCAAGGGATGGCGCGTGCTCCGCAATACCCTCAATACGGCCAACCCCATTCTCCTGCAGCGTTTGCGCGATGACCGCAATCTCGCCGATGCCGTTATGGAGGCGGTGGCATACTCTTCAGCTCTCCCCGTACTCCAAGAGCAGCTTCAGGGGCTGCCGCTTTCGGAAGCGGAGATTGAGGCGCTCTGTAGGCTTCCCTATTCATCCAAAGCTCTTAACGGCTATGGCAACCGTTCCAAAAAAGCACTCGACCTGCTGCTCGATTGCCTCGAGGAGCCCGAGGTCCTCAACCTTACGCAGGCCGAAAATGACTGCGGCCTGCTGGGACTTCGCATCGCTGGCGCCCAGCTCGAGCGCTCCGATCGCCTGATGCCCTATGAGACCTGGATCGAACGTACCGGTCGGACAAATAACAATCCCGTCGTCATTCGCGCCATGTCGCAAATGCGAAAAGTGGTCAACGCCATCTGCCGCAAGTGGGGCGTGCCAAACGAAATCCACGTTGAGCTTGATCGAGAGCTCAGGTTGCCTCAGCGCGCAAAAGACGAGATTGCCAAGGCCAATAAGAAGAACGAGAAAAATCGCGAGCGCATTGCCGGGCAAATCGCTGAGCTGCGTGGCTGCACGGCAGATGAGGTCACGGGCAAACAGATAGAGAAGTACCGCCTGTGGGAAGAGCAGGAATGCTTCGACCTTTACACGGGCGCTAAAATCGAAGTCGATCGCCTAATTAGCGACGACACCTACACGCAGATTGACCACATCCTGCCGTTCTCTCGTACGGGAGAAAACTCGCGCAACAACAAAGTCCTGGTCCTCGCCAAAAGCAATCAGGATAAACGCGAACAGACACCTTACGAATGGATGTCCCACGACGGTGCGCCTTCATGGGATGCTTTTGAGCGTCGCGTTCAGGAAAACCAGAAACTCAGCCGTCGCAAAAAGAACTTCCTGCTGGAAAAAGACCTTGATACCAAGGAAGGCGAATTCTTAGCACGCAGCTTCACCGACACCGCCTATATGTCGCGAGAAGTATGCGCTTACCTCGCCGATTGCCTACTGTTCCCCGATGATGGCGCAAAAGCACATGTTGTTCCTACCACTGGCAGAGCGACCGCATGGCTGCGTCGCAGGTGGGGGCTTAACTTTGGTTCGAATGGCGAAAAAGACCGCTCGGACGATCGTCACCATGCCACCGATGCTTGTGTGATTGCAGCATGTAGTCGAAGCCTCGTGATTAAAACCGCTCGAATCAACCAAGAGACACACTGGAGCATAACCAGAGGCATGAACGAGACCCAACGCCGCGATGCCATCATGAAGGCTCTCGAAAGTGTTATGCCCTGGGAAACCTTTGCGAACGAAGTACGCGCGGCGCACGATTTCGTCGTACCCACCCGCTTTGTTCCGCGTAAGGGAAAGGGAGAGCTATTTGAGCAGACGGTCTATCGCTATGCCGGCGTCAACGCACAGGGTAAAGACATTGCTCGCAAGGCGAGCTCCGATAAGGACATCGTCATGGGCAACGCCGTTGTGTCGGCAGACGAGAAGTCGGTCATCAAGGTGAGCGAAATGCTGTGTCTGAGGCTCTGGCATGACCCGGAGGCCAAGAAGGGGCAGGGCGCTTGGTACGCAGACCCCGTCTATAAGGCGGATATTCCTGCACTTAAAGATGGGACGTATGTGCCTAGAATTGCTAAGGCGCATACTGGCCGAAAAGCCTGGAAGCCCGTGCCCGAAAGCGCTATGAAGAAACCGCCGCTGGAGATATATCTGGGCGATCTAGTACAGATAGGCGATTTTGTTGGGCGGTTTAGCGGATTTGACATCAACGGTGCAAATTGGTCTTTTTCTGACAGACTTACCAAGAAAAAACTGCGTTCACCAACCGTAAACAAGCTTGGCAACGATCCATTGCCGCTCATTATCCGTGAGTCACCTGTTCGTTAAGGCGTTGATGCGCGCCACCGCTGTCCAGATGAGGGCGCCGGCGCGCATTAACATATGCAGGCTCTGCCCGCACATTCTTAAAGCAATGCGTTTCAAAATCAGCGTTGCCCCTGTTCCTCAAATCTTGAGCACGCGCCCTTCCCCAAGGTGATACGCTGGAGGCCGGATGGAGGTGCTCAAGCTCTTCGTCTTGAGCACGCGCCCTTCCCCAAGGTGATACGCTTTGCGAACGTGCATCATCGTGGTGTTACTAGTCTTGAGCACGCGCCCTTCCCCAAGGTGATACGCTTTGAACAATGAACAATGAACAGTAGGGGTTGTCTTGAGCACGCGCCCTTCCCCAAGGTGATACGCTGATAGACGGTTGCAGCACGATGAAGGAGTTGTCTTGAGCACGCGCCCTTCCCCAAGGTGATACGCTGCACACCATGAGCAACACCAACACCACCAAGTCTTGAGCACGCGCCCTTCCCCAAGATGATACGCTTTGCGCTCAACGGTGCCATGTCCTACGTGGAGTCTTGAGCACGCGCCCTTCCCCAAGATGATACGCTAGGAACAGCTTCGCCTTGTCGGTTCCAATGGTCTTGAGCACGCGCCCTTCCCCAAGGTGATACGCTACGTGTATGGACGCTATAGCGACAAGAAAGGTCTTGAGCACGCGCCCTTCCCCAAGGTGATACGCTTCGCACGTCAGCTCGCCAACGGCACCTGCGAGTCTTGAGCACGCGCCCTTCCCCAAGGTGATACGCTACGTGATCGGCGAAAGTTCTTAAAGTGCGAGTCTTGAGCACGCGCCCTTCCCCAAGGTGATACGCTAGGTTGCCCGCGCCGTTATAGGTCTTCTGGGTCTTGAGCACGCGCCCTTCCCCAAGGTGATACGCTCCCCATGGCAGGAAGGACTTTAGGATGAAGGTCTTGAGCACGCGCCCTTCCCCAAGGTGATACGCTGAAGCTGCGCTTGATGCCTTTGCCGTCGCAGTCTTGAGCACGCGCCCTTCCCCAAGGTGATACGCTGACGGCAACCCTGACCAGATTGTGCCATAAGTCTTGAGCACGCGCCCTTCCCCAAGGTGATACGCTGACCTCTACGACGAGGACATACCGTTCTAAGTCTTGAGCACGCGCCCTTCCCCAAGGTGATACGCTATGTGCGCACAGAAAAGCCCCTTTAACAGGGGCTTTTCTGTTTCAAGCCTCAAAAAAAGAAGACTGATTCGACCTCAGATCTACATCTGCGATTCATTTTTTTCGAGACAAAATGCGTCGACACGTCGCGCTTCACGCAAGAAAAGAGCCGTATTCGGCACAGCGATTTATGTACTTTTCTTCACAATCGAATCAATCCTTAGGCGAAAAAACGCTCAAAAGGACCCGCCTAAATGCTATCCATAGCTACCGTTTACGGAATACTGGCTAACACTCGCCCAAAAAAGTTCGCCCCGCCCAATCCGAGGATTGAACGGGGGTTACTTTACGGGTAAGCCACTTAAGTGGCTCCCCTTGTCTGGAGCCGCGCCCTTCCCCAAGGTGAGCTGCTTTCGACTTAGCTGTATTGTAACGCTAATGCGGGGAAGGTCGTCGACAAAATGGCTCAACGGACAATACTTATCCAGAGCAAGGCCCACCTCTGCATCAAGAACGGCCTATTGATGATCACCGTGGACGACCGCAGCTCCACCATTCCCCTCGAGGACGTTTGGGTCGTCATCGTCGAATCCCATCAAACCACGATGACGGTCGCCTGCATGTCGCAGCTTAACGACGCGGGAATAGGCGTCATGATCTGCGGGCGCGATCATATGCCCAATGGTCTCATGCTCCCCATGGGCGCCCATTCGCGCCATGCGCGCATCGTCGAGGATCAGCTTGCCATGAGCCTTCCGTTTAAAAAGCAGCTTTGGAAACGAATCGTTCAGGCAAAGATACTCAACCAAGCGGCGGTTCTCACAGAAATGGGGTTGTCTACAGGCCCTCTCCCCTCTTATGCCAAAACCGTTCTTTCGGGCGACACGGACAATCGAGAAGGCGCAGCTGCCTCCGCGTACTTTAAAGCCCTCATTACCGATGGAACAAGACGCAACAGTATGCAGAGCTCCGCCCTCGATTATGGCTACAGCGTCCTGCGTGCAGGCATCGGAAGAGCAGCCGTTGGCGGTGGATGGCTCGTATCCCAGGGGCTTCACCATCACAGCGTTTACAACGCATTCAATCTCGTCGACGACCTTATTGAACCGTTCCGCCCTCTCGTCGATCTAATTGTTATGAGCTACGGCGTTGCAGAGCCTTTGGGCCAGCGCGACAAAGCGTTGCTCGCCCGCGTGTTTGAGCACGTCATGACTATCGACGGAAAACGTTGCGGCTGTCAGCAGTGCATAGAGACAACGCTCTCTTCACTCAGAACTGCCGTTCTCGAAAAGGATCCTAAGAGGCTGTTGTTGCCCGAGCTAAAAGGGCTCGAGATGGTAACTGTTGAATAGGGAGGAGCCATGAGGGTTATGAGGTTATTGGTTCTGTTCGATCTTCCAACGGGAAGCAAAGCCGAGCGTCGGCAGTATAGCGACTTTCGAAAGTTTCTGATTAACGACGGATACCATATGGAGCAGTTTTCGGTGTATTCGCGCCTGTTGGTGACTCGCGAATCCGCAGCGGCGCATATCGCTCGCCTTAAGCTGAATCTTCCAAGCGCTGGAGAGGTCACCGTTATCGAAATGACCGAAAAGCAATACGAAGACCGAATGGTCCTTCTGAGCGAGCACAAGGAGCAGCCCGTTGAGCAGGGCGCGCAGTTAACGCTTGTGTTTTGACGTTGCCGCCTCTCACGCGCTTGACCTCCCCGGTCTTGGACGGCTTGCGATGTTGGGCAGCGTGTTTGGCATGGTAGGTGGAGCTTTTGCCTGGTGTCTTGCCCACGCCAAGACCCTTGCGGCTCGACTGTTCCCCACCCCTATGTGCGCATCGCCGCTATGGGTCTTATGCTGTCAGCGATTCTGCTCGCACCCATCCTTATTGGCTGCGAAGTCTTCGGCTTTGGTAACCTGCCGATGTCCTTTATTGTCTACGTCGTCGCCTACCTGTTCAACATGGATAAGTCGATCTACGCCCTGCAAGAGCGGGCGTAGATCGATGTCCAAAGCAAGTGGTCTCAACCGGAAACGGCGTCCCACTCTGAGGCTGTATTCCGGGACACGGTTTCCGCTTGGGACTCCATTCGGGAAGCGCATCCCGTTCTTTCACAGCGTCTTGATCATGCAAAATGCCCTGGCGTTACTCCTCGTACGCGCCCTCAAGCCGAAGTAGCCACTCCTTGCGATCGAGCCCGCCGGCATATCCGTTGAGCGATCCGTCGGCGGCAACCACGCGATGGCACGGCACGATAATCGAAATGGGATTACGTGCGACCGCAGCCCCCACCGCGCGAGGAGATACAACGGGCGCTTCATTTCCCGGCACACGATGTCGAGCCGCAACACGCTGGGCGATCTCACCATACGTAGCGACCTCGCCACGCGGAATAGAAAGCAGCTCAAACCAAACCTCACGCTGAAACGCCGTGCCAATCAAATGCAACGGCGGCGTAAACCGAGGCTCCTGCCCCGCAAAATAAGCATTCAGCCAAGCCCAAGAACGCTCAAGCACCGAAGAAGCCGCGCCATTTGCCGGACTTACCGAAGACATCCCACCGGCACCAGAAACCGCATCGGCACCTACGACATACTCCGCATCCTCTTTGAGCAGCGTAGAGCCAAAGTGCTCCTGCCCCTCAAACCAAAGCCCCGTCAAACCGCGGCCATCAGCGGCAAGCAGGATTTCGCCCAAAGGCGAAGCAAACGTCGTCGTGACCACCAGCGGCTCCTTTCAAAACTCCGCAACATAATACCGCGAATTGCGCAGACAGCCCACGCAACCCCAAAGTGCCCCTAGGCAGCAGGCGCGAACGCGCCGCCGCTGCCGTCACGGCCCCGCAGTCCCCACAGGCAGCAGACGCGACAGCGCCGCAGCTGCCGGCGGCGCTCCGCAGTCCCCAAGGCGGCAGGCGCAAAGCGCCGAGGCCGCCGCCGGGACCAGGGCCCGCAACAGCCGCGCGCCCCCGCATCAGCCCAGCGGCCCCAACCAACAACGGCCCCATCGCAGACCGCTCGCAGCAGCGTCACCGCAGGCGGGGGCCGGGCTTAGTTTTCAGAACACTCCGCAGACCAGTGTGGCGCCTTGTCCGCGGCTCCGAAGGAGCAGGACAAGGCGCCACACATGGTCGAGGACGTTCTGAAAACCAAGCCCGGCCCCCGCCGGACAGGTCAACCGCTACTCGCAGAGCAGCTTAGCGATCTGGACGGCGTTGGTTGCCGCGCCCTTACGGATTTGATCGCCGCAGCACCAGAAGGTGATGCCGCGCGCAGCCTCGGGGTTCGAGATGTCGCGACGCACGCGACCGACCCAGATCAGGTCCTGGTCGGACGTATCCATCGGCATGGGGAAGCGATCGTGCGCATCCTCGGCGCTCATGTCGTCAACCAGCTTCACGCCCGGAGCGGCAGACAGCGCAGCACGGGCCTCCTCGACCGTAATATCGCGCTCAAACTCGAGCGTAATGCTCTCGGAGTGCGAGCGCAGCACGGGCACGCGCACGCAGGTGCAGTTCACGCGCAGCTCGGGCAGATGCATAATCTTGCGACCCTCGTTTTGCAGCTTCATTTCCTCGGAGGTAAAGCCCTCCTCCTTGACACCGCCAATCTGCGGAATCAGGTTGCTCGCCAACTGGGCGGCAAAGGCGCGCGGCTCGGGAATCTCCTCGCCACGGCCCAGGGCGGCCAGCTGAGCCTCGAGCTCGGCCATACCGGGGGCACCGGCGCCCGAAGCTGCCTGATACGTGGACACGATCATGCGCTTTACGCCGGCGAGCTGGTGCAGCGGCCACGTGGGAACCAGGCCGATGATGGTCGCGCAGTTGGGGTTGGCGATAAGGCCGTGATGCCACTTGATATCGTCGGCATTGATCTCGGGCACGACCAGCGGCACCTCGGGGTCCATGCGGAAGGCATGGCTGTTGTCTACCACGACGGCGCCACGCTTGACGGCCTCGGGCAGCAGCTCCTTCGCAATATCGTCGCCGGCGGCGCCAAGCACAATGTCGCAGTCCTCAAAGGCCTCGGGGCAAGCTTCCTCAATCACAATCTGCTCGCCGCGGAACTCGACGGTCTTGCCCGCAGAACGCGCGCTCGCCAGCAGCTTAAGCTTGCCAATCGGGAACTCCTGCTCGTTGAGGCACTCGAGCATCTGGGTGCCCACGGCTCCCGTCGCGCCCAAAATAGCAACCGTGTACTGTTTCATGCTTCCCCCTTTAGAGGCTGTGGCTTTTGCCCGCACGCCGAGCAGGCCGATTATTGTTGCCAGTGTATACAAGAACAGGGCGGGCACGAAACCCGCCCCGTCGAAACGAAACCGAAACGAAACGCCCCGCCGTAGATTTTTGAGGCAAGTCCCAAAAATCTACTGGGATAGCAGCTACTTGTGGAGCGCGGCCGGGGCGGGATCGACCGGCGCGGGAGCCTCCAGGTCGGAGACCTTCACAATGCCGTTCTCGTCGGAGAAGGCGCGGTAAATGGTCCGAATCGCCAGGTCGAAGTCCTTCTCCTCGACACCGATGATGATGTTGATCTCGTCGCAGCTCTGCGAAATCATGCGCACGCTCACGCCAGCCTGGCCTAGCATGCCAAACAGGTGGCCCGAGATACCTGCACGGCCGCGCAGGTTACGACCGACGGTCGCGATAAGTGCCAAGCCCTCGACCACCTCGATCTCGAGCGGCTCGACCTCCTGCTGAATGTCGCCTACGAGCGAGTACAGCGAATCGCGCACGTCCTGCTCCTGCACCACAGCACCAAAGCGGTCGACACCGGTGGGCATGTGCTCGACGGAAACGTCATAGCGTTCGAAGACCGAAAGCGCACGGCGCATAAAGCCGACGCGCGGCTTGGTACGGTCGCGGGCAACGTTGATGGCGACAAAGCCGCGCTTACCGGTCACGCCGGTAATGATGGGCTCCGCCTCACCCTCGTCAGCCGTCTCGCTAATGATGGTGCCGGGGTCCTGCGGCGCATTGGTGTTCTTGATGACCAGTGGAATGCCTGCCTCGCGCACAGGGAACACGGCCTCCTCGTGCAGGACGCTTGCACCCATGTACGAAAGCTCGCGCAGCTCCTCGTAGGTAACGCGGGCGATGGGCTGAGCCTCGGGCACAATGCGAGGATCAGCAGAATAGAAGCCCGAAACGTCGGTCCAGTTCTCGTACAGGTCGGCGCCCAGGCACTTGGCCAGGATCGAGCCCGAGATATCGCCGCCGCCACGGTCGAGCAGCTTGATTTGACCCTCACGCGTCGCGCCGTAGAAACCGGGCATGACAAAGCCGCCCTGCTGACCGTACTCCTGCACCAGCTCGGAGGTGCGGTTCATGCTGAGCGTACCGTCGTGATGGAACGCCACGACCGTCGCGGCGTCCAGGAACGGCAGGCCCAGATACTCGGCCATCAGGCGAGCGGTGAAGTACTCGCCACGACTCACGAGCTCCTCGGTGGAGTAGCCGCCCGAGCGGGCGCGCTCGGCAAAGGCCGCGAACTCCTCGCGGATGGGATAGGTGAGCTCCAGCTCGTCAGCGATATCAAAATAGCGCTGGCCGATGTCCTCGAGCAGTTCCTCGCACGACACGTGATACTTAACGTGTGCGTTAACCAGATAGAGCAGGTCGGTCACCTTGGTGTCGCCCTTAAAGCGGCGACCGCAGGCGGAAACCACCACAAAACGGCGAGCCGGGTCGGCATCGACGATGGCCTTGATCTTCTTAAAGTGTTCGGCGTCGGCGACCGACGAGCCGCCAAACTTGGCAATTTTTATCATGGGCTGGAGGTTACCTTTCTAAAAGCCTCTGCAAACCTGTTTTGCGCGCTCTGATACCATGGGTTCACCGATTGGGACCAAGGCATCCGAGGAGCAGTGTTATATGGGAACTTATCATAGTACACGAGGACGCACTTTATCGTGCTCAAGTAAGGTGGCAATCCGCACCGGCATCGCTCCCGACGGGGGTTTGTTCGTCTCGGACGAGCTGGGCACCCAGCAGCTCGATATCAGCTCGCTTGCAGATAAATCGTACTTTGAAATCGCTCAAGATGTGTTGGGAATGTTACTGAATGATTACACGGCCGAAGAAATTTCTGCCTGTGTGAGTGAGGCATACCGCGACACATTTGCAAGCGAAGAGGTCACGCCGCTCGTCAAACTCGACGCCGCACCGGGCGTCGACGCCCCTCAGACCTATGTGATGGAGCTCTTTGGCGGCCCCACGAGCGCCTTTAAGGACGTCGCCCTGCAGATGCTCCCCCGCCTTATGGCCCGCACCTCCGCCAAGGACGGCGGCGCCGAGCGCATCATGATCGTCACCGCCACGTCAGGCGACACGGGCAAGGCCGCACTCGCCGGCTTTGCCGACGCCCCGGGCACGGGCATTACCGTCTTTTATCCCGAGGGCAAGGTCAGCCGCGTGCAGAATCTGCAGATGTCCACGCAGGAGGGCGATAACGTCGCCGTCTGCGGCATCCGCGGCAACTTCGACGATGCCCAGAGTGCCATCAAGCGCATCTTTGCCGATAAGGAGCTTGCCGAGCGCCTGGAAGCCGCCGGCACTGTGCTTTCGAGCGCCAACTCCATCAACGTCGGCCGCCTGGTGCCGCAGGTCGTCTACTACTTTGCCGCCTATGCGCAACTGCTACGCGCCGGCGCTATCGAGGCTGGCGACGCCGTAGAGTTCTGCGTGCCCACCGGCAACTTTGGCGATATCTTGGCCGGCTACTACGCCAAGCGCATGGGTCTGCCCGTCGCCAAGCTCGTCGTGGCGAGCGACAAGAACAACGTGCTTGCCGACTTCCTGACCACCGGCGTTTACGACCGTAACCGCCCGTTCTTCACGACCATCTCGCCGTCGATGGACATCCTCATCAGCTCCAACCTGGAGCGCATGCTCTACTTCCTGTCCGACGGCGACTGCGAGCTCGTTGCCGGCCTTATGGATCAGCTTGCCCAGACCGGCCGCTACGAGGTGCCCGCCGAGCTGCTGGCCAAGATCCAGAGCGTGTTTGGCTGCGGCTGGGCCAGCGAGGACGAGGTCCGCGCTGCCATCAAGAGCTGCTGGGAAGCCAACGGCTACGTGATCGACCCGCACACCGCTTGCGGCTATCACGTCTTTGAGCAGGTCGCTTCCGCCGAGGGCGCCAAGGCCCGCGTGCTGCTTTCGACCGCCAGCCCCTACAAGTTCCCGCGCGCCTGCTGCGACGCCCTGGGGCTCGACGTTCCCGAGGATGATTTTGAGGCTATGCGTGTGCTCGAGCAGGCCACCAACACGGTCGCCCCGACCCAGCTCGCCGAACTCGAATCCAAACCCGTCCGCTTCGAAGACGTCTGCGACGTCGATGAGATGGCAAGCTACGTCGAGTCTGCAGCAAAAAAGATGGCTACTAACTAAACCCCTTATTAAGCGCCGGCGAAAGCCGGCGCACCTTCTTTCATCAGATAACCCCCGGGATGATGACGAACGCGCACAGCGTGCCTGGCTGTTTAGTTCGTCGCGAGTTCCGCACGCAAAGGAAAGCACTTAATGTGCTTTCCGTCTTGCGCAGGACTGCCCGAGCAGCGAACTAAACAGCCAGGCACGCCAGGAGGACTCACATGATCAAAATCACCGTCCCAGCAACGAGCGCCAACCTAGGCATCGGCTACGATACCCTCGGCATGGCCGTCAGCCTCTACTCGCACTTCACCTTCGAGCGCGCCGACAAGCTCACCATCACCGGATGCCCCGAAGAGTTCCAAAACGAGAACAACCTGGTCTACGTGAGCTTTGTCGATGCTCTGGCCGCCTGGAGCGAGCCGGCCTTTCCCGTCGCTATCGACATTCAGACCGACGTGCCCGTCGCTCGCGGCCTGGGTTCCAGCTCCACCTGCGTCGTCGCCGGCATCATGGCGGCCGCCGCGCTGACAGGCCACACCGTCGACCGCGCCGAGCTCGTCCGCATCGCCACCGAGGTCGAGGGCCATCCCGATAACGTCGCCCCCGCTATCCTGGGCGGCGCCGTCTGCTCCTTTACGCCGACCGACTCGCTGCCCCAGTGCCTGCGCTACGAGGTGAGCGATCGCTTGCGTTTTATTACCGTGATTCCGCCCTACGAGGTGCATACGAGCGAGGCCCGCAAGGTTGTGCCACAGGAGATTCCACTCTCCACCGCCGTATGGCAAATGGGCCGCATCGCCGGCATGACGCGCGGCCTGGAGACTGGTGACCTCGACCTGATTGCCGCCGCCAACGACGACCGCATCCAGGAGCCCTATCGCCGCCGCCTCATCCCCGACTACAACGCCGTGCGCGACACCTGCCTTAACGGCGGCGCCAAGACCATCTGGATCAGTGGCTCCGGCTCGACCCTCATGGCCGTAACTGATGACACCATCGTGGCAAAGTTCCTGCAGGTCAAGCTGCGTGAGCAGTTCCCCAAGTGTGACACGCATATTCTGACGTGCGACACGGAAGGCGCCCAGATCGAATACCTGTAGCGCCCTGCTTCATTGCTCTCACCGGTCCCCTTGGGGCTTCCCCTGAAAACGTCCTCGATCATGAATTGCCCCGTCGTGCGCTTCGCGCGACGGGGCAATTCGATCTGCGGATTGTTTTCAGGGGAAGCCCCAAGGGGACCTGCGCGGCCTCGTCAGGATAATCGCATTCGCTGATTTAATCTTGTGCTCCTACGGAGCTACGGACGAGGGGCCTTCGCGCTGCGGAATGATTTTGAGGGGAACACCCCGACCATCCCTGCGTTTACCTTGCTGAGAATGTCTACAGGAACCCACGCTTTGAAGGGGCGCTGGGCAGATAGGGGCTTTTTAGGTTACATAATAAACTGTTTATCTATGCTACTATTTAACTAGGCATCGCAGTATGGAGGTGGTCAAAGTGTTACGCACACTCAAAGCTTCGTTTTTCCTCTCGATACTTTTGATATTACCGATATGTTTCTCGTTTAGCCCTTCGACTGCTTATGCTGCAGAAAGCGATGCTGTCGCAATTTCTGGCGCAACCCAAGATTTTGATTTAACGAAAGGTCCCGAGCAGTCTCATCAAATCAAGCTTAAGGATGGGACCGTTGCAGTAATAGGAATTAAAAAAACCAATGAGCCCAGCCTGATATGGGACAGTTACTACAACAATGCTTCTGGAACTTGGACTATCTATTACAACAGTCCTTTTATTTATCGCGAATTCAAGATCAAGATTGCGAACTCGCTCATTACCAGCGCTTGGGGACAAAACTATACGACTATCGGCTGTACGGTAACAAACGAGTCCTTTATATGGAACTCGAAACAGGCGACATATCGACTCAACTATGAATCGATGGGGATGGCGTCCGGTATCGCCGTGTTGCAAGCAACCATGGAAGGCAGCACGCTCCACACCTATGCAAACTAGACTCACATCAATTGAGGAAGTTCGATGACCCCTATTCCTGCACACTCAGACATTACAATCGCTCTCGTTTTGATTCTCATCGGAGTGGTTATTTGGCGTATCTGCAAATGGTTTAAAAACAAGAAATAGTTGATAAAACGTATACATCATTTATGCGATGCTTGGGGCCGTTAAGTCGGCCCCTATTTCTATAGCTTTTCAAGCAGCAGTCAGCCCATTTGGAAGTCGCAATGCCATTCATACGATTTCGGCCCTTTAAACCGCTTTCTATTGGTAGGGACTCTTGCTGGTAAGGAGCGCTTACTAGATACAAACCTTGGCAATATATTGGGTTAGGCTGCGCTGGTTTCTTTGTATTCGAAGACTGGCTCTAGGAGGTCTTCGATGTTGCAGTGTAGGGCTTTCGCCATATCCCTTACGGTTGTTACCGATGCTTCGTTGATGCTTCTCTGGCGTTGTTCGTACATTTGGATCGAGCGGAGCGATACGCCCGATTCGTATGCCAAGTCTTGCTGGGTTTTCTTGAGCCTCTTTCTTGCTAGCGCCAGTTTGGTTTGACGAGGTGTTTTCTTCGCCATATCGCAAACAAGACGCGCTACGCGTTCTTCCGAGGCTTCGTGCCAGGGGTAGTACAGGCTGCGCAGCACATCAAACGGAACGACATGCAACAGGTCTTCAAAAGAAACCCCTAGACGCCACTGCAGATACGCCAATATCCAGCCCGTCCAGTATTCCGGTGTCTTCTCAAATCGATAGGTCCGATCTGGCATCGACCCCGCCTGGTAGCCAGACCTTTCGGCAATAAGCGCGAATAGCTCAACGCCCGATTTTCCCGATACGATCCATGCGTTTCCACGTTCAAACTCACGAGCCACGCCGCTCAAACAAAAGAGTTCAGCGACTTCGGATCCTTCTGCTCCATAGTCGTTTACGGCGTAGTCAAAGCAGTCGCCAAGGTTGTTCATTGCGTCCTCGAGATAACAGACGGGATATGTCCTACTCGGCCCACAATCCATTAACTCTGGGATCATTTAATCAACCTTCCCCGCCATTAAATCCTTAATGTAGACACCCTCAGGGTCGAACCCGTTTATGGTGTCCAAGTACTTACGCCGCGCGTTCTGCTCTCGCTCAAAACGCCTGGGATAATACTCGGAACCAATTGACATCACCTCAGTGATAGTTTACCAATAACTATCACTGAGGTGATATAGATAGGAGCTTTTGGTGAGCTAAAGCCTGATTAGAGGCAGGCCTCGGCGATGCGGCGCTTGAGTTCGTCGATGCCGGTGCCGGTCTGGGAGCTTGTGATGATCACGTTCTCGGCCGGGACGTTGAGCTGCTTCTTGATGGCCGCTGCCTGACGGGCCTGCTGGGTGCGGCTGAGCTTGTCGGCCTTGGTGAGGCAGACGATAAAGTTGAACTCGTTGCCCTGTAGGTAGTCAATCATGTCGTGGTCGAGCTTGCTGGGGTCGTGACGAATGTCCACCAGCGAGACGACCAAGTTAAAGCTGCGCTCGGAGTCGAAAAAGTCGCCGATAAGCTCGGCCCAGCGGTCGCGCTCGGCCTTGGAGCGACGGGCAAAACCGTAGCCCGGCAGGTCGACAAAGTGCACGTCATCGGCTTCGAAGAAGTTGATGTTGCTCGTCTTGCCCGGCGTACTCGAAACCTTGACCAGGTTCTTGCGGCCAAAGAGCTTGTTCATAATCGACGACTTGCCCACGTTGGAGCGGCCCACAAAGCTCACCTCGGGACAGGTGGACTCGGGAATCTGCGAAACCTTGCCATAGCTGGCGACGAACTTGGCAAGCTGATAGTTAATGGAATCGGCCATGGATACTCCTTGGTCGTAGGTTCTTACAATATGGATGCACGATTACGCAGCGGCAATGCGGCGGACGATATCGAGCGTAATGTCACTCGCCGTGCGGGCATACTCGTCCAGATCGAACTCGCGCTCGCAAAACGCGTCATACGCTTCATCACAATTATCGCTGATAGCACGCAGCACCAGACAATCGACACCGTTCTTGGCTGCAATATGCGCGATTGCCGCACCTTCCATCTCGACACAATCGGCATGCGTCGCCTCGATGGCGGCAGTGCGCATGGCATCACCCGTCACAAAGCGGTCGCCCGTAGCGATGGTGCCGTTCAGGAACTGTTTGGGGTCTTTCTCCGCAACTTCCGCATCCAACAATGCGTCCACAAACCCATGCTCGACAAGCACGGCGGTTGCAATATCAACCAGAGCCGGTGTCGAGGCAAATTCCTCAAGCTCCGGCGCCGACTCGGCGATGAGCGCCGTATCGGTATCCAGGTAGCGCAGACACCCGCCTATAACCACGTCGTTGATGTGGAGCTTGGGGTTCAGGCCGCCCGCAATGCCCGAGAACACAACGGCCTGCGGAGCATATTTGCTGATGAGATGCTGCGTTGCGGCAGCGGCATTAACGGTACCCATACCTGCCGTCGTTGCGACCACGGTCAAACCGTCAAGCTCACCGCTTACAACGGTCAAGCCCGCCTCTTGCGACATGTGAGCGCCGTTCAGTTCTTCTTTAATCTGCGCAACCTCTTTTTCGAGCGCACCGATGATTGCGATGGTAGGCACACCATCCCCCAAACCTGTGAAACTGCTTATCCACGGTATGGTACCAGCATTTTGGCTCATCCGCGCAATACGAAGCCGTTAGACCAGCGCGGCACGCGTATCGTAGAGGGCTCTGGCAATGGCGGCTACAACCTCACTCGAATGGTCACTCCATGGCATCGATGTCATGATGCTCATAACGTAAGTGTCGCCGTTGACATCGATGAGACCCGCATCGCACGTCGCGTTGCAACCTGCCTCGCTGATCCAACCAGCCTTGTTGAGCACCAGAACCTGCTCGTCCGCAATGCCGTCACGGATAAACGATCGGGTCGTGGAGGCCAGAAGGCCCGACAGCCATTGCGATGTTTCGGTATCGCAGCTCAAATACTCGCTCATCTCGTGCCACAGCTTGGCTGAGGTGCGCGGGCAATAGGTGGGAAAATCACTCATCGGATCGAGCGCGGTATCGCAATCGATGCCAAGACTGACAATCCAATTCTCGTAACCGACACGGTCAAACGCCGCGCGTAACGCAATAAACGAATCGTTGTCCGAATTAACGACCGCGGCCTCGATCAGGTCGCGCACCGTCTGCCAGCCCATGTTGTAGCCACCATAGGTGCCAAGAGAATCATCGAGTGAGACCTGGCCCGTCTCGACCAGCGACTCGCAGATGTAGAGTACATAGAGCGCCTTATAACTGCTCGCACCGTACACCTCGGCGTCCGCGTTATACGTCACGCCCTTGCCGCTCGACAGATCGTAAAACACCACGCCCACATCGCCCAATTCCTGGGCCTGATCAAGGGCATCTTGGAGCGCGGCGAGGCTCTCATCCTCCAGGGCGGGGATCTGGTCTTCAGCCAGTGAGAAGGTCTGCACGGTATCGCCTGAGGGAATATCGTTAAAGTCCGCCTTCGAAAGCCTCATCTTGAGGCTCGCTGTCGACAGGGTTTGACTTGCGGTGGCTTTAGATTCAGAGACCTTTTTGTTTTGCATCTGTACCGTTGACGCATCTGGGTGCGCCATTCGCTCCGACGCGTAGGTTTTGGCGGTAATTCCGAGGATAATAACCGCCAACGTTAGCATCCCA
Organism: Collinsella sp.; assembly: GCA_019419425.1. Classification (GTDB taxonomy): domain Bacteria; phylum Actinomycetota; class Coriobacteriia; order Coriobacteriales; family Coriobacteriaceae; genus Collinsella. The sequence goes on along the minus strand of DXZZ01000014.1, from coordinate 8,427 downwards.
ATGGCGGCAATCTTCACCCCGCGGATGCGAGCGTCTGCAAGGCCACGCGAAGACGTGCCCTTCGTCTCATATCTGCTGCCATGTTGCGGCACATACTCGTCCCGCGATGCGCCCTTTCGCACGTGGTCTCCTGACTGCTACCATTCATATACGAGCAGCATAATACCGAGCAGGCATTTCTTACCGAAGACATTCAGTCGCGTTTAAGGTGTCTCTAAACAAAATACAGGCGTATCTATGCAAAAACACCGATTCTGTTGCGCATCTCCGCCCAAAACGCAGTTGCGGTGAAATAGTTCCTGTTTGGGCGGTATTAGCCGATAAACAGGAACTATTCCACCGCAACTTGACGGGGCTCTTTAGCAATCAACTAGGTGCCCGGGGGCACTCATTTAAGTCTGTCCCCAATGAGTGCTGCTAGCCGATGGCGTTTTTGAGTTCCGCACGGCGCTTTTTCATGCCCGTCATGACTGCGTTGCGCAGCTCGGGCATGCGCGCGGTATCCATCTGAGGCACGCCCTCAAGCTTATAGGGAATCCCCAGCTGCTCATACTTGACGATGCCCATCGTGTGATACGGCAGCATCTCCAGGCCGACCACGTTATGCCACGGGGCGATCAGACGACCGAGCGCCTCGCACTCCTCCACCGTGTCGGTAATGCCCGGCACCACCACGTGACGGATAACGACCTTGATCTTGCGACGCGCGAGCTCATCACCAAACGCCAGAATGCGTGCGGGATCGCAACCGGTCAGCTTCTTATGCTCGACGGGATCGGCGTGCTTAATGTCGAGCAGCACCATATCGGTCTCGTTGAGCACAGCATCGAACTTCTCGGGGTGGTTGGGGTCAAACGCATATCCGCAGCTGTCAAGGCAGGTATGCACGCGACCATCGGGGTTGTTGTGCATGGCGCGGAATAGGTCGGCCAAAAACTCGGGCTGCAGGAGCGGCTCACCGCCGGACACTGTAATACCACCGCTGCGGTAAAACTCATGGTTGCTCTGGAACTCGTCCATCAGGTGCTCGACGGTCACCATGGTGCCGCCGTTAACCGACCAGGTATCGGGGTTGTGGCAATACGCACAGCGCATGGGGCAGCCCTGAACAAACACCACAAAGCGGATGCCGGGTCCATCGACCGTTCCCATCGTCTCAATCGAATGCACGCGGCCCAGGGCAAACGCGGAGTCCTCAGGACGAGCGTCCACACCCTCGAGCGTCATCTCAGCCATTCCCGCTACCTTGCCTCTCATTGGTTTTAGCTACATAAATGCCAGAGTCATTCTAGCCTATATGCTTGATGGCGAAACGGTTTAGCGGTCAATTGGATTGTCCTATTTGGCCCCATGCAAAAGCGGCAGGAAGGTTGTCGCAACCCGCCCGCCGCCGAGGCAATAGAAATCGATAGACGCCAGGCGTTACGCCTTGAGCGTGAGCACCGCGCCAAAGGCGGTCGGGCCGCAATGGCTCGAGATGACGCCGCCGACCTGAGTCCAGGTAACGTCCTTAAAGCCCAGGTCGTGCGCATAGACTTCCATGTCGTCGCGCAGCTCCTCGGAAAGGCCTACCGAATACGCCAGGCCAATGTGCGAGTAGTCAATCTCGCCCTTCGCAACCATGTGGTCGATAAAGGCGCGGGCGCACTTGAGCATAGAGCCGCGGAACTTCTTGGTTGCCACGAACTTACCGCCCGTTACCTCAATGCAGGGCTTAATCTTGAGCAGGTGGGCGCCAAGGAATGCCACGTTGGACAGACGACCGCCCGCCTTAAGAAAGGCCAGATCGGTGGGAACAAAGCCCAGCAGCACGCGGTCCATGACGGAGTTCGTAAATGCAAAGATCTCGTCGACGGTGGCATCGGGGTGAGCCTCGATATATTTGGCGGTCTCGACGGCAACGAGCGACTGGCCCACCGAGACAAAACGCGTATCCATGGAGAATACGTAGTCGCGGCCCTTAGCCGCAATCTTGGAGGACTGATGTGAGCAGGTCGTGGCCTCGGAATACGCGAGATGCAGAATAGTCGCGTCGGGCTGCTCGGCATGGATACGGTCATACACGTGAGCAAAATCCGCAGGCGCGCAGCCACTCGTCTTAGGCATAACACCGAGCTCGTTGCAGCGCGAGTAAATCTCGAGCGGATCGATTGAACCATCTTCAACGGTCTCGTCACCAACTGTGACGTGCATGGGCACGCGCACGATGCCGTAGCGCTCGCAGAGCTCCGGCGTCACATCCGACCCAGACTCAACCACGATTACGTACTTGCCCATTATTATCACGACCCATCTCGACATTGGCTTTTCAATACATGGCACGCGCCGCCGCACTGTTGCACAACGGCGGCAGAGCGCCAAAGAGACGCCGCCCCTTGCACACAACAAAGGACAGCGTCTCCCTGGAAAACTCCGTGCTTATTTAGGATTCTACACGGTTTGCAACAATGTGTTACTTACTCCGCAAACGGTAGCTATACACGATAAACGGTAGTTCGCTGCGGCAACTGCGACACATTCCGCCCGGCAAGTCCAATCGTGCTCCACGCACGGTTAATGCGCGAGGCGGTAGAAATCCATCGACGCCGCACCCTCGGCATGCAACCCCATCGCCGAAACCGCCGGCGAATAGGTACGGCTCGTAAGTGCTGCCTCGCCGCCGTTGGCAAAAATCTCGACCATCGTAGTGTCCGAAAGCACGCGCAGGTCGCGAAGCTCGCTGAGCTCAATCGACCTCCGGTCTCGCCCATAGCCTTCATTACCCATATCGAGGGTAAGCATCCCCTCCGCATAACGCACAAAGACACCCTTGCGGATTTCGAGCTCGACCATCTTGGCGCCCTCACAGGAAACCACAAGATCAAACAGGCGGCCCGGCTCCTCGACTGTCTCTCCGCCTACAGCACGAACGCAGCCGCCGCGCATCCTCTCAATCTCGTGCGCCGGCTGCTGGCAGAGCTTACCATCGCGCATGCTCAGCTCTCGCGGCACCGTCAACGCGCACTGCCACCCGCGCGCCACCGTCGGGTTTTCCGCCGTCGCATCGGGGCAACCCGACCATCCGATCATCAATCGCCGGCCTGCAGCATCCTCAAAGGACTGCGGAGCATAGAAATCAAAACCGGCATCGACCATCGGGGGCATGCCCTGCCCGACGATTTTAAAGCTCGGCGCCTCCCAATCGGCCTCGATGGGAAACCACACGCACTGATGCGGATTGCGGTAACGCCAACCATCGGCAGGCACACCCTGCGGACAGCAAACGAGAATAAGCTCGCCATCGAGCTCAAACAGATCGGGGCACTCCCACATAAAGCCAAACTTCTCGCCCAACTCAATGCGCGTCGCATAACTCCAGTCCTCAAGATTGCGCGAGGTATAGACAAGCACGCAGCCACGGTCGTCTTTCGTACGAGCGCCCAGAACCATGTAGTAGATACCATCGTGCTCAAGGATCTTGGGGTCGCGCACGTGCGTACCGATATCGTCGGGGTAATCGACCGGTCCAACAGCTATGCGCTTCTCGCCCAATTCGTCGGGGTTCTCCGCAACCATATGAATCTGGTTTTGCTCACGACCCGTCAACACGTAGTCGTAATCATCGCGATCAAAATGCTTGACGTTGCCGGTATAGAAGTAGTGAATCTTGCCATCACGTACAAAGGCAGAACCAGAATACGCTCCGTTCGAATCCAAATCGGAATCGGGGAACAGCGCGGGGCCGCGATTCTCGTACGTCACAAAATCCTTTGTCGTCAGATGGTTCCAAAGCACTGGACCGCCATGCGCAGCATCGAACGGATCGTATTGATGATAGATGTGATACGTATCACCAATCTGAACCAAACCGTTGGGGTCGTTGAGCCAGCCAAGCTCAGGCTCCACATGGAACAGGAGCCTATCGGGGTCGGACGCGATGCGACCCGCCGTCTCATCCTGTCCGGCACGCCACTGCTCATAGTCCGCGCGTGTCACCTTATTTTTTTGATTAAACATCGCCGTTGACTTTCTCGTCTATGGGGAAGGACGCTCGACTCACACGAGTCGAACGCCCTTCCTCAAATGGACTTATCCTCAGATTACACTGAACGGCTCAACTAGAAGCTAACGTCGAAGCCAGCGCCAGCGCCCTCTTCATCGGTGGTCGGCACGCCCTTTGCCTTGTTGTAGGCAAAGATCAAGACGATTGGCACGATAAAGGCGATGAGATTGCCAGCCACATACCACACGAGGGTCTCGGGCGTGACGATGAGCAGGCCAAGCACGCCGGTCAGACCCTGACCGATAGCGCGCACCTCAAAGAGCTTGACGAAGGCACCGCCGCAGCCTGCACCGATGCATGCGCAGATGAACGGAATGATCGAATAGCGCATGTTTGCAGCAAAGATAGCGGGCTCGGAGATTCCGACCAGCGTCGGGATAAAGGACGACATGCAGATGTTGCGCTCTTTGGAGTGCTTCTTGTGAATGAGGTACATACCGATGGCGCCGCCGCCCTGGGCGATGATGGAAACCGACCAGATGGCCTGGATGTAGTTGAAGCCAGTCGTGGCAACAAGGTTTGCCTCGATACCCTGGATGAACTGATGCGTACCGGTAACGACGAGCGGCTGCAGGAACGCGGCGAAGACAAAGGCACCAAAGACGCCCATCCTGTTGTACAGGATATCGATTACGCCGGCGAGGACGTCACCGATCAGGTTACCGAGCGGGCCGAACACGGTGAACAGGGCGACGTTAGCAAGAATCAGGGTAACGGTCGGGACAAAGACGAACGAAACGACCTCGGGGATGTACTTCTGGGCAATCTTTTCGACCTTGGCCATAAACCAGGCGGTCAGAATTGCAGGGAACACGCCGCCCTGGAAAGCAACCATGGGAATGGAGAGCGGACCAAAGTTCCAGTACTCAGCACCCGTCGGGTCCATAACGAACGTGTTGCGGTTCATAAGGCTCGGGTGAACCATGACGATACCGACGAGGATGCCCAGGATCGGGTTACCGCCAAAACGCTTGACTGCGCTGTACATAACCAGGACAGGCAGGTAGTCGAACGTGGTGGCGATAATGGCAAAGAAGCTTGCGAGGTTCTTGAGGAACTCGCTGTGATCGGCGAGGCTGCCCTCCATGCCAAAGAGGCCGTTGGCAACGATCAGCGACTTAAGGCCGATGATGATTGCAGCGCCGACGAAGGCGGGAATGATGGGGATAAAGATGTCCGAGAATACCTTGAGGACCGAGAAGAACTTGCCCTTCTTGTCCGCCTCGGCGCCCTTGACCTCGGAAGCGCTGATCTCCTTAACGCCCGTCAGAGCCATAACTCATCGTAAACCTTGTTGACGGTACCGGTGCCGAAGATGATCATGAGCTGGCCGCTGTTGTACAGCACGCCCTTGACGCCATCGATGTTCTCGAGCTCGGCCTTGTTGTATTTGCTCGTATCCTTGAGCACCAGACGCAGACGGGTCACGCAATGCGTGGCGCCCTCGATGTTCTCCAGTCCGCCGACGTTGTCGACGACTTGCTGGGACACTGCCTTGTAGTCCATGTTCCTCTCCATTCCTTTTCTAAATCATAAAACGGTTCGTTGCCGCTACAGAGACGCGATCGTTGCGTTTGCGCACTTGAGCGCACCGTCGGTGACGGTAAGCGCCACACCCTGGCCCTGCTTGTTGCAGAAGCGAGCGTTGAGCGCAACGTCATCGACAAAGATGGTCGCGATGTCGTCGTCGACGACCAGACGCACATGGTGAGTGCCCTCGCCCTTAAAGAACAACGGACGCTCGAGGCCCATGTTGTTGACCTGGAACCACGGGTACTGGGGAGCCGGCGTGAACTCGAGCTTGCCCTCGCGCAGGTTGGCGCGGAACTCATAGGCAAGACCGGTCTCGGCGTCCTCGGCGAACTTGACCGAGAAGCCGGCAGCGTTACCGCCGAGCTCAATGTCGGCATCGAGCAAGTAGGTGGAGCCGGCATCTGCGGCGAGCACCTGCTCGACCTTGCCCGACTCGCAGGAAAGCTCAAAGGTCTCGACTGCCTTAGCCTCGCCAAAGGCGCCAAGCATGCTGTCGGGGAGCTTGGTGCCGAGCGTTCCGTCGGCACGCTGAACGATCTCGAGGGGCATAAAGGTGCCACCCCATAGGTAAGAGCTGGGGTCGCCGCCCTCGTCACGCGTAGGAACCCAACCAAAGAGAACGCGACGCTCGCCATCGAATGCGGTGCGAGCGGCGTAGTACGCGCGGCCGTCGAAGGAGTCGTCAGCGGGGGTAATCCAAGGACCGTTGATGGACTTGGACATGCGGTAACGGGTCTTGTTGCCGTCGCTGTACTCGGAAAAGACGAGGTACCACCGGTCGCCCATCTTAAAGAGATCAGGCATCTCAAACATGGTGTACAGGCCCGGGTTCCACCAGTCGCCCTGGAACTCCCAGTTGGTCAGATCCTTGGAGGTGAACTTGACCAGGCGGCCGGTCATCAGACGCTTGTCCTCGCCCACACGCGTGCCGAGGATGAGCATGTACTCTTCGTTCTCCTCATCCCAAAGCACAAAGGGATCGCGCCAGTTGCGGTCATCGTAACCCTCCTGGGGCGGAAGCAGCGTCTCGGCGATGTTCTTCTCCCACTTGACGGCGTCGTCGCTCGTTGCGTGAAGAAGAACCTGCTTCATCAAACGTGCGCGGACCTTATCGCGATTGCAACCAGTGTAGAGCGCATGGTACTTGTCGCCCACCTTAAACACCGTGCCGGCATAAATGTACTGGTCGACTTCCTCGTCGCCGCCGCGCTCAAGGCTCTCGCCAAAGTCCTTGTAGTTGACGAAATCCTTGGTCGTAGCGAGTGCCCAGCCAAACGGCTCTCCGAAAGGTTCGGGGTTACGCGTGTCACGCTGATGATAGAGATAGAACGTGCCGTCCTCGCCGTACGGCATGATGTCGCCTACCCAAATTCCCTCAGGCTGGTAATACACCTTGTGCATCCGAGACTTCCTTTCCACGACATACTAACTCGGTACAATGGCAAGATATGTCAATCGTTTTCATATGTCAAACGTTTTCATACCAATACGTCTTTTCGCAGTTCCAGTCGTCGGTAAACGGTTGACATATGCCGGCGAACGGTCATCAGAGGCGTTTGAGGAATTCTTTTGGCACGGGATGAACTACGCGGTTTTGCCCTCAATGAGTTCAACGGGGAGCTTGATATTCGATTCGGGATTATCGCCGTTAATAAGAGCGATGATGGATTGCGCCGCGAGCTCTCCGATGCGATCGATATCTTGACGTACGGTTGTTAAGTCAGGCATAAACGTCATAGTTCGGCGGGCACCATCCGCGCCCACGACCTTAATATCGTCTGGAGCGCTCAAGCCGCGCTGCTTCATCACGTTGAGACAGATGGCCGCCATCGTATCGTCTCCCGCAAAGATGCCGTCAATATCGGGGTTCTCATCGAGGATCTTCGCAACGACCGCGCCCTTTTCGTCGTCGGGCTTAACGAACTCAACCTCACGGACAAGCGCGGACAAACCGGCCTGCTCAACAACATCGAGGTAGGCATCGGTACGCTTATTGGCAGGCATGCGCATGCGGCTATTGCTGCGCAGGCACAGGATACGCCTGCAGCCGTCATCAATCAGACGGCGCGTGGCGAGCTCGCCAATGCCATAGCTGTCACTTGCAATCTGGACAGAGCCCTCGCCAAGATCGCAGTCGATGCCAACCAGGCTCAAGCCCATCTCGGCATATGCCTCGGCACCGATATTGAGGGAGTTGACGATGACGCCGTCGACCATATTGCGGCGGAGCATGTCAATATAGGAACGCTCAAGATCGGGTCGATTGGCGCTGTTGCACAGCAACATCTTAAAGCCGTTTTCCGCTAACGTGCGCTCGACCGCCTGCACAACCTGAGCATGGAACGGGCTGCTCACAAAGGGAACGATCATACCGATAAGATTCAGGCGACCGTTGAGCATGGCACGGGCGATATCGTTGGGCGTATAGTTGATGCGCTCCATCGCGGCATGGACCTTATCGCGGGTCTCTTGGCTAATATAGCCGCGATTATTAAGCACGCGAGATACCGTAGTAGGCGAAACCCCCGCCACCGCTGCAACTTCCTTGATGCCAGGCTTAGCAGAATCCTTAGAACGAGCGCCCTCGCGAGCCATAGCACCCTCCCCCATCAACATGTCAAACGTTTACATACGAACAAAGCATACCCCAACAACAGCGGGAAGACGGTAACAGCACAAGTAAGTAAACGACTCATCCAAATAATTAGGAGAGTTCCGCCTAAAGGGTGACTACACAGGACCCCCGCCGGGCCGCTTTGGGTTACCTCCCAAAATATTCCGCAGGACGGAGGAAGCCCCCGCCGCGCGTAGCGCGCAGCGGGGGCTTCCGACATGTCCGAGGGCGTTTTGGG
>DXZZ01000139.1:0-2444 GCA_019419425.1 Collinsella sp. | reverse complement strand
AGCTCATGGAAATCGGTATCTTCCACCGAAAACCCCTAACACTAGAAACTATTTTCGGTGAAAGATGATACCCTTGCACGCGTACCCTATGCGGTAGTTTTTTGGGACATGTCCCAAAAAACTACTTGGCCGCTAGGCAATATAAAGAGCGCATAAAGACTTAAAATCATTTAATTGCTGAAGCGTTTCAAAGAACTATTATGCACGCGGTTAGGCGAGGGGTTGTCACCACCATGACGACCAGGACTCATATAATCGCCACGTGCGATGCTCCAACTTCCCGCAAGGAGACACCTGAATCAAGGGGGTTGGAGTCATGGCATTTGACTTCACGGGTAAAACCGCGATCGTTACCGGTGGCACTCAGGGCATTGGCCTCGAGATCGCCAAGGGCATCGTCGCGGGCGGCGGACATGTCGCGCTCATCGCAAGGAACGCTGCTAAGGGCGAGGCCGCTGTGGCCGAGCTTGGCGAAGGCAACAAGTTCTACCAGCTCGATGTTGCCGATGCGCCCAAGGCGCGCGAGACCGTCGAGCAGATTTTCACGGACCTGCCGCAAACCAACATTCTGATCAACTGCGCTGGCGTCATCAGCACCAAGAAGTTCGACGAGATCGATGACACCGAGTGGCGTCGCACCATCGACATCAACCTCAATGGTACCTTCACCATGATGAATGCCGTGTACCCGCACTTTAAGGCAGCACATGCCGGCTCTATCGTCAACGTGAGCTCTGTTGCTGGCAAGATCGGCGGCGGCCTGCTCGGCACCGCGGCCTACGCGAGCTCCAAGGCCGGTGTTAACGGTCTAACCAAGGCGGTCGCCAAGGAAGGTGGCAAGTTCGGCATCCGCTGCAACGCCGTGTGCCCGTCGCTTACCCTTACCGACATGACCTCGATTCTCTCTGATGAAAACTCTCAGCGCATCATCAACGGTATTCCCCTGGGCCGCGCTGCCCAGGCTAGCGAGCCTGCACAGATGGTGCTGTTCTTTGCTTCCGACCTCGCCAGCTTCGTGAACGGCGAGATCGGAGACTGCGACGGCGGCATCGTCCTGGACGGGTAATACCCCGCGAGGATTATTCGGCGACGGCTCCTGCGACTCGGGGCCGTCGCCTTCTTTCTGACATAGGCGCATGTGGCTACGATTCGCATGCATCCAAAGGAGATATATATGAGTGAATCGACTGCGGTGGAGGCGCCGGCGGCAAAGGAGCCGTTCTTTAAGATGTCCTCCATCCCGGGTGCCAATATTTTGGTGCCGCTTTTGTTGGGCTGCCTGCTCAACACGCTGTCCCCCGACCTGTTCAAAACGCTCGGCAGCTTTACACTCGGCATGACCCAGCAGGGCGCAGGCCCGCTCGTGGGCGCTTTTTTGCTCATCGTCGGTACGACGATTTCGTTTAAGAGTGCTCCTGCCGCCGCTGCCCGCGGCGCCATCATCATCGCCGTCAAGCAGATCGTGGTCGTTGCCGTGTCGCTGCTCATCCTTTATGTATTCAACGACAACCTGTTTGGCATCTCGGCCATGGTGATGCTGGCCGCTTGCACGGGTGCCAACAACGCTATGTACGCCGGACTGATGGGCACCATGGGCAACGAGGCCGAGCGTGGCGCCGTCGCCATCACCACGCTGGTTGTCGGCCCTCCGGTCACGATGATTGTCCTTGGCGCCGCCGGTCAGGCTCCGATTGGCTGGTCGCTCGTGGGCGCCATCCTGCCGATCGTCGTCGGCATTATTCTGGGTAACCTCTTCCCGAGCTTTAAGAAGATGATGGCACCGGCACTTTCCGCCATCATCGTGCTCGTCTTCTTTGCCATGGGATCGACCATGACCTTTGGCCAGCTTATCAACGGTGGTCTTCCCGGCATCCTGCTCGGCGTGATCTGCTCGGTGGTCTTTGCAATTCCCGTCATCGCGGTCGATAAGCTCACGGGCGGTACGGGTGTCGCAGGTGCGGCCATTTCGAGCTGCGCCGGAGCCAATGTGGCCACGCCTGCTGCCATGGCAAGCGTCAACGAGGCCATGTACGGCGGCGCGGTGCTCGCGACGGCTACGGCGCAGGTTGCAGCATGTGCTATCGTGACGGCCATTTTGACCCCGCTGGTCACCAGCTGGTGCTACAAGCATTTTGAGGGTCAGGGCCACAGCAAGGCAACGACCGACAAGGCCGCCGCAGCCGCCTAATGCCAAGCGGCAATCAAAGCTAAATAACTAACCATGCCACAGGGCGGTCCCGGGGGAAATCCCGTGGCCGCCCTGCAGTTTCTGCGGGGTCTCTGGGGCACTTTACCCTGCTAAAACTGGCATAACAGCTAGAGTGAACGTCGTACAAAGGCAAGGAAATATACCAAACAAATCGGTGAACGGTAGTTGCTCGCGCTCGCATTTCCTGCGGATTTGTTAAAAACGCCCTAATGGTATAAAAAAAGAAACATATAAC
>DXZZ01000138.1:0-2493 GCA_019419425.1 Collinsella sp. | reverse complement strand
CTCGGAAGGCACGTGCAGACCTTTCGTCATGGCCTCCTACCTTTCTTTCGGGCCTCTCGGCCGAATCTATCAGCGCCCTTCCGTAACGGGCGCTGCTTGCTGACAGCTCTAGTTATATCCAAATTCCACCCGCAATTCCACCTCACCCCCGAACGGTCAACAAAGTGCGATGAACGGTATATCGCATGTGATTCCCCCATGATGCACTTCGGCGCTCTAAAGTACCTTTTCAAAGGTAAACGCTCTTTTTTCTCAAAAATCATTCGCAATTACAAGTCCAATCTTTCGATTAAGAATTGCATATCTACAACGGTTTTATGTATATAAATGACGCTTGTTCGTGTTTCTGCCTGTATTCGATGATATTCAGCTATCTATCATTCTTATTCGCACATACTCAGCAGTTGAGTGAGGATCTAGACCGTTTTTCGCAACGCGACGGGCGTCAGCTCTATGGCTTGACAGCGTAAGAAGTAGGTTAAGATACCGTTCGCACAATACGTCCGTGCCACAAGTCGACTAAATTGAGACAATAGTGAATAGTGTTAGGCAACCGTCCCCTGCGGGGACTGAACGGACAGATGCATATGCCGAGCAAAATCGAAAAAAAGCAAGCCGCCGCAAAGCTGCGCAAACCGCCGCGCGACTTCTCGTACACGCAGAACCGAGAGCTCAGCTGGCTGCGCTTTGATAACCGTGTGCTTGACGAAGCCTTCGACGAGACCGTTCCGCTGTTCGAACGTCTAAAGTTCGTGTCGATTTTCGAGTCTAACCTCGACGAGTTTCTCATGGTGCGCGTGGGCGGCCTGTCCGATCTGGCAGAGCTCAAAAAACAGCCTGTCGACAACAAGAGCAATATGACCGCCTCCGAACAGGTCGATGCTGTCATGGCCGAAATGCCCGGGCTCCTTACCCGATGGGAGTCCATCTTTAAGAGCATCGAGGGCAAGCTCGACACCCTGGGCGTTCACCGCGCCCGCATCGATTCGCTTACGCCCGAGGAGCGCACCTTTGTAACCCGTTACTTCCAGGCCTACGTGTCGCCGGTCATCTCACCGCTGGTGATTGACCCGCGCCACCCCTTCCCCAACCTGCGCAACGGCGCACTCTACCTGGCCTGCGGCCTGGACGGCGTCACCGACGAGGAGAGTCTGCTGGGCCTTATCGAGATTCCCGCCTCGATGAACCGCGTGGTCGAGATCCCCTCGCCCACCGGCACCTACTCCTACATCTTGCTCGAGGACGTCATCCTCGCCTGCCTGGACAGCTGCTTTGGCTCCTATAAGCCGCTCGACCGCGCGCTCATCCGCGTCACCCGCAACGCCGACATCGATCCGGACGGCGAGGGCGTCGAGGAGGAAGAGGACTACCGCCAGCACATGAAGCGCATCCTCAAGAAGCGCCTGCGCCTGCAGCCGGTAGTGCTCGCGGTCTCGGGGTCGCTCGAGAAGGCGACGCTCAAGACCATCCGCAAGGCGCTCGAGCTTTCGCGCCGCTCTGTCTTTACCTGCGATATCCCGCTCGACCTGGGCTACGTCTTCGGCATTGAGGGTAAGATTCCCGAGCACCTGCGCAACGAGCTGCTCTTTACGCCGTTTAAGCCGCAGCCCAATCCCACCATCGACATGACCCGCTCCATCCGCGAGCAGGTGCTGCAGCACGACAAGCTGCTCTTCTACCCTTACGAGGCCATGAACCCGTTCTTGGACCTGGTGCACGAAGCAGCCTACGACCCCGAGTGCATCTCGTTGCGCATCACGCTCTACCGCGTGGCCAAGCAGAGCCGCCTATGCGAGTCGCTGATCGATGCCGCCGAGAACGGCAAAGAGGTCACGGTGCTCATGGAGCTCCGCGCGCGCTTTGACGAGCAGAACAACATCGAGTGGGCCGAGCGCCTGGAAGAGGCCGGCTGCACCGTCATCTACGGCTCCGAGGGCTTTAAGTGCCACTCCAAGATCTGCCAGCTCACCTATCGCGAGGGCATGGCGCTAACGCGCCTAACGCTGCTGGGCACCGGCAACTTTAACGAGAAGACGGCCAAACTCTACAGCGACTTTATGCTCATGACCGCCCACCCCGGCATCGGCGAGGACGCCAATCTGTTCTTCCGCAACCTGTCGCTGGGCAATCTGCGCGGCGATTACCGCTTCCTGGGCGTGGCGCCGGTCGGTCTCAAGCCGCTCATCATGCGCGGTCTGGATCGCGAGATCCAGCGCGCTCTCGCTGGCGAGCCCGCCCGCGTGTTCTTTAAGCTCAACTCGCTCACCGACCGCGAGGTCATCGACAAGATCGCCGAGGCATCGTGCGCAGGAGTCCGCGTGGACATGATCATCCGCGGCATCTCGTGCCTCAAGCCCGGTGTTCCGGGCAAGACCGAAAACGTGCATGTCCGTTCTATCGTCGGACGCTTTTTGGAGCACGCCCGTGTTTACGCTTTTGGCGTGGACTCGGACATGATTTACCTGAGCTCGGCAGACATGATGACACGCAACA
>DXZZ01000137.1:0-2601 GCA_019419425.1 Collinsella sp. | reverse complement strand
GCGGTCGGCGGGGCCATTGTGGCCCTTGACAGTGGATTGGGTCATATGAGCGAGCGACGTCCAGGACGAACAAGTTGGCATGAAAAAGGCGAGGCATAGACCTTCGGGTCATGCCTCGCCTTTTGAATGACAAATTGTCGTCCTGGGCGGCGCGCAGCGTCGGGCAGTTACGGCGTTTGGTAAAACGCCGTAACGAACTACCGCGTAACTCCCCTAGCTCATCATGGCATTCATCATCTCGTTGGTTGCGGAATCGTCGGCAGACCACTCGCCGTCGTCATTGCAGGAGTACTTGAAGGTGACCTTGGTGTCCTTGGTCTTAGCAGCCTTGGTCACATCGACCATAACCTGACCGGCCATCTTGTACAGCTCGTCATCGGAAGGCATCGAATCGAGCGCGGCGACCTTCTCCTGGTACTGGGTGGCAAAATCCTCAACGATCTGGTTCATGGACTTGCAGGTAATGGTGACCTCGGCAGTCGCGGTGCCCTTGTCCTCGTCGACCGTCACGTCGCCGATCTTGTAGTCAAAGCCCTCGAGATAGCTCTTGGCGTACTCCTTGGGATCGATGCCCAGCTGCTCGAACTCGTCGCCCGAGGCCTCTTCCAGGCCGGCGAGGAAGTCGTCGCCACCGTTCTTGACCTCGTCAAACTGCGTCGTAAGATCCTCGGTGATGAGCTCCTCAACCGAAGGACCTCCGCAGCCGGAAAGCACAACCACGCACGCGACCAGAACAGCCATCAGGGGCGCAAGCAGCAGCTTCTTTTTCATGTTGTTCCTCCCAACAAGCGGCGCCGCGTTCCCTGCGCAGCGCACGTCGTAACAGCAAGTCCATATTAGCGGCCAGGCCCAACCCCCTGCGTCACAAAAGCGCAGGCGGCTCAATTTGACGAACGAACGGCCTATAAAGCAAGCCCCCTGCAATAAAATGCGCCCACTCGGCCCATTAAAAAAGGGCGGCCGGATAACCCGACCACCCTTGCACATCCTTATGTTGTCGCAGTTTACTTGCGGACGACCTTAACGATGGCGTCGCCGGCGGCGACAGCGGAGTCGGCCTCGGCGGCGAGCTCAACGTCGGCGAACTCGGCGGTGTTGGACACGGCCACGACGACGCAGTCCTTGTAGCCGGCAGCGGCGATCTTGGCGCGGTCGATCTTGAGCATGGGCTGGCCAGCCTTAACGACATCGTCGGCCTTGACGAAGCCCTCGAAGCCGTCGCCGTTCATGTTGACGGTATCGACGCCAACGTGCACCAGGACTTCGATGCCGCTATCGGACTGCAGGCCCACGGCGTGACCCATGGTGACGGTCACCTTACCGTCGCAGGGAGCGTAGACCAAATCGTCCTCGGGCCACACGGCGCAACCCTTGCCCAGAACCTCGCCACCAAAGACGGGATCGGGCACGTCGGCCATCTTGATGACCTTGCCCTTGACGGGCGAGCACAGCACGTCGGCGCCGGCAGAAGCAGAGATGGAGGCCGGAGCAGCGGCAGCCGCGGGCTCAGCCTTCTTCTTGAACATGTCAAACAGACCCATACGTTTTCTCCTCTTGATTAAGCGCAACGTTATGCGCATGCCTATGGTGATTATAGTGCCAAATGGTTCAAATGCTAAGGTGAGGGCTCGAATCACGAGCCCATCCCAAGGCTTTTCCCCGGTGGCACTCATCTTGTCGATTAAGCCAGGCCCTCGGCACCGTTGGACTTGATGATCTTCTGGTAGGCGAAGAAGCTGTCCTTGCGGCGGCGCTCATAGGTGCCGGTGCCATCGTCGTGCTTATCGACGTGGATAAAGCCGTAGCGCTTGCGCATCTCGCCGGTGCCGGCCGAGACCAGGTCGATGGGACCCCACCAGGTATAGGCGATCAGGTCGACGCCGTCCTCGATAGCCTCGCCCATGGCCTTGACATGGCTCTGGAGGTAGGCGATACGATACGGATCGTGGATGGAGCCGTCCTCCTCCACCTCGTCGTAGGCGCCCATGCCGTTCTCGACCACCATCAGCGGAATCTCGTAGCGGGCGTAGATCTCGTTGAGGGCGATACGCAGGCCCGTCGGGTCAATCTGCCAGCCCCAGTCGGTGCTCTCGAGGCAGGGGTTCTTGCCGCCAAAAGCCATGTTGCCCTCGGTCATCTCGTGGTCCTTGTGGGTGCCCACAGTGCCCGACATGTAGTAGCTAAAGGTGTAGAAGTCGACCTTGCCGTCGGCGATGTCCTGCAGGTCGCCGTCGGCGATGTTAAGCTCGATGCCGTTCTCGGCCCAGAAGCGCTTGGCGTAGAACGGGTACTTGCCGCGCACCTGCACGTCGGAGCAGTACCAGTTCATGGTGTTCATCTCCTGCTGGGTGGCAAGGACGTCGGCCGGGTCGCACGTGGCGGCATAGGACAGGATAAAGCAGTCCATGTTGCCCATCTTGAACTGCGGGTAGTGCTCGTGGGCGTAGCGCACGACGCGACCGCTGGCCACGAACTGGTGATGCAGGGCCTGCATACGGGCCTGCGGCGTGGCGTGGACCGCCGAAGCCGGACCCTCAAAGCCCTGGATCATGCTGGTCTCAAAGAGGTTGCCCATGTCCTGGGTGCCGCAGTTGATCTCGT
>DXZZ01000136.1:0-2689 GCA_019419425.1 Collinsella sp. | reverse complement strand
GCATCCCCTATCTGCCCGAGCAGCAGGCCAACGACATTCACGCCATCGGCGAGGGGGTGCACGCGGCCTACGACGAAATCCTGGTTCCCGCCGGTATGGGCGATGTGGCCATCTGCACCGAGATGGGCCGCTTTATGATGGGGCCCTACGGCTGCCTGGTCACCAAGGCTATCCACGAAAAGCAGATCTACAAGGACTATATCGGTGTCGACGCAAGCGCCGTCGATCTGATCCGTCCTGCCATGTACGGCGCCTACCACCACATTACGGTGATGGGTCAGCCAGGCGGCGCCGACAAGGCCACAGCGCCTGTCACGAACACCTATGACATCACGGGCAACCTATGCGAGAACAACGACAAGTTCGCTATCGATCGCGAGCTGCCGCATATCGACATGGGTGACCTGCTTGTAATCCACGATACCGGTGCGCATGGCTACTCCATGGGCTACAACTACAATGGCCGCCTGCGCTCCGCCGAGGTGCTGCTGCGCCCCGACGGCTCGGCCGACCTTATCCGCCGCGCCGAGCGCCCGGGCGATTATTTTGCCACGCTCGACGTGCTGCCGTGCGGCCGTGAGCTGCTGGCCAAATCGCGTGCCGAAAGCGCTCGTCGTCGCGCTCAGGACGAGCGCCTGGCCGTCGCCGCCCAATGGAACAAACGCATCCAGATCGCGGAAGCGAAGGAGAAGAACATGGACATCCGCAATCTCGAGGGCTCAATCGTCGCCCTCGTCACGCCGTTTAAAAAGGACGGCAGCGTCGACTTTGACGCGCTCGAGCGCCTTATCGATTTCCACCTGCAAAATGGCACCGACGCCATCCTCACTCTGGGCACCACCGGCGAGAGCGCCACGATGACCGACGACGAGGACAACTCCGTTGTCGCCGCCGTGGTCAAGCATGTTGCAGGACGCGTCCCCGTCATCGCCGGCTCGGGCTCCAACTCCACACAAACCATGCTCACCAAGTCGCTCACCTACCAGGGCTTGGGAGCCGACGGTCTGCTGCTCATTACCCCCTACTACAACAAGTCCAACGAAGAGGGCATCTACCAGCACTTTAAGACCGTGGCCGATGCAGTGGACATTCCCTGTATCCTGTACAACATCCCCGGCCGCTGCGGTTGCGGTATCAGCGAGCGCAATGTAGAGCGCCTGGCCGCGCATCCCAACATCATGGGTATTAAGGAGGCCTCGGGCAACGTCGCCTACGCGGTCAAGATCGCCCACCTGCTGTCCGATGACTTCCGCATGTACTCGGGCGAGGACGCCCTCACTGTGCCGCTCATGAGCCTGGGGGCCTCGGGCACCATCAGCGTGTGGGCCGACGTTCAGCCACAGCTCGTGCACGACATGTGCCGCGCTTATCTGGACGGCGACGTGGAGCGCGCCCGCGATATCCAGATTGCCGGTCAGCCGCTCATCAACGCCCTCTTTAGTGAGGTCAACCCCATCCCCGTCAAGGAAGCGCTCGCCCAGATGGGTATGATCGAAGCCAACTACCGCATGCCGCTATGCCCCATGGCCGATAACACGCGCACTGCACTTACCGATGCTCTGAAGGGAGCTGGTCTGCTTGATTAAGACCGTCATTATGGGAACGGGCCGTATGGGCTCGCTCATCCGCACCACCGCCGAGGGCGTTGTCGACGCCGCCGGGCAGCCCGTTTTTGATATCGTTGCCCAGATCGGTTTTGACCTGTCCGAGCTCGAGAGCGCCCCGGCAGCCGACGTCATCATCGACTTCTCGAACGTCGTGACCTTCGACGCCGTCGTCGCCTATGTCGAGCGCACGGGCGCGGCGTTGGTCTCGGGCACCACAGGCTACACCCCCGAGCAGATGGACAGCCTGCGCGAGCTGGGCCAGAACACCCGCGTCATGCACTCCGGCAATTACTCCATCGGTATCGCAGCCCTGCGTCATCTGGTAGCACAGGCAACACGCGAGCTGCCCGGCTTTGACTGTGAAATCGTCGAGACGCACCATAACCAAAAGGTCGACGCCCCCAGCGGCACCGCCAAGCTGTTGCTCGACGCCGTAGTCGAGGCCGAGCCCGAGGCAGGCTACCACCCCGTCTACGGACGCGAGGGCATGTGCGGCGCGCGCGACCCCAAGGAGATCGGCATGCACTCGCTGCGCGGTGGCACTGTCGCCGGCGTGCACGAAGTGAGTTTCTTTGGCCAGGACGAGGAGATCACGCTCGCGCACCGTGCCACGAGCCGTCAAATCTTTGTCAACGGCGCCTTGGCAGCCGCGCAGAAGCTCGTCACCCGCGAACCCGGCTTCTATACGTTCGACCAGATCATGTTTGCCTAACCAGGTATCAACCAGATCCACCCAAAGGAGAGACAGCAAATGAGCAACGCAGCCGAGATGGATGCACAGGAGATTATCAACTACATCGCCACCGCGCCCAAAAAGACACCCGTCAAACTGTACGTGCGCGAGAAGCCGGGCATGAAGGTCCAGTGGGGCAATGCACACGTCTACGGCGGTCGTCGTGGCAAGACCGTCTTTGGTGACTGGGATGAGCTTAAGATCATCCTGGACGCCAACGCCGATTCCATCGACTACTACGATGTGGAGAACGACTGCCGCAACTCCGCCGTGCCCATGCTCGACCTTAAGGGCATCAACGCCCGCATCGAGCCGGGCGCGATCATCCGCGACCGCGTCGAGATTGGCG
>DXZZ01000135.1:0-2689 GCA_019419425.1 Collinsella sp. | reverse complement strand
CGCCAATCTCGACGCGGTCGCGGATGATCGCGCCCGGCTCGATGCGGGCGTTGATACCCTTGAGGTCGAGCATGGGGACGGCGGAGTTGCGGCAGTCATTCTCGACGTCGTAATAGTCGATGGAGTCGGCATTGGCATCGAGGATGGCCTTGAGCTCTTCCCAGTCGCCAAAGACGGTTTTGCCACGACGGCCGCCGTAGACGTGCGCATCGCCCCAGGCAACCTTCATGCCCGGCTTTTCGCGCACGTACAGTTTGACGGGCGTTTTCTTGGGCGCAGTGGCGATGTAGTTGATAATCTCCTGCGCATCCATCTCGGCTGCATTGCTCATTTGCTGTCTCTCCTTTGGGCGGATCCGGTTGATACCTGGTTAGGCAAACATGACCTGGTCGAAGGTGTAGAAGCCGGGGTCGCGGGTGACGAGCTTCTGGGCGGCGGCCAGGGCGCCGTTGACAAAGATCTGGCGGCTCGTGGCACGGTGTGTGAGCGTGACCTCCTCGTCCTGGCCAAAGAAGCTCACCTCGTGCACGCCGGCGACGGTGCCGCCGCGCAGCGAGTGCATGCCGATTTCCTTGGGGTCGCGCGCGCCGCACATGCCCTCGCGTCCATAGACGGGGTGGTAGCCTGCCTCGGGCTCGGCCTCAACGACGGCGTCGAGCAGCAGCTTCGCGGTGCCGCTGGGGGCGTCGACCTTTTGGTTATGGTGCGTCTCGACGATTTCGCAGTCAAAGCCCGGTAACTCGCGTGTGACCTGTGCTACCAGATGACGCAGGGCTGCGATACCGATGGAGTAATTGCCGGAGTGCATGACGCGGGTGTTCTGGCCCAGCTCGCGCAGGCTGTCCATCTGCTCGGGGGTGTAGCCTGTGGTGCCCGAGACCAACGCCGCGCCCGTGCGCTCGACATAGGCGACGACGGCGTCGAAGGTCACGACGTTCGAGAAGTCGATGATGACGTCGGCTGCCGGGGCGCTCTCGAGCTCGGACAGGTCAAAACCGATCTGGGCAACGATATCAAAAACGGGCTGCCCGGCGGCGTCGACAACGCCCTCGGCGGTGGTGCGGATGAGCGAGCCCATACGGCCCGTTCCCATAATGACGGTCTTAATCAAGCAGACCAGCTCCCTTCAGAGCATCGGTAAGTGCAGCGCGCGTGGCGTCTGCCATGGGGCACAGCGGCATACGGTAGTTTGCCTCGATCATACCCATCTGGGCGAGCGCTTCCTTAACGGGGATGGGGTTGACCTCGCTAAAGAGGGCATTGATGAGCGGCTGACCGGCAATCTGGATATCGCGGGCGCGTTCCACGTCACCGTCCAGATAGGCGCGGCACATGTCGTGCACGAGCTGCGGCTGAACATCGGCCCACACGCTGATGGTGCCCGAGGCGCCCAGGCTCATGAGCGGAACGGTGAGTGCGTCCTCGCCCGAGTACATGCGGAAGTCGTCGGACAGCAGGTGGGCGATCTTGGCCGCGTAGGAGACGTTGCCCGAGGCTTCCTTAATACCCATGATGTTGGGGTGCGCGGCCAAGCGCTCTACGTTGCGCTCGCTGATGCCGCAGCCGCAGCGGCCGGGGATGTTGTACAGGATGCAGGGGATGTCCACCGCATCGGCGACGGTCTTAAAGTGCTGGTAGATGCCCTCTTCATTAGACTTGTTGTAGTAGGGGGTAATGAGCAGCAGGCCGTCGGCGCCCAGGCCTTGGTAAGTGAGCGACTTGGTGAGCATGGTTTGCGTGGAGTTGGAGCCCGAGCCGGCGATGACGGGGACGCGTCCTGCAACATGCTTGACCACGGCGGCGACAACGGAGTTGTCCTCGTCGTCGGTCATCGTGGCGCTCTCGCCGGTGGTGCCCAGAGTGAGGATGGCGTCGGTGCCATTTTGCAGGTGGAAATCGATAAGGCGCTCGAGCGCGTCAAAGTCGACACTGCCGTCCTTTTTAAATGGCGTGACAAGGGCGACGATTGAGCCCTCGAGATTGCGGATATCCATGTTCTTCCCCTTCGCTTCCGCGATCTGGATGCGCTTGTTCCATTGGGCAGCGACTGCCAGGCGCTCGTCTTGGGCGCGACGGCGGGCGGCATCGGCGCGCGACTTGGCCAGCAGCTCTCGGCCGCACGGCAGCACGTCGAGCGTGGCAAAGTAATCGGCCGGGCGCTCGGCGCGGCGGATGAGGTCTGCCGAGCCATCGGGGCGCAGCAGGACCTCGGCGGAGCGCAGGCGTCCGTTGTAGTTGTAGCCCATGGAGTAACCATGCGCGCCGGTATCGTGGATCACGAGCACATCACCCATGTCGATATGCGGCAGCTCACGATCGATGGCGAACTTGTCGTTGTTCTCGCACAGGTTGCCCGTGATGTCGTAGGTGTCCGTGACGGGCGCCGCGGTTTTGTCGGCACCACCCGGCTGGCCCATCACCGTAATGTGGTGGTAGGCGCCATACATGGCAGGGCGGATCAGGTCGACGGCGCTTGCATCGACGCCTATATAATCCTTGTAGATCTGCTTCTCGTGGATGGCACGGGTGACCAGGCAGCCGTAGGGGCCCATCATAAAGCGGCCCATCTCGGTGCAGATGGCCACATCGCCCATGCCGGCGGGAACCAGGATCTCATCGTATGCCGCGTGCACTCCCTCGCCGATGGCGTGAATGTCGTTGGCCTGCTGCTCGGGCAGATAGGGGATGC
>DXZZ01000134.1:0-2812 GCA_019419425.1 Collinsella sp. | reverse complement strand
AAGCACTCCGAGGGCGAGGCTGCAATCGTGGCCGACCTCGAGGCCATGGGCTGCGGTCGTCGCAAGGTCGAGTTCCGTCTGCGCGACTGGCTCATCAGCCGCCAGCGCTATTGGGGCAACCCCATCCCGGCTATCCACTGCGAGCACTGCGGCATCGTGCCCGTGCCCGAGGATCAGCTGCCGGTGACGCTGCCCGAGAACCTGGACCTGGGTGCCGGCGAGACCCTCGCCGAGTGCAAGGAGTTCTACGAGACCACCTGCCCGGTCTGCGGCCGCCCGGCCAAGCGCGAGACCGATACTATGGACACCTTCACCTGCTCCAGCTGGTATTACCTGCGCTATACCGACCCGCACAACACCGAGCTGCCTTTCTCCCGCGAGGCCGCCGACCGTTGGATGCCCGTCGATAACTACATCGGCGGCATCGAGCACGCCATTCTGCATCTGCTCTACAGCCGCTTCTTTACCAAGGCGCTGCGCGACCTGGGTCTGCTGAGCGTGGACGAGCCCTTCACCAACCTGCTGTGCCAGGGCATGGTCAAGGACGAGAACGGCGACACCATGTCCAAGTCAAAGGGCAATGTCGTGCCCCCGAGCTCGGTCATCGAGCCCTACGGCGCCGACACCATGCGTTTGGCGATCCTGTTTATCGCTCCGCCCGAGAAGGACTTCGACTGGGATCCCAAGGCCGTCGAGGGCGCCAACCGCTTCATCAAGCGCGCCTGGCGTATCGTGTGGCAGCTCGTCCAGTCCGGCGACGCCAACGTGGCCTTCGACAAGTCCGCGCTCGACGAGGTTGCGATGAAGCTCTATCGCGAGCGTCACCGCACCATCGCCAAGTGCACCGAGGACTTCGATCGCGGCCAGTTCAACACCGCGATCTCGGCCGTCATGGAGCTCGTCAACGCGGCGAGCGCCTACCTCAACGCCACCGAGGGTACTGACCGCGACAAGGCTCTGTGCTACGGCGTGGCCAAGGACATCGTGAGCGTCCTGGCGCCCATCTGCCCGTTCTGGGCCGACGAGCTGTGGCACGAGGCGCTCGGCTGCGAGGGCAACGCCTACACCGCCGCCTGGCCCGAGTTCGACTTGGCCGAGTCCATCGAGGACACGGTGCAGATCGTCGTTCAGGTGCTCGGCAAGGTCCGCGGCCGCATCGACGTGGCCCGCGATGCCTCCAATGAGGAGATGCAGGCTGCCGCCGAGGCTGCCGTCGCCAAGTGGCTCGAGGGCAAGACGGTCGTCAAGGCCATCTGCGTGCCCGGCAAGCTGGTCAACCTGGTGGTCAAGTAAGCGCTGCGCGCTTAGCTGACACATAAAAGACGAGGGGCGATCCGGTTGGGTTGTCCCTCGTCTTGTGTTTTATGCCCTGCTTTGTCATTGCGTCGCACCCTCTTCTATGGGATGTGTACTAGGTCCCTAAAGTAAACGTTGCCCGTTGCCTCTTCGAACATCCAAATGTTGAGGTAGACGTCGTTGAGGTCGTTGTTCACATTAAAGTCCGGATCGTCGAAGGTGCCCACAAAGGTGAGCATGGCGCGCGTTTCCTCGCCCGCTGCGACCTGCTGGCGCATGCGCACATCGCGGACCACGCCGTTGACGTAGGCATAGGAGTCCACATCGCCAAACATCATGTCGACACCGGTGTTGTTGGTCACCGTAAAGACGAGCGCGGCGTCGCCGTAGCCGTCGGCGTCCTTGCCCACGCAGGTAACATGGACGTTCTCGTCTGCCTCAAGGTCGATGGGGAACTGTTCTTGAGGGTCGGGACCTAAGCCCTGGGGATCGTCGATGTCATCGTCTATTTTGTCGAAGCTTACCGGGGGTTCGGTTTTCTCGATGGTTTTGGTGCTGCCGAGTTCCGGTTCGCATGGTCCGGTTTTACCATCGATGTTGTTGCAGCCCGTCAGAGCGAACGAACAGGCAGCTACGACGAGCGCGGTCGCGCAGAGGGTGCCTAGGCGTTCCATGGATCCTCCTTGCCGTAGAGATACTGGAAGGTTGTGTGGTCAATGCGTGCGGCAGGCTTTCTCGCTACAGAATGCCTCTCAGCTCTAGTCTGGCCGATGTGCGCCCAGGGATGGAATGCCCATAGGGCCCGATTCGGTCGGCACGCTGGGACGCATGGCCCGTTTTGGGACTGTTGAGGGCGCGCCGCATGGGGTTCCTCGGTCAATTGTCCTATTCTTGTGGAGAACCTGTGCGCACGCTGACCTGCAGATTCGTACTGTGCTTGCGCGTTTCCGCAGCTATTGGTATAGTTTGCTTGCAAATGAAGTTGTAATTGAAAGAAGTGGGGTTTCGGCCCCGCTTCTTTTTTGTATGGATGGAGGTGCCACAATGGTCAAGACCAAGACCGAGCAGGCGATCATCGACGCGCTCGAGGCCGTCGCTCCCCAGCACGATGTCGACATCGTCGACGTCGAGCTCGTGGGCGCCACCAAGGCCCCCTGCGTGCGCGTGCGTATCGAGGGTGCCGAGGGTCAGAGCCTGTCGCTCAACGACGTCACGGCCAACACCAAGTGGGTCGGCGATGTGATTGAGGAGCTCGACCCTATCTCTTCGAGCTATACGCTTGAGGTGTCGAGCCCGGGCATGGCGCGCCCGCTGCGCCGCCCGTGCGACTTTGCCCGCTTTGTTGGCGAGAACTGTGAGCTCACCTCCACCGCTACCGAGGGCCGTCGCAAGTACGCCGGCAAGATCGCCGCCGCCACCGAGACGAACGTGACCCTCGAGCTCGAGGACGGCGAGTCCGTTACCCTCGATTTCTCTGATGTTAAAAAGTGCAAGTTGAAGCCCACCTACGACTTCA
>DXZZ01000133.1:0-2840 GCA_019419425.1 Collinsella sp. | reverse complement strand
CAGGCCGGCGGTTTTGTCATCGGCACGGGCGACCTGTCGGAGCTGGCGCTCGGCTGGGCTACCTACAACGGCGACCACATGAGCATGTACGCCGTCAACGCGAGCGTGCCCAAGACGCTTGTGCGCCATCTGGTGCGCTATGCCGCTGATGTTTTTGGCGGGCGTATTGCCGAGGTCTTGCTCGATATCCTCGATACGCCGGTGTCCCCCGAGCTTCTGCCGCCCACGGGCGACGGCGAGATTGCGCAGAAGACTGAGGATTTGGTGGGCCCGTACGAGCTGCACGACTACTTCCTCTACTACCTGCTGCGTTTTGGCTTTGAGCCGGGCAAGATCTACCGCATGGCGCTCAAGAGCTTCGAGGGCGCCTACGACGTCAAGACCGTTCACACGTGGCTGCGTACGTTCTACCGTCGCTTCTTTGCCCAGCAGTTTAAGCGCAGCTGCCTGCCCGATGGCCCCAAGGTGGGTTCGGTCACGCTCAGCCCGCGCGGCGATTGGCGCATGCCGAGTGACGCCAGCTCGCGCCTGTGGCTCGCCCAGATTGACGCGCTCAATCCGATGGACTAAGGTTGCCAAATTGAACCAAAACAGCGGGTGCAAGCGTTACACTTTTGCAATCTGATGGCCCGTATCGCGCGGCGCTCTTGTCGGAGCGCCGCGTTTTTCATATCGAAAGGTGGCACCATGCAGGCATCGCAGCGTCTCGACCGCTTTGGCGCGGAGGTCTTCGCCTCGCTCAACAACAAACTGCTTGCGCTGAAGGCTCAGGGCAAGACCATTTACAACATGAGCGTGGGCACGCCCGACTTTAAGCCGTACGACCACGTGGTCGAGGCGCTCACGCAAGCGGCCCAGGACCCCGAGATGTGGAAGTATGCCCTGCGCGACCTGCCCGAACTCAAGCAAGCCGTGTGCGATTACTACGAGCGTCGCTTTGGCGTTTCGGGCATTACGCCGTCTATGGTGCAGTCGTGCAACGGCACGCAGGAGGGCGTTGGCCATTTGGGCCTTGCCCTGCTCGATCCGGGTGACACCATTCTGGTTCCCGATCCGTGCTACCCGGTCTTTGAGGCAGGTGCCAAGATCGCCGATGCCAAGCTCGAGTACTATCCGCTGGTGGCGGAGCACAATTACCTGCCCTATGTGGCGGGTATCGATCCCGAGGTTGCCGATCGTGCCAAGTATATGATCGTGTCGCTGCCCGCGAACCCGGTGGGCTCGGTGGGCACGCCCGAGGTCTACGAGGAGATCATCGCTTTTGCCCGCGAGCACGACCTGCTGATCGTTCACGACAACGCATACTCCGACATCGTGTTCGACGGTGAGCCGGGCGGCAGCTTCTTGCAGTATCCCGGCGCGCTCGAGGTGGGCGTTGAGTTCTTCTCGCTCTCCAAGTCGTTTAACGTCACCGGTGCGCGTATCGGCTTTTTGGTCGGTCGCGAGGATGTGGTCTCGGCCTTTGCCAAGCTGCGCGGCCAGATCGACTTTGGTATGTTCTTCCCGATCCAGAAGGCTGCTATCGCCTGCCTGAACGGTCCGCGCGATGAGGTCGAGGCGCAGCGTCTGAAGTACCAGGAGCGCCGCGATGCCCTGTGCGACGGTCTTGAGGGCCTGGGCTGGGAGCGTCCCAACGCGCATGGCTCTATGTTTGTGTGGGCCAAGCTTCCCGGTGGTCGCACCGATTCCATGGCGTTTTGCGAGGAGCTCATGGAAAAGGCCGGCGTTGTGGTGACACCGGGCGCGAGCTTTGGTCCTTCGGGCGAGGGGCATGTGCGCATGGCGCTGGTCCTGCCGCCCGATCAGATTGCTTTGGCTGTCGAGGCCATCCGCGAGGCGGGTCTGTATTAGAAACCTGTTTCGACTCGTCAATAGCTCGAAACCGATTTCGTGCAGTTATTTTACGATTTCTGCAAACAATTTCGGTAAACGGTCGATTTTTGGCTGCGAATAGGAGCATAATCAAAGTCCCGATTGGATGTATTGGGATTACGGCAAGCCGCTCGGGTCGTTCCCGGGCGGCTTGTTTGTGGAGAGAGATGGGAGTTTCTAATGGTTAACGAGAAGAAGGTCGCTATTGTCGGCTGCGGTTTCGTTGGTTCGTCTTCGGCGTTCGCGCTGATGCAGAGTGGTCTGTTCTCCGAGATGGTCCTCATCGACGTGGACAAGAACCGCGCCGAGGGTGAGGCCCTGGATATCGCGCACGGCATGACGTTTGCCGAGCCGATGAAGATCTACGCCGGCGATTATTCCGATGTCGCCGACGCCGCCATGATCGTCGTCACCGCTGGCGCTGCCCAGAAGCCCGGTGAGACTCGCCTGGACCTGGTCAACAAGAACGTCAGCATCTTTAAGTCCATTATCCCCGAGATTAAGAAGTCCGGCTTCGACGGCATTCTGCTCATCGTCTCCAACCCGGTCGATGTTCTGACCTACGCCGCCATCAAGATGTCCGGCCTGCCCGAGGGCCACGTCATCGGCTCCGGTACCGTGCTCGACACCGGCCGTCTGCAGCAGATGCTTGGTGCCCATGTCGAGGTCGACCCGCGCGATGTCCAGGCCTATGTCATGGGTGAGCACGGCGATTCCGAGTTTGTCGCTTGGTCCAGCGCTCAGGTTGCCGGCGTTCCGCTGAACACCTTCTGCGAGCTTCACGGTCATCTGGAGCATGAGGCTGCCGAGAAGCGCATCGCCGAGGACGTCAAGAACTCTGCCTACACCATCATCGAGAAGAAGCACGCCACCTACTACGGTGTCGCTATGGCCGTTAAACGCATCTGCACTGCCGTCATGCGCGATGAACAGACCGTTCTGCCTGTCTCCTCGCTCATGGTGGGCGA
>DXZZ01000132.1:0-2841 GCA_019419425.1 Collinsella sp. | reverse complement strand
CACTGGAACACGAGCCGGAGGCAGGTAAGATTGAAGGGCCTGACCCCGGAGGAGTTCCGGAATCAGGCCCTCGCGGCCTAGTCGCTATTTAGGGCGTCCAAGATTTGGGACGCAGTTCATTGTGGGGCGGGCCTTGCTGTTGGGGTTAGCGTTTCTTTCCGCGGAAGAAGAAGCCGTGCAGTGACGGCTTGAGGCCGCGGTTGGCGCGATGCTCCTCGACGCGCTCGTGGATCGCAGCGACGCGTTCGATGACTTCGTCGGGGATCGGCACGTCGGGATTCATGTTCTCGACCTGGCTAACCTCGGCGGCGGCGACCTGGTCGATAATGGGCACATCGTCGCGCGAGATGACGGGCGTGGCGTCTTCTTTCATCTTGCGGTATCGCTGCATCATGTCGGTCTGAAGCTGCTGGGCCGAAGGCGGCGTCCAGATGATGGCGTTGGCGCCAGCGGCGATGGTTTCACGGATGCTCTCGGGCGTCTTGCCGCCCGGTGCGATGAGCGGCAGGTTGGGATAGTGTTCGCGCAGCTCGCGCAGGACCTGGGGCGTGTTTTTGCCGGCGGCGATGTTGAGAATCTTGGCTCCGGCGCGCACCTTGGCGTGAGCATCGTCGTCGCAGCGAACGACCGTGGCGATGACGGGGATGTCGGCGATGTTGGTGATGTGCTCGACCATCTCGGCAGTAGCGGGGGAGTTGACCACGCAGCCCGCCGCGCCCTGCATCTCGGATACGGCCGCCATCTGCACGGAACGCTTACCGGTGGTGGTGCCGCCGCCAACGCCCACAAAGACCGGGCACTCGGCAACAGTCAGCAACGCTTGCGTAATGGCGGGCTGCGGCGTGAAGGGGTAGACGGCAAACACGGCGTCGGCATTGGAGTTGCGGATGACCGCCACGTCGGTGGTGTAGATGAGCGATTTGATGCGGCGGCCAAAGAGCGTAAAGCCGCTGGCCTCCTCGATCTCATCGGGCATACGGAGGGCTGCCTTGCGCAGACGCCCGTCGATGGGCAGCGGCTCCATGGGCAAAAGGCCGTTGGGAGTTACGGCCACCTGGGGCTCGGTAAATTCGTCTGCAAGCTCAACCTCGGAGAAGTCGACCGAGGCGACGATGTCCTCGTGAACCTCGGCGGGAACATCGATGGGGGCTTGGTCGTTCGTCGCGGCAGGCGTCTCGAAGGAGCTGGTGCCGACAAAGGCGTCGACGCGCTCGTTCAAATCGTTGAGAGAATCCATGGCGGTCCGTTTCTATGCTGTGCGGTCGGCAGTGTACGACCGGCGTTGCGAGTGCTAAATCGTTTGACGAGTTGATTTTTCCCCGCTGCGCCATCCGTTAGACTGAAGGGCCGGCGAACGTGAAGGAGCTGTGGTGGCGGGAATCGAGGTGCTATCTTGAATGTCCCGTATACAAAAGAGAGGTGACGCGGTATGGAATTCTCGGCAATGTTGGGCTCGATTGGCCTATGCGTGGGCGCAATCGTTGCCGCCGCGGTCATCTACTTTGCGGTCACGGCCATTAAGGGCAAAAAGGCTGAGCGCAAGGAGCGTGAAGCGCTTGCGCGGCATGAGGACCAGCAGGACAGGCGCGCACGGCGATAGCTTGTTGAGTTTTGAATCCGTGCGCTAGCTGCGTTTTCGGACCAGGGCGATATAGAAGCCCTCAAAGTCGCGACTGGGCGGAATGGTCAGCGTGCCGGGCATGCGGTTGGCAATGGCCGAGACGTGGCCTTCGGCAATGGCTTCGGTAAGGGCGTTGCACTCGATATGCGGATCCTCGCCGGCACCCTGGGCGCGACGCGCTTCGCTTTCGCTTGGCGTGCCGTCGAGGGGGATGAGCTCGCAGTCCATGTGCTTGTCGAGGGCCTCTTGCAGGGCATCCTCGTTTTCCTGCGGCAAGATCGAACAGGTCGAATAGACGAGCGTGCCGCCCGGTTTGAGGGCCCCCATGGCGCGGTCCAGAAGCGCGCGCTGCGAGCGGGCGCACTTAACGAGCAACTGTTCGGTGAGGCCGCGCAGGCTCTTTTCGTTGCCGCTGATGACGGTGCCCGTGCCGGTGCAGGGGGCGTCGAGCAGGATACGGTCAAAGCGGAAGAACTCGTCGAGCTCGCGTGCGTCAATGCGCATGACGGGCACGTTTTTGGCGCCCTGGCGGCCCAAGTTTGCCTCGAGCTTTTCGGCGCGGGGAATGCTCATCTCACAGGCGGTGAGGTGCGCCTGTCCCTGGGTGAGGGCGGCGATCTGCGTCGTCTTGCCGCCGGGGGCCGCGCACATGTCCAGGATGTCCTCGCCGGCCTGGGCGCCCAGCACCAAAGGCGGCATCATGGACGACAGGCTCTGCAGGTAGATCTTGCCGTCACGGTAGATGTCGAGGTCCCACAGGTCGGATACCTGGGCGTCGGGCAGGATGAAGGCATCCGAGTACCACGCGACGGAGCGGTGGGCGATCCCGGCGGCGTCGAGTGCCGCGGCAATGTCCTCGGCGGTCGCCTTGAGCGTGTTGGCGCGCAGCGTGACCGGGCGCGCGGCTGCGGCGCCAAAGCCTTCGATCATGAGCTCGGCATCGGCAGGCGTATAGGCACCGGCAACCGTGTCGACCATAAAGCGCGGCAGGTCGGCGGTGGAGTGTTGGGCGGCAAGCCGGTCGGAAAGCTCGGTAGCGGCAAACTGCCTAAGCTTGAGCTCGGGCTTAACCTGCTTTTTCTGCTTACGACGACGCGGCTTGGACATCCGTCTTTCCTTCCCGTCCCAAATTGACTACTTTCCGGGCACGCTGCTGCCGGCGTGCTTTAGTACTGGCTCTCGTGCTTGCTAAAGAAGTCGAAGCGCGGGGGCAGCGGCTT
>DXZZ01000131.1:0-2843 GCA_019419425.1 Collinsella sp. | reverse complement strand
CACCCTTTTCTTCCAGCATGTCCATAATACGCCCGGCACGCGCATAGCCAACCTTCAGACGACGTTGCAGACCAGATGTGGAGCCAAGCTGCGATTCCACCACAATATGGGCGGCTTCCCAAATGAGCGGATCATCGTCTTGCGGCTCGGCGACTCCGGTGCGGACAATGCCGCCGCCACCAGCCATGGACATGGAAGCGGGCGCCACGGCGGACAGAATCTCCTCGTGGTAGTCGGGCTCGCTCTGCGACTTAACGAACTCGACAATCTCGTTGATTTCGTCGTCCGAGACAAAGCAGCCCTGGATGCGGCGGGGCTTGCCCCAGTCGACCTTGGAGAACAGCATGTCGCCCAAACCGGTGAGCTTCTCGGCACCCATCTGGTCGATGATGACGCGCGAGTCGATGCCCGTGGCGACGTTAAAGGCGATGCGGTTGGTGATGTTGGCCTTGATAAGGCCCGTCACCACGTTGGAGCTGGGGCGCTGCGTGGCAACGATAAGGTGAATACCGGCGGCACGGCCCAGCTGTGCAATACGAACGATCGAGGCCTCGACATCCTTACCGGCGACCATCATCAGGTCAGAGAGCTCGTCAATGATAATGACCAGGTAGGGCATCTTTTGCGGCGGGTTGTCGTAATGCTCAAACTCGCCAGCAGCCTGCTTTTCGTTGTAGGTCGAGATCTTACGCACGTTGAGACGCTCGAAGACCTTCAGGCGACGCTCCATCTCGGACACAGCCCATTGCAGAGCGCTCGCGGCCTGCTTAGGCTCGGTCACCACGGGCACATAGAGATGCGGCAGACCGTTATAGCCCGCAAGCTCGACGCGCTTGGGGTCGACCATAATCAGGCGAACGTCCTCGGGAAGGGCGCGCATGAGCAAGGTCGTGATGATGGAGTTGATCATCACCGACTTACCAGAACCGGTCGTACCGGCAATCAACAGGTGAGGCATCTTGGCGAGGTCGGCGACAACCGGCGTGCCCTCGGCGTCGCGGCCGATGGCGAGCTCGAGCGGACCGCCCTTCACATAGGGCAGCACGTCGCCCAGATTGACGTTCTGGCGCTTGCGGTTGGGAATCTCGATACCAACGAGAGAGGTGCCGGGGATCGGCGCGAAGATGCGCACCGACTGGGCGGCAAGCGAAAGCGCAATATCGTCCTCGAGGCTCGAGATCTTGCTCACGCGCTCGCCCTCACCGGGCTGCAGTTTAAAGGTCGTCACCGTGGGGCCGGCGATCCAGCCGACCACGCGGGCACTGCGGCCAAACTCAAGCAAGGTGGATTGCAGTGACTCAGCGGTCTGCTCCAGCTCCTTGTCCGAAGACGCGGCGGAAGCCGACTGCGGGTTGGCATGCAGGATTTCGAGCGGCGGAAGCTTGAGTCCGTCCTCTTCTTCGCCCTCGTTATCTGCGGCGCCGTCGTCCACTCCCCCATCACGAGCCGCAGCCGATTCGATAGCACTCGTGGCAGGCGCACCGGCAACCTTGGGATGCTTCAGGAAGTCGGGAATCTGAGGTGCGGCCGAGACGGGATTCACGACAAACGGCGGCTCGGACTCGTCGATCTTATCGGAGTCGTCTTCCATCGAAAGCTGGCCGGTTACCTGGCCGCGCTTTGCATGGCGACGCGGCAGCAAAGTTGTCTTTGCGGTCTCAATCGGACCCTCGTCGTCCTCGTCATCGCCCTCGGTGAGCTCAATCTCGCTATCGGACCAAGACGGGTCGGGCTCACTCGTATTGAGCTTAGGCGCAGCCTTGCCCTTCTTGGCATGGCGACGCGGCAGCAGCGTGGTCTTGGCCCGCTCGGCTTCAACCGACTCGGATACGTCGACAAACGGGTCATCGTCCTCGTCGTCATCCAAAACCGGGTCGACATCGCCACCCATGACCGTGGTCACCGCGGCGTCAGTCCCCTTCTGGCGCAGAATGCTCAGGTGCGGACGAGCGACGCCGGGAACAGACAGGGCCTCTTCATCGCCCCACGGGCTGGCGTTGACATCGGCACGACGGCGTTCGGCAAAATCTGCCGCACGATCGCGTGCGGAGCGCAAAACGCCACCCACCGAAAAGCCGATAATGACCAAACCAACGACGACAAGCCCCAGCAAGACAACCATGGCGATAGGTTTACCCAGGGCGTTTTGCAAGGCACTTGCGATAAAGGCGCCAATGTAGCCGCCCGACACGGAAAGGTTCTGCGGCGTAAACATAAGGTCGCACGAATCGCTCGTGCCCGGCACCATCAGCGAAAGAATGGAGACGACGGCGATAAAGACCACGGCGCCACCCGCAACCGAGCGAATGTTGAGCGGCGAGTCCTCACCCAAAAAGAGCGTGGCGGCAAACAGCAAGATGACGATCGGCAACACGTAGGCGCCCAGGCCAAAGCCGAGGTGATAGAAACCGGCGACAGCAGCCGTCACGGGCGCCGTTGCTGGCGAAATCACGGCAATGAAGGATGCAATCGCCAAAACGGCAATGACCACGCCGGCAATATCGCGATTGGCCGAAGGCTCGACCAGGGGCTCGAACTCATCGAACTCGGACTCGTGGCCCTTATTGGCACGGAGATGGGAACCGGCACCCTTAGCAGATGCCGGTTGATTGTTGGCTTTATTGCCTTTGGCGTTTTGTGCAGATCCGCGCGCCAAACTAAACCTCCATGACGACCGGAATGATCATCGGACGGGTGCGCGTACGGCTCCAGATAAAGTTGGAGAGCGAATCGCGCACGGCCTTGCGAATGGCATCGGAGCCGCTGCTGGTAAAGCTAAACTTGCCCTTCTCGATCGTCTTCATGATGGCTGCGGAGGCATCCTCGGAGAACTGGTCGTCGAT
>DXZZ01000130.1:0-2867 GCA_019419425.1 Collinsella sp. | reverse complement strand
TTCGTAGCTCCGAAGGAGCAGAACGGGGGCGCTTCATTGGTCGAGGACGTTTTCAAAACCAAGCCCGGTCCCGGCCG
This sequence comes from Collinsella sp., assembly GCA_019419425.1. Taxonomy (GTDB): domain Bacteria; phylum Actinomycetota; class Coriobacteriia; order Coriobacteriales; family Coriobacteriaceae; genus Collinsella. The sequence continues at coordinate 2,790 of DXZZ01000130.1, read as the reverse complement.
GAGGGACCACAGGCGCTACAGGTTCTTGACACCCATCGCGCGCATGGCGTTCAGGATAGCGATGATCGCCACGCCTACGTCGCCAAAGACGGCAAGCCACATATTGGCGATACCCAGCGCTGCCAGCACAAGGATCAGCAGCTTAATGCCCAGCGCAAAGATTATGTTCTGCCAAACAATCGACATGGTCTTGCGCGCCACGCGGATCGCGCGGGAAATGTTGGACGGCTTGTCGTCCATCAGCACCACGTCGGCGGCCTCGATCGCGGCGTCGGAGCCCATGGCGCCCATGGCAATGCCCACATCGGCGCGCGTAAGCACAGGAGCGTCGTTGATACCGTCGCCGACAAAGGCGAGCTTGCCCTTGCCACTTTCGGCCGCGAGCAGCGCTTCAACACGATCGACCTTGTCGCCCGGCAGCAGCTGCGCGTGGAATTCGTCGAGTCCCAACTGCTCAGCAACGGACGCAGCCACTTCCTCGCGGTCGCCCGTGAGCATGACGGTACGGTTGATACCAGCGGTGTGCAGGTCCCGGATCGTCTGTTCGGCATCGGCCTTAACGGTGTCTGCAATCACGATGTGGCCGACATACACGCCGTTCACGAGCACGTGGAGGATTGTGCCGGCAACCTCACAGTCCGGTGCTTCAACGCCGGCCGCGGCGAGCATCTTGGCGTTGCCGACGACGACGTGCTTGCCGTCGATGGTTGCCGTCACGCCGTGGCCCGCGTCGTTGGCGGAGTCGCTCACGCGCTTGGGGTCGACCTCGCCCTGGTAGGCGTCGCGCACGGACTGCGCGATGGGATGGTCGGAGAACGACTCGGCGAGGGCTGCGACCTCGAGTAGCGACTGCTCGGTATAGCCTGCCTCGGGGTGCACCGCGACGACCGAGAACGTGCCGTTGGTGAGGGTGCCCGTCTTGTCAAAGACGACGGTGTCCACATCGGCGAGCGTCTCGAGGTAGTTGGAACCCTTGATGAGAACGCCCAGCTTGGACGCGCCGCCGATGCCGCCAAAGAAACTGAGCGGCACGCTGATCACGAGCGCACACGGGCAGCTGACGACCAGGAAGGTCAGGCCGCGCAGGATCCAGTCGGACCAGGCGCCGGTGACCAAACCGCCGCCGAGCGCGAGTACCGCGGCCGCGCCGGTGACGGCGGGCGTGTAGACGCGGGCGAAGCGCGTGATGAAGTTCTCGGTGCGCGCCTTCTTTTCGCTGGCATTCTCCACGAGTTCCAGGACGCGCGCGACGGTGGACTCGCCAAAGGGCTTGGTGGTGCGCACGTGGATGAGGCCCGTCATGTTGATGCAACCGCTGATGATATCGTCTCCGGTTTTGGCCGGACGGGGGACTGACTCGCCCGTGAGTGCGGCGGTGTCGAGCTGGGTTTCGCCCTCGACGATGACGCCGTCGATAGGCACGCGCTCGCCGGGCTTGACCACGATCACGGTGCCGACGGCGATGTCATCGGGGAAGACTTGCTCGAGCGTGCCGTCGGGCTGCTCGACGTTAGCGTAGTCGGGCGCGATGTCCATCATGGCACTGATCGACTTGCGGCTCTTGCCCACAGCGTATGCCTGGAACAGCTCGCCGACCTGGTAGAACAGCATGACGGCGGCGCCTTCGGCCATGTGCGGGTCGGTATCGGGGAAGAGCACCATGGCAAACGCGCCGATGGTCGCGACTGCCATAAGGAAACTCTCGTCGAAGGCCTTGCCGCGGCGGATGTTATTGAATGCCTTTTGCAGTACGTCGTATCCGGCAATCAAAAACGGCACGAGGAACAGCGCGAAGCTGGCGTAGATGTTGCCAGGCTCCCCAAATGCGATAGTGAGGGCGCCGAGCTCGTCGAGGGCATAAACAACGGCAAAAATGCCCAGTGCTACCAGGATGCGGTTGCGCTTGTGCTCAAGGGACTCTTTCTTCTTGCGCTTCTTCTTTTTCTTTTTGGGATCGGCGGCTGTCATGATTCAAACCTCTCATTTGAGTTTATGAACACTCGCTCATATAATTTCGCGAGCAAAGGCCGCGGCAAGCGCGGCCTCGCAGGTCAACGTATGCGCGGGTTAGAGAATGATCTCGCAGTCCGGCTCGGCGTCGGCGGTGAACTCAACGACGCGGTCCAGGACCTCGTCGAACTTGGCGTCGTCGGCCTCGAGCGTCAGCTTCTGGGTCATAAAGTTGACCGAAACGGACTTGACGCCCTCGAGCTTGGCAAGTTCGTCCTGAAGCTCGCGCGCGCAGTTGGCGCAATCGATCTCGTCGAGCTTGAACTGCTTTTTCATGGTGGGTTCCTTTCCCTGTGTTAGCGGTCTGGGTGCCGGCCGCGCTGATACCGTGGTTGATTGCTATTCGCAGATATGGCTCATGCCCTGGTTAAGCATGGTGTAGACGTGATCGTCGGCGAGCGAGTAGAGAATGTTGCGGCCGTCGCGGCGGAACTTGACCAGGTGCGACTGCTTAAGCGTGCGCAGCTGGTGCGACACCGCAGACTGCGAGGTCGCGGTCGCTTCGGCGATGTCAGCCACGCAGAGCTCGCGACCCATGAGGGCATAGAGAATCTTGATGCGTGTGGTGTCGCTGAAGACCTTGAACAGGTCGGCCAGGTCGTACAACAGCTCCTCGTCGGGAAGGTCCTCGGGCGAGCAGGTGGTGGGGACGATCGGCTCGGTGGCCTCGATGCCAGTCTTTGTTTCATCAGCGTGGCTGCTCATTGCAATATCCTTTCATATGAACATGCGCTCATATAACTTACTTCCGATTATATGAGCGCATGTTCATATGTCAAT
>DXZZ01000013.1:0-38621 GCA_019419425.1 Collinsella sp. | reverse complement strand
GGTTGTTGCCGAGGGCGTTGCCGCCGAGGGCGACGACAATACGATCGGGCTTGCCAAGAGGCTTAGACATTGCTGGAATCCTTTCTGTAAAAGGCCTACAACCCATTAATAACCCGCGTCCGTGCGATACGCGAGTTTATTAAGGTTTATATTCTCTTTATCGCTCATTTTATTCATTTTGAAAATAGCGGAACGGTGAACGGTCGTTTTTACCCGCTCAGCGTAAAGAACCCCAGCTCACGCATATCTACGCCATTTACGTGCAACTTTATTTAAATAGAGCAGGGATTAGACCGGATTATGCAAACTATATCTTTGCTAAACACAAAACGGACAGCGCAAAATCTTACTCGCACTATACGAGATTCTATGCACTTATAAGACGAGTATGCACCCCTGCAAAAACATGGGGCTTTTCATCCAACAAAAGGGATAACCCATCGCGCTTCGCCCCGCGGCAAGCAACCGTGAGCGAGCTGCATTGCGGCAAAGTGTCCAAAAATTCAAAACAGGGATATTGCTTCTGCCCCCAAGGCGTGATACTTTAGCCGAGTACAGCACGGGCTGGGGCGACAGGCATCTGCCGTGAAGTTTGGGTTCGGCGACCCCGTAGCTGTCTTCTCCTTTATCCGCCAGCGAGCCCCTTGAGCGACGGATTGAGGAGGTCCTTACGATGACAAAAATGCTCAAGATCACTCTGAATGACGAGACGTTTCTCGCCGACATGCTCTGGGACAAAGCGCCCGAGACGTGCAGGCTGTTCGAATCGTCCTGTCCGGTCGAGTCGCGCATCTTCTCGGCCAAGATTTGCGATACCGAGGTGACCTATCCCGTATCGGGTCCCATCGCCAACTACGAGTACATCGAGAACCCCGTCTTTAACGAGCCGGCGGGTGCTGTGAGCTGGTACGGCGGTTGGTCTTCGATCTGCATCTTCTTTGATATTTGCGAGCCCTTTGGCACCTGCAACATGTTTGCCCGCATCTGCGAGGCCGACCGCGAGCGCTTTGCCGCCGCTTGCCGCAAGGTCTGGAACAACCAGGGCATGTGCATCAAAAACGAAATCGTCGAGATCGAAGCGGAGGCCTAAACATGATGGATATCGACACCCTGCTTGCACTCGATCTTGCAGAGTACACCACTTCGCTTGAAGCCCTTGCCGACCAAATGATGCTCGAGGAGCCGCGCGATATCGACTATATGCGCCGCCGCAAGCTCGACACCGGCCGCGAATTCGCAGTATGGAACTTTACCGTCGGCTACTGCATGAACGCCGCCGACGTCCTTTCGCTCCTGCGCGCCCAAACAACCGAGAACGCCAACGGCGACACCGCCGACTTGGCCACCCTCAACAACAGCGCTGCGCGCCTGTGCGACTGGTTCTCGGGCGCCTTCGACGTCACCGGCAAGATGGACGACACGAGCGCCATCCTCGCCCGCAGCCGCGACCTCTACGCCCAGGTAGAGACTCACAAGCAGTTTGCCGCCCTCACCCGCGCCACCGAGCGCTATCTAGTCCAGCTTCAATTTTGGGTCGATCGCCAGATTCCCTGGCCGGCCATCAGCGACTTGGTCCACGGCTACCGTCTGCGCACCGAAACCGGCGAGACAAGGTAAACCGGACTAGCAGCACCAACCACACCCCATCACGGGGCCCAAAGTAGTAATCAAGAGGCTGGAGACGCAAGCAACAGCGTCCCCAGCCTTTTTGCATGGCACCGGGCCGGTTCGATGGCTTTGAGACCTAAGCGAGTCTTTGCTATCTGCCAATTTTTGTATGATTTGGGTCAGTCCTATCTGCCAATTTTTGTACTTTTAGGGGCAATCCTATCTGCCAATTTTTGTCATTTAGGAGTTTTAATGCTGCCCCATAAGATCATTGATAGGCTTTTGAACTGGGAAAACAACTCCGATAAGGCGTTGTTTGTTGTCGGGTCTCCCCTCTATGCCCAAAGCAGCGCGTGGTTTCGCGGCAAAGCCGCGAAACAGCGACCGGAACAAGGCGCCCCATCAGCCACGTCCTTCATTCAGCCCCACAATCCGAGGACGTAGTCGTAGCAGGATCTGAGGGCTGACCTTCGCGGACATTCCGCAGGACGACAGAACCCCCGCCGCACAAAGTGCGCAGCGGGGGTTCTGTCATGTCCGAGGACGTCCGCGAAGGTCAGCCCTCAGATCCTGCGGTGGGAGACTTAGGCCTCGTTGTACACCGTCTTGAGCTTCAGCAGGTGAGCGTAGCGGTCCATAGCGGCCTGCTCGTTCTCCTTGAAGAGCTCCTCGGCGCGCTCGGGGAAGGAACGCGTCAGCGAAGCGTAACGGGCCTCGTTCATCAGGAACTCCTGATAACCGCCCGCGGGCTCCTTGGAATCGAGCGAGAACTTCTTGCCGGCAGCAGCCTCGGGGTTGAAGCGGAAGAGGTTCCAGTAACCGCACTCGACAGCCTTCTTCATCTCGGCCTGGCAGTTCTGCATGCCACCCTTCTTGATGGAGTGCATCTCGCAGGGGCTGTAGCCGATGATGAGGGACGGGCCGTCGTAGGCCTCGGCCTCGTGGATGGCCTTGAGGGTCTGAGCCGGGTTGGCGCCCATGGCAACCTGTGCCACGTAGACGTAGCCGTAGCTCATGGCAATCTCGGCCAGAGACTTCTTCTTGGTCACCTTGCCGGCAGCGGCGAACTGAGCGACCTGGCCCAGGTTCGAGGCCTTGGAGGCCTGACCACCGGTGTTGGAGTAAACCTCGGTGTCGAAGACGAAGACGTTGACGTTGTGGCCGGAAGCCAGGACGTGGTCCAAGCCACCGAAGCCGATGTCGTAGGCCCAGCCGTCGCCGCCGAAGATCCAGAAGGACTTCTTGGTGAGGTAAGCCTTGTCGGCGAGGATCGCCTTGGAGGCGTCGCAGCCGCACTTCTCAAGCTCGGCAACGTAGGCAGCGGCAGCGGTCTTGGAAGCCTCGGCATCGTTGACGGAGTCGAGCCAAGCCTGACCGGCGGCCTTGAGCTCATCGGACGGACCATCGGAGGCGATGATCTCCTGGGTAGCGGCGATCAGCTTGTGCTGAACGGCCTCATAGCCAACGGCCATGCCCAGACCGTGCTCGGCATTGTCCTCGAACAGGGAGTTGTTCCACGCCGGGCCGTGACCGTCCTTGTCCTTGCAGTACGGAGCGGTGGCAGCGGGGTTGCCCCAAATGGAGGAGCAGCCGGTGGCGTTGGAGATGAACATGCGGTCGCCGGCGACCTGGGTCACCAGACGTGCATAGGCGGTCTCGGCGCAGCCGGCGCAGGAACCAGAGAACTCCAGGTAAGGCTGCTTAAACTGGCTGCCCTTGACGTTGGCCGCGATGAGCTCCTTCTTCTCGGAGACGTTCTCGACCATGTAGTCCCAAACGGGCTGCTGGTCCATCTCCTGCTCGGTGGGAACCATCTCGAGGGCGCCCTTGGGGCAGACCTTGACGCAGTTGGTGCAGCCCATGCAGTCGAGCGGAGACACGGCCATGGTGAACTTCATGCCCTTGGCCTTGGGGCCCATGGCGTCGAGCGTGCGGGTAGCCTCGGGCGCGGCGGCAGCCTCGTCCTCGGTCATCGCGAACGGACGGATGGTGGCATGCGGGCACACATAGGCGCACTGGTTGCACTGGATGCACTTGGTCTCGTCCCAGTGAGGAACGACCACGGCGACGCCGCGCTTCTCGTATGCGGAGGCGCCCAGCTCAAACTGGCCGTCGGCGCAGCCGACGAAGGCGGAAACGGGCAGGCTGTCGCCATCCATGCGATCGATGGGCTCGAGCAGGTTCTTGACCTGCTGGGCGATGGCGGACTTGGTCTCCTCGGAGAGCTCGACGGGAGCGGCGTCCTCGGCGGTAGCCCAGTCGGCCGGAACCTCGAACTTACGGAAAGCGGTAGCGCCGGCATCGATGGCCTTGTGGTTGGCGTCGACGATAGCCTGGCCCTTCTTCATGTAGGACTTGGTAGCCGCGTCCTTCATGTACTGCAGGGCGTCCTCGGCGGGCAGGACCTTGGCCAGCGCGAAGAAGGCGGACTGGAGCACCGTGTTGGTGCGCTTGCCCATGCCGACCTTAGCGGCCAGGTCGATAGCGTCGATCAGGTAGACGTTGACGTTGTTGTTCGCGATGTAGCGCTTGGCCACGGCGGGCATGTGCTCGGCGAACTCCTCGTCGCTCCACTGGCAGTTGACCAGGAAGGTGCCGCCCGGCTTGACGTCGCGGACCATCTTGAAGCCCTTAACGATGTAGCTGGGGTTGTGGCAAGCGACAAAGTCGGCCTTGGTCACGTAGTACGGCGAGCGAATCGGGGAATCGCCAAAACGCAGGTGCGAGACGGTGACGCCGCCGGTCTTCTTGGAGTCGTACTGGAAGTAGGCCTGGACGTACTTGTCGGTGTGGTCGCCGATGATCTTGATCGAGTTCTTGTTGGCGCCGACGGTACCGTCGCCACCCAGACCCCAGAACTTGCACTCGATGGTGCCGGGGGCTGCGGTGTTGGGCGCATCCTCGGCCTCGGGCAGGCTCAGGTTGGTCACGTCATCGACAATGCCGATGGTGAACTCGCGCTTGGGCTCGTCCTTCTTGAGCTCCTCGAAGACAGCGAACGCGGACGCGGGAGGCGTGTCCTTGCTGCCCAGGCCATAACGGCCGCCGACGACCTTGATGCCCGTCTTGCCGGCCTCGTAGAGAGCGGAGACGACGTCCTGGTAGAGCGGCTCGCCGATGGAACCCGGCTCCTTGGTGCGGTCCATGACGGCGATCTTCTGGACGGTCTCGGGAAGAACGTCGACGAAGTGCTTGATGGAGAACGGACGGAACAGACGAACCTTGACCAGGCCGACCTTCTCGCCGTGAGCGTTGAGGTAGTCGATGACTTCCTCGAGCACGTCGCAGAAGGAGCCCATGCACACGACGACGCGGTCGGCATCGGGAGCGCCGTAGTAGTTGAACAGGCCGTAATCGGTGCCGAGCTTCTCGTTGATCTTCTTCATGTAGCCCTCGACGACGGCGGGAAGCTCGTCGTAGACCTTGTTGCAGGCCTCACGGTTCTGGAAGAAGATATCGCCGTTCTCGTGGCTGCCGCGGGTGTGCGGGTGCTCAGGGTTGAGCGCGTGGTCGCGGAAAGCCTGGACGGCGTCCATGTCGCACATCTCGGCCAGATCCTTGTAGTCCCACATGGCGACCTTCTGGATCTCGTGGCTGGTGCGGAAGCCGTCGAAGAAGTTGAGGAACGGGGTCTTACCCTCGATGGCGGCAAGGTGAGCCACCGGCGAGAGGTCCATGACCTCCTGGACGTTGCCCTCGGCGAGCATGGCAAAGCCGGTCTGACGACAGGCCATGACGTCGGAGTGATCGCCAAAAATGTTCAGGGCGTGGGAAGCGACGCAACGCGCGGAGACGTGGAAGACGCCCGGGAGCTGCTCGCCCGCGATCTTGTACATGTTCGGGATCATCAGGAGCAGACCCTGAGAAGCCGTGTAGGTGGTGGTCAGAGCACCGGCACCCAGCGAACCGTGAACGGTACCGGCTGCACCTGCCTCGGACTCCATCTCGACGACCTTGACCGGGGTGCCGAAGATGTTCTTGCGACCCTGGGCCGCCCACTGGTCGACATGGTCGGCCATCGGGCTGGACGGCGTAATGGGATAGATTCCCGCTACCTCGGTGTACGCATACGAAACATATGCGGCCGCCTCGTTGCCGTCCATAGACTTAAACTTACGCGCCATATACCCCTCTCCTCTCATATAGGTATACAGGCCCCGGCGATCGCCGGGATGTTGGCGTGATGGGATTTTCGCTGTTGCTTCCAATCATCTGGCAGGCAGACTGAGCAGCAGGTACATGGCGTGGAGAGAAGGCATGCCAAGGCGAGGGGCGCTTGCGCACCGCAGGCCCAGCTACCCGTCTTGCACATGACCGAGCGCTGCAAAGGCCGCATGCCGGATGCTCCCGGGCACGTCCCGGCGATGGGGAGCGCCCGCAACGGAAATCCGCATGCGGGCTTATTGTACCCCGCCGTCAAGTGTAATAGCGGCAAATATAGGCGGGCGGTAAAGGTTTACCTCGACTGACCGCCAAGGGCCAAGATGACCCCTGCGCCCCGGCGTTCGGCTCTGGCGCGCCAAGGAGTGTCCCCAAGTGCCGGTAGAAAAGGAGCGTCCCTATCTGCCGGCTAGAGGGCACCGAAGAGGATGGCGTAGGTAGTGGATTCGCCGAGCTTGAGCTCGTCGCCGGGATTGAGTTGGGCGGAACGGCCGGGCTCGACCTGGGTGCAGACGTTCGTCGCGTCGTTTACCACCACGGTTCCGTTGGTGGACGACAGGTCCTCAACGTACCAGACATTTTGGTCATCGCACCACACGTGGGCATGGCGAGCCGAAACGTCATCGCCCACATCGGTGATGCCGCCCTCCCCCGTTGCCAGCGCGCCGATCTCGACGCCTTCCTCACTCGGCTGAATCCAGCGCGGGACGCTCACCGCGTAGCCGTTTTGCACGCGCAGCAGTCCCAGCGGATGCGCCGGCGCGACCTCGTGCTCGCCCGACTTGGAACCAAGGCGGGCGTGAGAGCAAACGGCATAGGGAACGAATCTTGCGGATGTACTCCTCGACGTCAGGCAGGTAAGCCCCACGAAGTCACCGGGGAGGCCCAAGCGGCCCGGCACCACTTCCAGATTCTGACCAGGGCGAGTCGTTCGCCGGTGGCTGAAGGCTCGCTCCCACCCAAAAGGGGAGATTCGCGTTGTTCCCCAATCGCTCTCGCATCTTTCATTTTGCTCGAGGTGGGCTATAAAAACTTTCCTGGTGAAAGGCGGCGATTGGTTTCCTTTCTTTCTAGAGGAGCGCGCCTGTAATCTGTTTTCATCCTAAATCAAGTTGAGATCGGACCTTCCAGAGGCAAGTCGACTCAAACTGCGAGGCTCCATGTTGGAATAAAGAGCGCTGTCGAAGTGCCAACAACACAAAGCTTGCCAGTCTCAAATAGAACCTTTTGGGAGTCCGATTGGGCCGCACACCGAATCCCCGCTGGTGGTTTTTTATAGCTGCGTAACAATAAACAAGGTTAGTGCCAGTCCAGCATGAAATTGAGGAACGTATGCATTTTTTCTCAGTAAGTGATCGTCGTTACTGCTTCGATGAGGTCACTCGCAATTGCTTTCAGGTTGACCAAGCATCAGAAGATGCGCTTCGCATATTTGAAGCATCGGGAAGAACGGTCAACTCGAAGTTGCTAACAAAGTCACTTGCTGCGAAAGGCTACGACCAAACGACCATAGCAGAACTTGAAGACGACATTGATGAGTATCAACGATTGTCTGAGCGGACTTTCTTAACAAAAGACACGCCTCGAAAACTTAGATCCATCGAACTCCACGTTTCACATGCATGCAACCTTGGTTGTAGTTACTGTTTTGCCGGTAAAGGAGATTATGGAACGTCTCCTCTGCTGATGACAGACGAGATAGCCTTCAAGGCGGTCGACTACCTCGTCGCAAGTTCATCGGAAAACGAAACGCTTGCAATCGTCTTTTTTGGTGGGGAACCCATGATTAACGAGCCGCTGATATGGAAAACGGTCGACTATTCAAAAAGAATATACCCCAATAGAAACTTTACCTATTCTATTACGACCAACGGAACGCTTTTGAATGACACTGCTGTGAATTCTTTCAAGGAGCACGGGTTTTCTGTTCTGATTAGTCTCGATGGTACAGGATGCAAGCACGATGCATCGCGCCCGTACAAGACGGGAGGCGGCTCTTTCTCCGATATCGACAAAAACGTTCGTCGTTTTTCCGAGTCGTTCCCCTTCGGCGCAAGAGCGACCTTAACAAATAATAACTGTAACCTTGTTGAAGACTATCTTCAGTTTAAAGAGATGGGCTTCAGAAGGATTTACTTCTCGCCCGTGAGCTCATTCGATGAGAATATCAAACTCGACGAACACTCATTAAACAAAATCAGGGCGGGCCTAATAGATTTGGCGGATCAATATCTCAAACAGATTGATCAAGGGGAAAAGCCCTTGTTTAGAACATTGAAAACTGCAGTTGATTTGATTATGAGCAACAGGATCGCCTTTGTCGGATGCGGGGCTGGCAGGCGTTTTATTTCCGTGACTCCCGAAGGGGACGTATACCCCTGTCACAGGTTTGTCGGGATGATGCGATTCAAAATGGGCAACATCGTCACCGGAATTGACGAAACTAGGTATATTGAAAACTGGAGTCAGGGTGTCGAAAAAAGAATTGACTGTACGGACTGTTGGGCTCGGTCTTTCTGTGGTGGGGGCTGTAGCTGGGAGGCTGCAGACGAGCACGGCTACTTGCCCAAGAGTCTACACCCTGCATCATGTGAATATAGAAAAATGTGCTACGAGATGGCTTTTGACCTTATTTCCCGCCACTCATCTTCGCAGGAGAAAAATCAACGAGAAGCTACTGTATCGGAATAAGCGGTTCAGCGCATTGCTGTCACCATTGTGGAGGTGTTCGTTCTTCTGATTACCGTCTGCGAAGCTTATTGCTACGTTCGCCGAAACCATTCTAGAAATATGGTGAACTAGACATCTTGGTTTGTTATACACAATATTGAGGTTTTTCTGCACTCAAAGGGAGGTAGTCGTGAAGCATATTCATCCGATTAATCCAGGAAGTGGCGACGAGGCAGGCGTGAAGCCGATGTCTTTTGACTGCCTCTTGGGCATTACTGACATCTGTACTGTTTATGATAAAGCAGATGGCTGTGGTGCATACGATTACTGCGACTATGACATGGATGGCGGCAGCATCTGCGTTGTAGATCACTGTGGCATTGATCAAACGTAGTCTCTAATTGGATTAAGGTGAGGAGCTGTTATGAAGCATATCCATCCTGTTGGTTCAAATGAACATACTCCCGTTGAGCCTTGTTGTCTTGGAGTTGATATATGCAATTTTTACGACATCGCCGAGTGCCCTGTTGCGGATTGGTGCTATGTCGATAAAGAATCAAGCTGTGTTTTGCCAGCAGATTGGTGCGATCCAGTTGACGAGTAGTTTTTGTGTCTAGGAACTATTTGGTCCAATTCAAAATAAGATGGGGACAAATACCAAAATCTCGTGTCTGGGAGGAGTTATGCCATTATTGCAAGGTCTCGTTGGATTAACCTTTGTACTTGCTTTATATCTGGCACCTTTTTTATTGTTATTCTTCATTATCCGATTCTTTCTTCGGAAAAAATAGGAGTATCACGCAAACATTAGCGTAGCTTTCTTCCAATATGAGCCGAGCATTGGCAAGTGGAATAAGAAGCCCGACCGTTCGTCACATGAAAGTGATCGGACGGGCCTCTCAATTTAACCCGGGCCGCCACCCATAGCGGCTTTCCGGGCGTATTTTCGGTGCAAAGCAATCGTCAGTTTAATCCTATGCGTCGATACCGCATTTCATTTGTTCGGCTCGTATTCTACGGCCTTGTAACCCTCGCACTCTCCGGCAAACGGATTGAACACGAAGGCAGAGATGATGTGTGCGTGGACATCGAGGCTGCTGTAGGCAACATACTGGGGCATGGACCCCCGCTGCGCGTGGCATGCGGCCCGGCATATTCATTGCCGTCCAACCCCGTGTAGTTGCAGCAAAGGGTGGAACCTCAATGCTCAGCTCATGTTGTCCGTGGGACACGAGAATTGTAAGTACACTTTGGTGTGATTCTCACGATGATACTGAGCCACCTGGAATAAGATACGTCGCGACAACACTTCGCTTCACCTCTGTCTCGACAAGACAACGTAGACTAAAGTTTCCTTTAGTAAGAGAATGAGAACTATATCTGAAAGCGTTGCGATGGCGTGAAGGCACCGAGTCCAAACCGACTGAATGCTACGTGCATCTGCATCGCTTTTTTGTTATCTCTGTCAGTTGGGTAGCACTACACTTGTCAGCATTTACCCCGGTACATGCTGCCTAAATCCACTACCCCTTCTACCGCGCCGACCATCTCGTCATCGTGAGAGACAATGATGATCAGCTGGCTTTGCTTGTTGCGCTTAACATAGGCCGCAAGCTCGGCGCGGCTTACAGCGTCTAACCCAGTCGTGGGCTCGTCGAGTACCAAAACTGACGACTTGCGTGAAATCGCCGACCATAAGTACACTCGGCGCAGCTCACCGCCCGAAAGCGCGGAGCAACGTTTCCCGAGCAACTCCTTCACGCTGTTTTCCAGCGAAAGTAGGCCATCTACACCCCGGTGATAGGAAGAAAAGGGCGTGTCGAAATACTCTAACAGCTCTTTCACCGTTTCGTCCGGCGCGAAGCACGACTGTGGGCAGCACGATATCTCTCTCGCACGTATGTAATCCAAGTCGCATTCTTCGATTGGCACGCCGTTGTATTTTACTTTGCCTTTCGATGAGTATAGCCCGAGCATCAAGTAAAGAAGTGACGTCTTGCCTCTTCCGTTTTCCCCAACTATGCAATATGTACCAGGACCGGAAAACTTGAAAGAAAACCCGCCGAGGACCTCTCGGACAGATCCGTCTGGAAGGGCAACCGAGAATTCCAAATCAGATACCGAAATGTCATTTATTTCATCGAGTTTAGCTAAATCGGTCCGATTCCACCCCGATCTCTCCTTTTCTCTCGTCGCGATAGCCGTCCTATCCCATGATGCTTTGGCATCTTGATAGGATTTGAACAATGACATCATACTTTTCAAAGTCTTAAAGAGAACCGCGAAGTATGTACCGATGATAGTGTACTCGCCTATTGACATAGTTCCGTTAATGATTCGTACTCCGGAAACAACAAGTATCACCGCTTGAAACAACGCTGCGAAAAGACCATCGAGCGATGTCAGAGAATATGATAGCTTTCCGGAGCGCAAAACTTTGGGAAAATAGCTCTTAAACCCAGCGTCGAGCGCTTGTTCGCTCTTGCCGTACGAAGATGTCAGTTGAATGTTGAGAATCTGATTAAGCTGCGATGCAATTGCGGCGTAAAAGGCGCTGTCCGCCTCTTTCTTCTCATACGTGACCCTATACAAAAGTTTCCTCAACCCAGTAATTACACAGAAATACACGATGAGGAGAATGATGGAAAACACCGCGAGAGTTGAATCAATTGACCATATGATAAGCAATACGATGGGAATGGCTACAATGGACAGCGGCGCACTGATAAAATTCGCCAAAACGAAGGATGAGACCACGCTAGAGTCGGAAATAATCCGTTGCGTTGTATAGGCTGGATCGATGGTCCGACTCACCAAGTAATCGTCTCTTTCAAAACGCAAGACGGCCTCCCTGAGAAGATCAAAGGAAAGTCTCGTGGTTATGCGAATGGAAAGTGTTCCTGCAAAATAAGTAAAGAGGGTGGAGAAAACTCCTATTGACGCAACCAGGAGCGCGAAGAGTACGGCGTCTCTTTCGCTGCGGTTACCGAGAAGAAAATCTAAGAATTTCCCGTTCACGTATGGCATGGCATAGGAGAGAGCGGTTCCAATCACCGTGATAGCAATGAAGACGAAAGCCCCTTTTGCTCTGATGAACCTCGAGAGAACGCATCGAATCAAGGAAGGCCCCAATCTACCCGCCACAAAACATCAATCACTGATACCTTACACCTCAACACAACAGGAGCGAAGATTTGCCAATGAGACTGCTTTAAGATTGCCTTGGGCCAATACGATCTCAAGCTCTTCCTACAAGAGAGTCGGAATCGGACATCTCCTCCGACGAACCTGGCAATCGGGCGGTTGAAATATCTTTTTCAACCGCCCGATTGCCACAATAGATTTGAGCATCCGCCCACAAACGTCCGCGTTTTATACCCATCAAATCCTTTGCCTTTTGTCGTCTAGACTAGAAAAATCGCTCGAAATAACGCAACCGGCCTGCTCGCTTGAAGAAACCTAAGCCCGTAACGTAGATGTGCAAACTTCCGAAACGCCTTGCGCGGCATAGTGCGTATAAACTTCGTCAACCGCCTCAGAAATATCTGAGTATCGCGCCGGGTCAAAAGCATACGATGTCGCAGCTATACCCTGCACCCATTCGGAACGCGGATTAATTGAATAGCCACACAGCATCATCATACATGCATCTAGACCTGATTTCCCAAGTATCCGACGTATTGATGAGAGCATCGCGGGTCGCCCCCGCACCATCGTCGTCACCCCTATTAGCAGTATTTACCGTTTTTCTCTAAATGCGTATCGCCACCCTTAAGAATACGAAGTGTTTTATCCAGACCCGATTGTCCTCCATCTCAAACGAAGGGATAAGGAATCTCATCCGGAATCGGCAGTAACGGAGGATTCACAACGACAAGCGAAAAACATGAGTCATCTCTCAGAGGGGAGTAAAGGCTCCCCTCAAGCACCCTAGTTTCGTCATCCAAAGAGTTGATGGCAGTGTTTTTCTTACAAAGGTCGACAACAAAAGGGTTGATTTCTACAGATGTTACATCCATGCCACAGTTGGTAAGTATCAGGCCCTGTATTCTGGGGCCAGAACACAAATCGAGAGCCTTCCGTGCGCTCTGCGGTGTAAGGCGCCAATCTCAGCAAATCTGTCCCACAATACTGCGCTGAAGAACAACACGGAACCCCTGAGCCAAACTCCCCTATACCTTATTAAGGCTAAGACAGGCAAGTTCACGCACCCGGCATATTCCAGAATAACATCCTATTGTTTTAGATGCTCTACAAGCATGAACAGCCGCGAATCGGAAAGATCTTCTAGTTTCGCCCCGACTGACCGCCAAGGGCCAAAATGGCCTCTCCATCCCCAGGCGACCGGCTCTGGCGCGCCGAGGAGTGTCCCCAAGTGCCGGCAGAAAAGGAACGTCCTTAACTGCCGGCTAGAGGGCACCGAAGAGGATGGCATAGGTAGTGGATTCGCCGAGCTTGAGCTCGTCGCCGGGATTGAGCTGGGCGGAACGGCCGGGCTCGACCTGAATGCAAACGCGCGTGGCCCCGTTTACCACCACGGTTCCGTTGGTGGACGACAAGTCCTCGACGTGCCAGATATTTTGAGCATCGCACCAGATATGGGCATGGCGGGCCGAGACATCGTCGCCGACGTCGGTAATATCGCCCTCACCAGTGGCCAGCGCGCCAATCTCAACACCCTGCTCACTCGGCTGAATCCAGCGCGGGGCGCTCACGACAAAACTGTTTTGCACGCGCAGCAAGCCCAAAGGGTGCGCCGGGGCGGGTTCGCGTTCGCCCGCAGTCAGCGACATGCCAAGCGAACGCGGCGTGGATGTGCCTCCGCCGCAGGTCGCGTTCGCGTAGTCGATGGCATAGTTCACCGAGGACCGCACATCCGCCGAACAACCGACGGCGACAAACAGCACCAGCACGACCTCGGCGCGCTCGGCGGGCATGAGTTCCGCCGCCTGGGACAGGCGATCGAGCGCGTTGCGATAGAGATTCGTGTCCTGGTGGCACTCTTCGAGCGCGCGTACCATCGGTTCACCTGCAGGACCGCACACCATATTGATTACAGCCGTGGAGTCCATGGGATTGCGCTGGCGCAGGGCCAGTTGCGACATAATACGCGCAGCCGAGGTACCGTATTCGGCAAAGTAGCGCTGCTGAAGCGTGCCGACCGGCGCGCGAACGATAAAGCGGGAAACCCAAGAGCGATCGGCGGCTCGGCTCTGCGGGCTGCGGCCGTCGGCGAGCGGACGGGACGAAAGCACCAAGCCGCACAGCTCGATATGGCTCAGATGCGCTGCGCGCTTAAAGATGTCAAACATGGCCCCGCATGGGGTGAGCTCAACTTGAGATGCCATGACCTAGGCCTCCTTGGTCGTAGAAATAGAATCGGACGATACTTCGACAGGTCCGCCAAAAGTACGGACAGCTGCGGCTCCACCGGCAAGCGGAGTCGCCATCTGGGCTTTTGTGCGTCGCGGTGCCGAAACGGGAAGTTCAAAGGCAAAGCCCATCGCAAGCAAAAACCACGTAAGCGTATAGGTTGCAACCAGAGCGGCAACAAGGCCGCCCATCACGGCGCGTTGGGAAAATACGCTACATGCAGCCACAACCAGCACCGGAACCTCGCAGGCAGAAAGCGCAAGCACACCCTGCAGGAAGCCCGAGCGCCGATCGCGCGCAAGTGCCCCCGCGGCAACGCCGGCTATGCCTGGCAGCGCCAACGCCAGTGCGGCAATAATACCCGGTAGCGACCCAGACCACACGAGCGATCCCAAAGTCGCCGTCACGCGAGCGCCCGACGCCAGCAGCGCGGCCGAAACCACGACCACAGCCCAAACCACGCCACAGACGACCGTCGCGCCG
Source organism: Collinsella sp. (assembly GCA_019419425.1). Classification (GTDB taxonomy): domain Bacteria; phylum Actinomycetota; class Coriobacteriia; order Coriobacteriales; family Coriobacteriaceae; genus Collinsella. The sequence continues at coordinate 24,326 of DXZZ01000013.1, read as the reverse complement.
ACCATCAGCGCGCGACGAACCGCGCGGCCAGACGCATCCATGGGGCACGGCGTGAGCGGCTCGCCGCGGAGCGAACGACCGACATTTTGCGCATAGTGGTCACAAAACGCCGAGAGCGCCGCCTCGACCGCCGCCGGCTCGGGACGATCTTTTTGATGGCTGGACAGACAGGCCATCACCACGTCGAACAGCTGGGCATCGACAAACGCCAGCGCATCGCGTAGCTCCTCGGAATCCGGCTCAAGCCCCAGCTGCTGGGCCTGCTCGGCCGCAGCGAGCGCCACATCGGGCTCACGACGAAGCAGCTGAGTCAAATCGCAACCGGGCGCATGGGCACCAATGGGATAGTCGGGCAGCGTGTCCATCTTGAGACGGTAGGGGCTGGCGATGTCGCGCGTCTTTTTGCGCGAACCCGAGGTGCCCGAAGTGCTCGGCGCGGCTTCGTATGGCGCGGCGCCGGCAATGAGCTCGTAAACCGTGCTTGCTGCGGCATAGACGTCGATCGCCGGCGACATACGCAAAGCGCGCAGGTCGGGAATATCGTCGGTGAGCATCTCGGGCGGGGCATAGGCAACCGTCGCGCGACGCAGCGTGGCATAGCGCTCCGTAAACGACGCCTTGCCGCCGGTACCGGCCACGGCCGACGCAGGCTCAAGCGCCAGCGACGAGCCAAAGTCGATCAGGCACAGGTCAAAGGTGCCCTCGGCAAGCTGCCGGTCAAGCGGTAGACGCGCCGTACGCACCATAATATTAGCGGGCGAGATATCGCGATGGACAAAGCCCTCGCCCACCAGGCTCATACGGCAGAGCAGATCGAACAGGTCGCGACCCAGACGCGCCGCCACAAGCGGCGATAGGCGGCCGGCATCGTCCACGGCAAAGCGCGAGCGCAAGCGGGCGAGCGTCTCGCCCTCGACCCATTCCATGACAATTGCAGGCACACCGTCGACCTCGCCCCAGCCATAGAGGCGGGGAAAGCCCTTAAGGCCCGAAAGGGCGCGATGGCATTCGTATTCCTCGCGAAACGCCGCTTTGAACTTGGCGACCAGCGCCTCATGGGCGGCGGCATCGTCAAACTCATCGCACGTTGGCAAGATGAGCTGCTTGAGTGCCACGGCCTCGCCTTGGGCGTTGACGGCACGCGTCACGCGGCCGATACCGCCACGGCGCATGGTGGCATCGTCGGCAAACAGTATCGTAAAACGACGCAGATAGGCAGGCAGTTCGTCCTGACCGAGCGCAATGGCCGGCTCAAACCCGTCGACACGCGCCAGGCGCAGGCCGACCATGGGATCGCGACCGAGCGATTGTGGTGTGGTGGATGCAAGATCGGTCATCATAGGGCAAGCGCCGCCACGTTATTGTTGAAGTTACCGAGCGCGACGTCATCATCGCCGTAATGGCCGACCCATTGACATAGGTTGGTGTAACAGCCCCACAGATTGGCATACTGCTGATACCACTTTGACCGGGGCGAGAATGTCTGACGACCGAACTCGGCTCGAATGACAAACATCTCCCCGACCAGGCTGTCGCACGGCCTGGGATCTCCCGTAGAGTTATAGGTCGAGACCACGTCATTGGCACGAGAAACATAGCCGTCGAGCATGTTGTACTTGGTCACAAGCCAGCTGTGAATGCTCTCTTCCTCAGCAGCGGAAAGGCCACCGGAGTTTGCATCGTTGTCAGTGTTGCCGCCCGTCGAGCCGCCGTTTCCAGACCCTCCGGCAGAGGAACCCGACCCAGAGCCACCGCCCGAACTCGACGAATCCGAGCCGGAGCCAGAAGTATCCGAGCTACCGGGCTTTCCGGACTGCTGGGCGTCCTGCTCCTTCTGCTGCTCGACCTTATTCACCGTTGCCGCCACGCTATTGTTGGACAACCGATCGATGATCTTGGTGTTGGTGAGCACGATGGTTTTGCCATTGGCAAGCGTGACTTCGTTGTCCGGGGCCTCGGCGCCGTCCGCGTCGCCGGTGCCAAACACAATATGCGCGACCACACTTGCCCAAGCATATCCAGTCGTGGTCCCCAGGTCACTTTTGACCTCATGCCCCACGCGCGGTTCGCGTGCGGCATGTGCCTGCATCATGGACGGCACGGTCATGCCATAGGCAGAAACGCCAGCTATGACCAGCACCAGCGAGCAAGACAGCAGTGCGTACGCCCGCGGCGCCAAGCCCAGTCGGCGTCGCATGCGCACCGCGGCGCCGCGCTTTGTCTGAGTGCCACCGGGCCGCATGCGTTCTCCTCCAACAAAAACACGCCGCTCGGGAGCGGCGCATTCATTCGAATCCATATTTGAGTGTATCAGCGAACCCAAAAGGTTGCGCAACGAATGGGCAAATTAAGGATGCGAGTGGAAGCATCCATGCGATAAGCGGATACAAAGCATCTTTGTTGCACAACAAACTTACAGTCGCACGGGGAAATTATGGCTACCCCGTGCGTCGCGATGAAGACATACGGCAGGAGCAGGCTCGCCACCTAAATCGTGCGACGGGCCTCGATGGCGCGCCCAAGCGTAAGCTCGTCGGCATACTCCAGGTCGCCGCCCACGGGAAGGCCGCTCGCCAGACGCGATACCTCAACGCCCAGCGGCTTGATAGTGCGGGCCAGGTAGCTCGCCGTGGTCTCGCCCTCGATATTGGGGTTGGTGGCGATGATGACCTCGTGGATGTCCTCGTGGCCCAAGCGTGCCAGCAGCTCACGAATGTGCAACTGCTCGGGACCAATCTTGTCCATGGGACTGATCACGCCGCCCAATACGTGGTAGAGACCGTGGTAGCTGCCCGTGCGCTCAATCGCCTGGACATCGCGCGGCTCGCCCACCACGCAAATGCGAGTGGTATCGCGCATCGAATCCTGGCAGATGGAGCACTCGTCGGCCGTGGCGTAGTTAAAGCAGCGGCTGCAAAAGTGAACCTCCTGCTTAACCTCCAGGATAGCCTCGGCCAGGCGGCGCGCCTCCTCGGCATCGGCCTCGAGCAGGTAATAGGCGATGCGCTGGGCCGACTTGGGACCAATGCCCGGCAGACGGCCCAGCTCATCGAGCAATTTTTGCAGACTATGGTTGGCACTCATATATATGCGTGTCTTAGAACGGCATGCCCGGGATGTTGAGGCCGCCGGTGATGGCGCCCATCTGCTTGTTGGCGAGCTCGTTGACACCGCGGACGGCCTCGTTGACGGCAGCCATGATCATGTCCTGCAGCATATCGACGTCCTCGGGATCGAGGGCATCGGGGTCGATGGTGAGGTTGACGAGCTCCATCTCGCCGTTAACGGTCACCTTGACCATGCCGCCGCCGGCAGAGGCGTCGACGGTCTGGGACTTAAGGTTTTCCTGCGCGGCGGCAAGCTGCTCCTGCATCTTGCGAGCCTGCTTCATCATTTGCTGCATGTTCATACCGGCCATGATGGCTCCTTTACGTGCGGCCGCGCGACAAGCTGCAAGGGCAGCCGGAGCGCGACGGGACTTTCAAACTCAAAAATCGTACCACGGCGCGGGGCAAGCAAGCGGGGCGGACACGCTACCTCAGTCGATATACATGTCCTTGAGCGTGACGCACGCCCAAGATTATGCAAGGTCGAATTATGCAAGGTTGCATAATTATCTCAAGCTACATCTAGCAGAGCTGGAACCAGGCAGTTTATGCGTAGGGCTACAAGGCTACATGGCAAAATGCCGAGCCGCTGCTCGAGGCGGCACGCATGGCGGCTGGGTATAATTTGATTGTCATAGATGACGATTTGGAGGTGCCCTCGTGAATGTCCCAGCCGTACTCCAAAACATCCGCTCAAAACACCCCGTTGCATATGTGGTTCTCTATCTCTTTGTCGTCTGGGTATTACTGGTTATCATCACCCATGCCATAGCTTTTGGAGCAGAACTGCTGATAGCCAGCTCGGACCAGCCCGTCGTCAAATGGGAGACGACCGATGTATGCACCGACGGAACCCGAACCATTTACTACAACAGCCCGTCCCTCTACCAAGAGTTCAAGGTCAAGATAAAGGACTCCAAGATTGTCGATGCCGAACTGGGCTCTTTATTTACAATCGGAGCAACCGTCAACGCCGAGCAAGTCGAGTACACGGACAGCCATGCGACGTATCGTATCGACCTCAGCATCCTAGGCCGACCGTCACGCGCCTGTCTGCTCGAATGCGATATACGCGGCACCACGTTGCACATGTCCGAAATACAGATGCGCCCGGGCAAGGGGTTCTCTTCTTGAGCAGTATACCCGCCTGCGCAGCTACTCCACCGGCTTGAAGATGGTGGACTGGCCGAAGACGCTGCGGATGAGGGCTTTGGCCTCGTCCTCGGTCTGCGGGATGCTCGGGGCTGCACCCTGATGGCCGAAGGGGCCGCCCGCACCGGAGTTGGACTCCCAGGGAGCTGCAGGAGCGTCCTCCTCTTTGGGGGCAGTTGCAGCGGACTTGGGCGCGGACGCCGCACCCGGCACGTCGAACGGAGGCAGATCGTCCCCACCAGCATCGGCAACAAAACCGCCAACCATGGCATCGTCGTAGGGAACCTGCTCGGATTCCCATGGCGCAGACGGCGCGGCGGGCTGAGCCTTGGGAGCGGACGCGCGCTCGGGCGCTCGGGGCGCGGGCTCGGTCGGGAGCTTGCCCGTGGCAGGAGCGCCGGCGGGGTTGTCGGAGCGCAGCCAGGGGGCTTTGCCCAGGTCAGACGACTTGGGCGCGGGCGAGGCAGGCTTGGGCGCGGGTGTCGGAGCAGCCGGTTTGGCCATGACGGGCTTAGGCGCCGACGGGGTCGGCGCCGCTATCGGTGCTGCTTTTGGCTGCGTCGCGCTGGCGCTCGAGGATGCAGGGGCCGCCGAGGACACGGGTTGCGGGTCCGCAGATACCGCAGCCCGTGCAGATGGAGAATGCTCCTCATGTTGAGGAGCCGGCGTGCCACCCCCATCCAGGACATAGTCGACGGTACGACGACCGAAGACCGCACTGACTGTCGGCAGGACCACCGACTGCGTGTCGGCGCGTCCAAGCATCTTGATGGCAAAGGTCGAGCCCGCGGGGAACGAGACCGTGAGCCTGGAGCCGTCGTCAGCCGTGGCGCGGGCATTGAGCAAAAGCCCCGCGTAGGAAGCCTGACGCGCCTTGACACGCTCGACAACCTCGGCCCATTTGCGCTGCAGCTCTCCGGCATCCTCGACCGCGGGCGTCTCGGCAGTACCGGCGGCGGCAACCTGGGCGGCATTGTTGGACTGGGGCTTAGGTGCCGGAGCGGTGGCAGGCGCGGGAGCCGCAACGGGCTGAGGCGTCGGAGTCGGCGCAGGCTGAGGTGCAGGCGCTGCAGGCTTGGAAGCTGACACGGACGCAGAACGGGACGCAGGCTGGGCAGCCGGAACAGCAGCACCACGGTCCCAAGGCATACCGCCCTGGCGCGCGGACGTAGCAGCGGGGGCAGCGGATGCCGCCGGAGCGGCAGCACGAGCGCCCGAAATTAGCGTCGGCTGTTGGGCAGCAGCGGGTACGGATGCTGCAGGCGCGGCGGCCTGAGCAGCAGCCACGCTCGCCGGCACGGCGCCGTTGGCAACCATGGCCTCCAAGCGGGCCACGCGCTCGGCCAATGCCTCAATCGTTAAATCGGCCTCGGGACGTGCCAGGCGCGTGCAGGCGATCTCGAGCACCAGGCGCACGTCGCTCGCGCCCCTCATCTCCAGTGCGGCATCGTCGAGCACCGTCAGCACACGGGCCAGGCGGTCGGCAGGATGCTCGCCAAAGGCAGCGGCCTCGGCAGCAAGCGCCTCGGCCTGCTCGGAGCCGCCCTCAAACAGCTCGGCACGGGCACCAGCAACGCAGGCAACGTACACGTCACGCACATGCGCCACCAGGTCGCGCGTCAGCTCCAGCAGGTCGTTTCCTTCCTCGACCTGCGCACGGATCAGTCCATAGAGCTCGGCAACATCGCGATCGGCAATGGCGCGGGAAAACTCGCCCAGAATCTGGTCCGAAACCTCGCCTAAAAGCGAGCGGGCGTCGTCCGCATGCACAGAACCGTTGCCAAAGACGCTCAGCTGCTCCAGCGTGGACAACGCGTCGCGCATACCGCCCTTGGCATGGCGCGCCACGATAGCCAGCGCCTCATCGTCGTAATCGAAGCCCTCCTGCTCGCACACGTATGCCAGGCGACGCTCGATATCCTCGTTGCCGATGCGATGGAAATCGAAACGCTGGCAGCGCGAGAGGATGGTCTCCAGAATCTTTTGCGGGTCGGTGGTGCACAGCACAAAGATCACGTGTGCCGGCGGCTCCTCGAGCGTCTTGAGCAGCGCGTTGAACGCCGCCGTCGTGAGCATGTGGACCTCGTCGATGATATAGATCTTGTACTTGCCGCGCACCGGGGCAAAGTTGACGGAGTTGATGATTTCCTCGCGCACATTGTCCACGCCCGTGCGGGAGGCGGCATCGAGCTCGTAGACATCGGGGTGGTTACCCTCGGCAATGAGCTCGCACTCCTCGCAAGTACCGTCGGGCATGCAGCCGCTTGCACCCTCGGCGCGCGCCGCCTCGGCATTGCGGCACAGCAGCGCCTTGGCCAGAATGCGCGCCATGGTGGTCTTGCCCGTGCCGCGCGGTCCGCAGAACAGGTAGGCGTGGGACAGGCGCCCCTCGGTGATGGCGTGCTCGAGCGTCGAGACGATATGCTGCTGGCCCACCACGGAGTCAAAGGTGAGCGGGCGATACTTTCGGTACAACGATTCCATGGGTGCTCCCCCGGGTATACTGAGTCTTGTTGCCGCGGCGGCCATGCGGTCGCACGGCATACTGCATTCCATAATAACCCGTACGGCGAGCCCGCCGCGATAGGAGTCCAAAGAGCATGGCAGACGCAGAGAGCAACCTCGTTCCCTCCGAAGCAGCCGACCAGGTCGAGGTCGCGCTCGAGGAGCAGGCCGCAGCCGACGACGGCATCCTGTACCTCAACGAGTACCAATACGAAAACGACCTCGTCACCGACTTCGCCCGCCTGGTCGCCTCGCCCAGGCGTCGCGGCTCGCTGTATGTCGCCGCGGCAATTGCCGCGCTCATCGGCATCGGCATGCTGGTGGCCGGCGGCAACTGGATCAAGTTTGGCGTCGTCTTGATCGTATTCGGCGCCTTTTTGGCCTGGTGGAGCAAAAACCTGCACCACACCCTCGCCCGCGACTTTATCGACGCCGTTGAGGCCGACGAGTCCATGGGTGGCCGCTATCGCCGCGTCGCCGCCAACGAGGACGGCCTGATGGTTTGGGGCACGAGCGGCAAGTCGCAGTTCTTCCCGTTTGAAAAGCTCGACCACGTGCTCGACGGCGAGCGCATCTTTGTGGCCATGTTCGCCGACCAGGGCGTGACGATCCCTAAGGACACCTTTGTCCGCGGCGATGCCGAGCAGTTCGGTCCCTTCCTTAAGGCGCGCATCAACAAAAAACTCCGCATCGAGACCAAACGCAAGAAGATGAAGGCAGAAAAGGCCGCTGCCGAAGCAAAACAGGGCGACAAGCCCCAGGAGACCAAGGGCAAGCAGCGCAAGCAGAAGAAGAGCAAGAAGAAGCGGTAGGCCGGCCGACACCGAAGGCGCCTCGTCCCGCGCCCGATTCCGGGCCGGGGCGCCTGGAATCGGGCGCGCGTACCGCCAATGGACCCGTTTTGCCTTGCTCTCGAGCTATTTCACTTCAAACCTTAAGAGCCTCCGCTCCGGCAGATCGGTCATCTTCATCGTGTAAGTCCCGGGAAATGCTTTCTCAAAACGGACGGTCTCGTAACCTTCGAAATAGTCGTTGGTGTTCTGCATCATAAATGGGACGAGCAACTCGTTTTCTGCCCCAACCTCCACGGCAAACGCAGCAGAGCCGCCAAGGACCGGCATGGCTTGCGTTATCAGATCGGTATTGACTACAAAATCATAGTTTGGCGCAGACTCCGGAACCAGATGCCAAACATACGCTTTGATTCCACCGTCGATATTATCCCTATTTCTGACACGCATCTTTACGGCGATAACGCACGTGATGTCGGCATCCTTCAGTCTCGTTTTCGTATCCACGGTGCCATATTTTGAATAATCGTCATGTGCTCGTTTGAGATACTCGCGCGGCGTGAGCAACTCTGCCCCGTCTATGCAAAACGAATACCCATCAGTCACCACATCCTTCGACCCCAGAAACGCTCCATCCATCGAGAGCCATTCGCCCTCCGCGTAATATTTCTCAGGAATGACCGTCCGGTTCCCGTTAACGACGCTCACCCTCATGCCCGCAAGGCCGGCAGCAGCACAGCAAAAAAGCGCGAGCGCCGATCTTCTCGTCCACAGGGTCTTCTTCATCGCGCTCACGACCTTTCCCGAACTTTCACAACGGCACCGTCGCGCATGCAGTAAACCCGATCGGCCAGTTCCTCGAGCACCTCTCCGTCATGGCTGGACAGAAGGACCTCACGACCCGTTGATGCCGCCATCGCCACAACGCGCTTGAGCATTTCAACGCCCGCTTCGTCGAGGGCATTCGTTGGCTCATCGAGAACAAGCAGCTTCGGCTTCTCCATAATTGCCGCAGCTATCCCCAGACGCTGCTTCATCCCAAGCGAGTATGCTCGGAACTTCTTTTTTTCGTCTGCATCGAGCCCCACGAGCCGCAGGGCAGAGCGAATGTCCTCGGGGGTGGCAACGCCCTTGATCTGAGCGATGAGCTTCAGATTGTCGTAGCCAGACAGATATCCCAAAAAGGAAGGCGCCTCGATCAACATCCCCAGACTCGGCGGGAACGAGATGTCCGCCCCAAGCCTTTGGCCATCGATAGAGATTTCGCCTTCGGTAGGCTTGATCAACCCGCAAACCGCTCGCATGAGCATGGTCTTACCCGAACCGTTTATCCCCTGAAGCCCGACCACAGTCCCAGGGTCAACCTCGATGGACACGTTGCGCAGAACATCGTTTTTGCCCATGCGCTTCGATACGTCCCTAACGATCACGCTCATATCTTGTCCCCCTTTTCTATAAGGTCGGCCCTTCGAAACCACAGTCCACCCAACGATAGGCATAACGACATAATCACAATTGAAAACAAGCCACTCGAGCCCGCCGCGATTCCCTCTTTGACAATTCCGCCCCAGCGCAACAGCATCAAGGCGTTACCCAATAGCGCCCAATGTCGCGCATATGCCGAGCAGATCAGGTAGCTCGTTAAAACCACAAACGAGACCGACGGCCCAAGTACAAAGCCAATCACTGCCTGCGCAAACGCAAGCGCCTCGAAAGCAAAAAAGAGTCCTACGAAAAACGGCAGCGCATCCGCCTCGGCAGCTTTGAGAAACCACGGCGCCAAATTAGCCAGCTGAAGCGACTCACCATGAATGACCGCGCTGAACGAGGAGCTCACCACCAAGCTCCAAATCACAACAGAGCAAACCACCACGAGCAGTGAAAATGCCGTTACTGCCGCCACCAAGATAAAACGCGAGACCCACCAAAGGGTTCTTGCCCGGCATCGAACAAGCGCTTGCAAACCAAACCCGTGCAACGATTCGGTCGGATAGTCGAGTGTTGTATAGAGAATAAGCAGAATGAGAAATAGCCATCCTAGCGGAGGCACAAACATGACCCCGGGCCTAGGCTCAAACGGAGCAGATCCGGCAAACACGAGCGCAAGATTATCCGCAAACCCCAAGGTATCCGTTCTAACCCCATACACAGAAGACAATCCGTAGGCGTACACCAAGTTCGCAACGGTCACTGCCGCAATTGCAATAAAAGTGATGATGTTCTTCTTCAAAACGGTCCTCAGGTCCGCGGCGACCAGCCTAAACAGCATCAGACCACCTCGCGTCTTTTCCACGCCCCAGAAAAAGCCAACGAAGCAAGGGTCAATAATATGATTTCCGCAAAACCGGCTCGAATGTCTGGCCAGTTATTCAGCGATTCCGACCTGATGCTGTTGAGGATATTGCAGTTAAACCCCACACAAGCCATTACGCCGAAGATCCAGCCATTTGCAAAATGCCACGCAACCATTAGCAGATACGGGACAATTATCGCTTTGATTCTGCTACGAAACAAAATTGAGAAGCCAGTTACAGCCATGGATAAAGTCCCGAGCGTGACAGCATCGAACAGCGTGTATGCGAGCACATATGACAAAGGATGCGAATAAAATAGACCGGAGAAGTAGCTATGCAGGTAAAGTCCTACGTAAGTCGACTCATCGACCCGAGGAAGATACGCAGGAAAAAGCATCGAGACGATCAGGAAATTGACGAGCAGAGGAATGGCAGTCACTGTAAACGCGGAGAGGAAAGCAGACAGCATCTTTACGTTCACGTACGCCTTTCTGGAAACGCGCGTGCATATCTGCATGTCATAACCACTCAAACGCTCAAAGAGACACGACCAAGATCCAGCCAACATTGCAAGCAGGGGCAGTGCATAGAAAAACACCGACGCAGACAGTGGCGCGTTCGCGCTCACAACAATCCAGTTACCGAAGCTGCTTTCACGTGTTTGACCGAGATAATTTTCGGCTTGCACGCCAACGCCGTAACCAAAAGAAAGAAGGTTGTGGCGCTCTTTTTCCAAATTTGCCCACGGCTCCAGCGCGGCAGCTATTGCAACTGCGACCGCAATCAAGAGAGCAAGGATAAAAGCTGGACGTCTAATCGTTTTCGACAGTTCGTATCTTGCGAGCTTTTGGTTCATACGTCCTCCTCCCCCTTCCGACCCAGAAAGCCGGAAGGGAGCCATTTCAAACAACTATGCGGGAAGCTTGTGGAAATGCCCGACGCAGTCGGGGCTCCATACGCCAATAACAGTGCCGTAGCCAGACTCCGCCCATGCAGTCAGTCGCGCCGCAGATCGCCCGTTCTCACGGACGAGGTTATACATTTCCCACTGTCCCTTGTGATTCGAACGATACGTTCCCTGAGTACAATTCATGCTGCCGCTACCGCTTGTGTTATACGCACCGTCTGTATATAACCGAAGCGGATTTCCCGTATGGCCCTGGATATCCAGATAGAGCGATGAGGAATCATCCTTTTGACGGTAGCCAGTTGCACTCGTCCCGGCACATTGAAAACTAAATGCCTTATCGGCATTGTTCGTACAGGTCGTAATTCCCGTATCGGCGTTTTGAGTAATGCTGGAAACCTGAGAGGTGTCAAACTCCTCTTGTGCAAACGATGCAGCGGGAACCCCTAGGGACAGACCAGCTGCAATCACCAAGCCGACTCCGATTCGAGCAATAGCGCTCCTTGGCTTAATCATGGCCTTCTCCAATCAAAAGCGGTTAACAATGCGTCGACGCACGGCAACCTTCGCATGAATAGAGAAAGATGTCTGTAAACACCCGCTATTGAGTTGATTGCTCAGGCGTTTACACGTTATTTACCTGCGATAACAATAAAATTAGCTCCGCCTTATTCTTGATCTTCAACTGGCGGTAAGATGCAGACCGCAGCGCTTGCACCGTAGATGCAGCGTAACCGACATCCTCCGCAATGGCCTTTGTCGTTGCCCCCTCTGCCGTCATCAGCAAAATTTGCGACTGAACATCAGAAAGGGAGCGCGACGTAAGCAGGGCCAGCTGGCGCACGCGGGCCGTTTCGGTGGACCCGTTCGCCCGGTACTCCAAGACGGCCTTCTCGTCCTCAACCGAGCGGGCGAGCGCGATGTGCGTAACGAACATGGGCACAGACCAGCAAACAATCACCGTTGCCACGACGACATTGACAGCCGAACTTTGCCCCAACAACGACGCGAGGAACAACGGCTCGAAAACCGTCAGATCCTGCACCATATTGAGCAAGACAGCCCAAACAGGAGCCGTCGCCCCGAAGCAAAGCATCCATATCCCAAGCATTTTGCGCTGCGGACAGCTTCGCATCACTATATATGTGAGCAGCACCCCCGTCAGCACCGCAAGTCCATGGATTCGCCCCCTAGCGACCGCATAGATTAAGGCAACCATGCCCATTGACACCAACGGCACGATAGCCCGAGCATGGGCATGCACCTTAAACGGACGCAGCCCAACAGCGAGCGAAGCCGTAGACGCCACGCCGCAAAACAGGACCGGCACAGCCATCAACGGAACGCGTATGCACATCAATGCCGCGATATAGATAAAAGACCATTCCACAGCAGATAGCACCGCCCATACGTACGGGCTTCCGAGCCAAATCGCTTCACCCGCTCTATCCAGCGCAGCGCCACGATTCGCTTTTCCACCCGCGTAGCGTAGCGACAGAAGCAGTCCGAGACCCAATGCGTAGCTTAAGAGGGAAAAGGCGACAGCCCGCGAAACACCGGACCCCCAATCGCTATCCGCCATTACCAAGGGCCCCGCCGCAAGGAGGATAAAGAATAATGTGAGCAGGTATCGAAACAGCCGGCGCGTTCGAGCTGATGCCACTATATCGTCAGCATGCCGCTGCGGTAGCTCATGCCCTACAGTATCGCCCTCACCCGCAAACAGCGCCACGAGCTCGCGTGAGCCCGCAACCGACGCCTTCCCGTATGCTCGGTGAAGCGTTGTTCTCACCGTCGATGGCTTCGTATCCGTCTCCTTGGCAATTTCCGCCGGCGTTTTCCCTTTGAGCAGCAGTCGAACAAACTGCTCTTCTCTAGGCGACGGGGCAGGGGAAAACACCCCCGCATCGAATGTGTCGGACGCACAGGCGATATCCGAATTGTTGTCCCGTTTCCCCCTTAGCAACATGCATACGAAGGCAGCAGCGATAACGGACCCCATCGCCAGCAATGCAATGACCACGGCATCGCTTGCGAAGTATGCCGCCTCAACAGCCGGAATAAGACCAATAGGAACTGCTACGAGCACAGAACAGGCAAACACGTCGCGCCGCCCATGGCCAAAGGCACGAGGGCGGCAAAACGGCGGGGCCACAGTCAATGCGAGATAGACCAACGGAATTAAAAGCGCAAGGCCAATTGACGCGGCCGTTACAGGGGGCATCCCCCATGGCTCGGGAACGACTCTCCATGAAACTCGACAGCAAAACAGCAGGCAAGACATGACGGCTATTGTTTCTGTAAAAATCGCGTCCTGCGGGTGACGAGTTTCCCTTTCGTCAGTCCGTGTCGACCTCTGCGTCAAAGGAGAGTCCGCCGTGCCCCAAATAACATATGAGAGAAGCAGCGACCCAACAAAGCACGAGACACACGAAACGCCATGTAACAACCAAATCGGTGCAAACACGATTGGAATAGAGTCTCCGCGAGCATAGAAAGCCAGGTCGGCCCATTCGGGAACCGTTGCAATAACACCAAGGAAAACACCGATGGCACCGAGATGCCTCGGCCGTCTCATTTCTCCCCCCTTGCATAGCGCAGCACCATGAACAAACGCCGCGAGGCTTGCGCCCAGGATAACGAGCCAGGTCATTGCACCTGATGCCAGGCCGATTGAAGATGAAAACCGGTGATAAGGGGTGACCGCCATTACGACAAGCGCAATGGTGCAGGCAGATGTAGCAGAACGGCGGGAAAAAAGCATATGGCCTCCATAGCGTGTCATTATATCGCTCGAGCCGCTCGTTTATCTCTGTTCTCACACCAGCCAGCATCAATGATTCAGGCGAACTCCAATCCGCGCCAGATCACGGTCCGGCTTTTGTTCGCAGTCCCCACATCAAAGCGGGATGCGGTTTCCTTTTGGACGCCGGTTCGGAAAGCGCGTCCCGTTCCAGGGCAATATTCTGGGATGCAGTTTCCGCAGCCCACCCCATTTGGAAGGCGCATCCCATTATTTGGCTGAAAACTGGGGTGCGCTTTCCGAACGAGCCGAAACGGCCCGAATCGATCGGACCACCTCATCCCCGTTTCCTCGCCATCTGCCCGAGCGTGCTACACTAGCAGCATCTATGCCACCGCGAATGGCTCGGCCCCACGCCCGCCGCTCGCAAACGAACTTTAAACGCACGAGGGTTGGCCATGCCGCTTTTCTCGCAACATACCGCCCGGTTCTCGCCGGACGTTCCTTTGGAGGGCACCAGCTCTCGCGAGCTGCTCAAGCGGTACCAGCCGCTCGAGACACTTGCGACCGGCGGTTTTGGCTCCATCGAGATCTGCCGCGACACGCACCTGCGCCGCCGCGTCGCCATTAAACGCATCCCCCTTATCAACGGTGCTGGCATGCCCGCTAGCGACATCATGGATGTCCTGCGCGAGGCGCACACTGCCGCCATGCTTCAACATCCCAATATCGTGCAGGTCATCGACTTTACGCACGATACCGCCTATGCCTACCTGGTTATGGAATATGTCGACGGCATGTCGCTGGCCGAGTTTTTGCATCGCGTGGACGGCCATTCGCTCACCTTTGACGAGGCCGCGGCCATTGCCGATGCCCTGGGCCAGGCGCTCACCTTCGCCCACAGTAATGGCGTGCTCCACCTGGACATCAAGCCCGCCAACGTGCTCATCGACCACTCGGGCAATGTAAAGCTCACCGACTTTGGCATGGCGCGGCTGTCGTCTGCTGGCGGCTTTGGCGGCTCACGCGGCGGCACCATCGGCTACATGCCGCCCGAGCAGCTCGATATCGAGACCGGCACGGTCGACGAGCGCGCCGATGTCTTTGCCCTCGCCTGTGTGATCTACGAGGGCCTGTGCGGCAGCGCTCCTTTTATGGCGGCCACGCCCGCCGACTCGCTCGGCCGCATCATCGGCGGCGCCACCTATCCCAGCGAGCTGATACCACACTTTCCCTCGGGAGCCGAGGCCGCGCTCATGAGCGCGCTCTCCCCCATGCCGCAGGACCGCCCCAACAGCATCGAGGCATTTTGCGACCAGCTCCTTGCCGGTCTGGGCAGCGTGCGCGAAGGCCGTCGCAGCCTGGAGCAAATGGTTGGCGAACTTTCGGATGACGAGCAGGAGCTCGACGATATCGAGCCGTCGCACTACGAGGACGACGTCATCGAGGTCGACCCCGCACTCGGCTGGGCGGGCACGCGCTGGAGCCATGCGCGCGACTACACCATGCGCGCTATCTCGGCGCTAACGTGCGGCACCTTTAGCTTTTTGCTGATGCAAACGGCCGGGGTCGCGGCGCTTCCCGGCCTGGTCATTGCGGCCATCGCGATCGGAGCGGCGGCTGGCCTGGCCCCCCAGATTGGCTCGGCCATCTCGGCTGTGGGCTTTTTGGTGCTCATGGCCAACGCCACCATGCAGGCACAGGGCATCCTGTCGATGCTGCCCGTCGCGGTGATCTTTGCTGCCGCCATGTCCGGTTGGTGGATCGCCTGGGGTCGCACCGAGGCTGCCGCGAGCGCCGCGCTCACCTGTGCACTCGCGCTTGGCTGTCTGACCGGCAATACCTTCCTGGCAGCTGGGGTCGCCGCCGGCGTCGCGTCATTTTGGCTCGGCCCGGCAAGCGCCGCCGCGGCAACGGGCATGGGCGCGCTTTTTGCCCGTCTGGCCACGATCGCGCTTTCAGCCGAAGGCGTGCTGGGGCTCGGTAACGTTGCCGCAGCGCTGGGAGACCCGCTCCTTTGGGCTGCCTTTGTGCTGGTCGCGGCAACTGCCGCAGCATCATCCGCGTTGCTCAATGCCCATGCCAAGCGTGCCGATCAGGGATCAAACCTTGCCGCAATCGCCGCCATCGCCGTCACCGGCATCGGCTGCGCAGCGGCGTCCTGTCTTGCACACCATATGGAAATTGCCAGCCTTGCAGCCGCGGTCATCGCCAAGGCGGCGGTTGCGGGAATCCTATCCTCTATAATCGTTGGGATATGCCTATATTTGCTCGGATACCAAAGAACCTATACGGAGAGTGATCTTTCGTGAACTTCCTGAACATCTTCGAGGACCACGTGGCCGGCATCTTCGGTGCCACCCGTGCCCCGTTCTCCTTTAAGAAGCTTGCCAAGCAGGCCGCTCGCGACATGGAGGATCAGACTCTGG
The DNA here is from genome assembly GCA_019419425.1 of Collinsella sp. GTDB lineage: Bacteria > Actinomycetota > Coriobacteriia > Coriobacteriales > Coriobacteriaceae > Collinsella. The sequence continues at coordinate 8,398 of DXZZ01000013.1, read as the reverse complement.
TGATCAATGGCGTCAACACGGCGCCGGCACTCTATACCATCCTGATCGCCGCCGACGACGACCCCATGCTCGCCCCGTTCTACCCCGAGCTTTCGCGCGAGGTCCGCGAGTTCGTGAAGGCGCAGGCCGAAAAGCGCCGTTATGTCTTTGTCGGCGAGCCCCTCGTGCGCTTTATGATCGATCCGCAGCTGCGTGCCGGCAAGTTCTCGGTCTTTGCCGAGAACGTCGATGCCCCCACGCTCGGCCGCCTGTACGAAGAAGAGCGCGCCTATCAAAACGGTCTGGGCCAAAACAACTCCGCGGCAAGCCGTGCCGCCAGCGCCCCGCGCGCCGGCCAGCAGCAGTTTGCTGCCCCGCAGCAGCAGCGCCCCGCCGCCATGCCCCAGCAGCAGCCGACGCCTCGTGCCGCCGCTCCCGACCCGCTTGCCGTAGCAGATCCCTTCGCGCCTAGCGTCCCCGACCCCGTCGCTCCTATCCCGGTGCCGCAGACCGTCTCGCGCGACGCGCTTGCCGGCATGGGCGGAGCCGCCGCGACCGGTGCCGCCGTGGGCCTAGGCGCCGCAGCCGGCATCGCCTCCAACATGGCAAGCACTCGCGCCCCGCAGCGCCCGCTCGCCCAGCTCGTCGACGTCGTGAGCGGCGAGAGCCATAGCATCACCTCCGCACAGGTAACCATCGGTCGCGAGCGCTCAGTTTCCGACATTGCCCTGCGCGACCCCAACGTGTCGCGCCGCCACGCCCAGCTCACCTTTACGGGCTCGGATTGGTCGATCGAGGACCTCAATTCCACCAACGGCACACTCGTCAACAACCGCCGCATTACGCGCTGCCCGCTGCGCAACGGCGATCTGCTGACGTTTGGCCTGAGCACCTTTGAATTTAGGGGATAGTCGCTTATGAACATCGATATCGTCCTTTTTGCAGGCCGCATCGTCCTGGTCGCCCTGCTCTATATCTTCCTGTTCGCCGTCATGAAGACCGGCGTGGGGCTTGTGCGCGGACAGCGCCGCGACTCGGCTATCTGGACGATCGATGTGGACAAGGGTCCGCGCGGTATCCGCGGCATCCACGTAGACATGCTCGGCCCCGTCATCGTCGGTCGCTCGCCGTCTTCGGACATCTGCATCAACGAACCATTCGTCTCGGCCTCGCATGCGCGCTTTTCGCTGCAGGGCCCGGCGCTCATCATCGAGGACCTCAACTCGCTTAACGGCACGCTCGTCAACGGCCGCCAGCTTGTGGAGCCCGCAACGCTGCGCGAGGGCGACGAAGTCCAGATTGGCGATGTGGTCATGAAGGTGAACCGTCGATGATCGACGAGGAGAACAAGTCCGCGACTATGACCGAGGCACCGGCTGCCGCCACAGCTGCGCCGGCCCACGCCGCTCCGGCGGGCTCCGCACCCGTGGAACCCGAGGACACCGTGTTCTCCCTACCTCTTTCGCATGTAACGCATGATATTTCGGATCTCGCCGATAACGAGGACGAAGAGGATGCCGTAGCGGCGCCCATCGGCGCACATGCTGCGGACCAGCCCACAGCGCCCGAAGCAACCTCGGCGCCGGCTCACTTTGCAGAGCCCGTCGCCGCGGCAATCAACGAGAGCGCTGCGGTGTTTGCGGCACCCGAGCCCGCCGCGCCGGCGTTTCCCATAGCCCCGGCATCCGAGGTTGCGCCCGCGTCTACGCCGGCGCCCGAGGCGGGGCCATCCCCCGAGGACGGCCCTGCACCCAAGGCCCCGCAGCCTGCGCCCGCAAGCGAGTCCGATGCCGTGACCGAGCCCGCCGCCCAGTCGCCAAGCACGCCCGCGCCGTCGCACTTTGCGACGCCCGAGCCTATAGACGTCAGCCCGCAAGACGACGAGTCGACCGCCTGCGCGTCCGAAGAGCCCGGCTCCCCGGACACCGACGATTCCGAATCAAACGCCGAGACCGACACCGTCTCTCCCGGTGACACAGCCGAGATCGACGTTGCCGCCGTTGAGGCCAAGCTCAAAGACCCCGGCTCGACCATGAGCTTTGAGCCCCTGACCGAGGAGCGCATCGAGACCGACTCGACCTATGATGCCGGCACCACCACGCAACTCATGTGGGGCGCCCGCTCCGACGTTGGCTGTGTGCGCCCGCACAATGAGGATTCCTACCTGGTGCAGTCGCCGCTCTTTTGCGTATGCGACGGCATGGGTGGTCACGCCGCCGGCGAGGTAGCCTCTTCCATCGCCGTCGAGACTATTGCCAAGACGGCCCCGCAGTCCGCCGACGCAGCACGCCTGGCCGCAGCCGTCGAGGCAGCCAACGCCGCCGTAATCGAGGCGGCCCTGAACGGCCTGGGCAAGCCTGGCATGGGCTGCACAGCCACTTGCGCCTATATCGAAAACGACACGCTCGCCATCGCCCACGTGGGTGACTCTCGCGCCTACCTCCTCCACGAGGGCACGCTCATCCGCGTGACCCGCGACCACTCCTACGTGGAGGAGCTCGTGGACGCCGGCGAGATTACGGCAGACGAGGCTCGCGTCCACCCCAACCGCTCGGTCATCACCCGTGCGCTGGGCTCGGACCCCGCCATGTATGCCGACCACTTCACTCTGCATATCGAGGAAGGCGACCGCCTGATCCTGTGCTCCGACGGCCTTTCGAGCATGATTCCCGATAGCGATATCGAGAACATCGCCACGCAGTCCTCAACCGCGCAAATCTGCGTCGACAATCTAGTGGACGCGGCGCTTGCCGCCGGCGGCCACGACAACGTGACCGTAGTAGTCGTTGACCTGGTTGACGATGGCGTTATGCGCGAGGCGCAGCGCGTGCGTCGCCGCAACATTACTATCGCCGCCATCCTGGCCCTCGTCTTGGTGCTGGCGGCTGCCATCTGGGCCTACACGGGTGTCACCGGCTCGTACTACCTGGGTACCTACCAGGGCAATGTCGCCGTCTGGCGCGGCCTGCCCGGCAAGCCGCTCGGACTCAAGCTCCACTGGCTCGAAAGCGAAACCAGTATCAAGCTGTCCGACCTGCCCGAAGACACGCAAAACCGCCTCAAGGCGGGCATTCCGCAAACAAGTGTCGACGATGCGCAGGACACGATATCCAAGTACCGCCACCAGATCGACGAGGAGCAGACCCGCCAGGTGATCGACGCGCAAACGATTCGCGACAACACCGGCCAGGGATCGACCTCCGAATCAGATTCCGAGAAAACCGCCGAACAGTCCGCCGAGGCCGAAGCCTCCGAAAAGAACTAGAAAGGGAGTGCCGCTTATGAGTCGCCGCAACACCGAGCTGCTCTTGCTCATCGCCTCGGCGTTCCCCGTCATCCTGCTGTATGCGATGTACGTCCTCACCGCGGGCGCTGCCATCTCCTTTGAGACGCTCGCCGTACCGATCGGCCTCTTTGCCGCCTTTGCCGCGGCCCACATTGCCGTGCGCATCTTGGCGCCCGGTGCCGACCCCGCCATCCTGCCCATTGTCTTTGTGCTTTCGGGCATCGGCATCACGTTCGTGACGCGTCTCGCCCCCGCTCTCGCCATCTCACAGCTCATCATCCTGTTTGTCTCGGTGGCCCTGATGGTGGGAACGCTCGCACTGGTCAAAAACCTCGACGTGGTCATGCGCTACAAGTACACCTTTGGCATTATCGGCATCATCCTGCTGATGCTGCCCATCTTTATCGGCACCACGATCTCGGGCTCCAAGCTGTGGATTCGCATCGCGGGCTTTACCATCCAGCCTGGCGAGTTCGCCAAGGTCTTTATCGTGCTGTTCCTGGCCGGGTACCTGGCCGAGAACCGCGAGCTGCTCTCCATCTCCAACCGCAAGATCTTAGGTCTTAAGATCCCTCGCCTGCGACTGCTGCTGCCGCTGTTTGCCGTGTGGGGTGTGTGCCTGCTCGTCGTCGTCTTCGAACGCGATCTGGGTTCGGCCGTGCTGTTCTACACCATCTTCTTGCTGATGCTCTACGTTGCCACGGGACGATTCTCGTATGTCGTTATCGGCCTTGCGCTCTTAGCTGTCGGAGCCGTGGGCGCCTACAAGTTCCTATCGCACGTTCAGGTGCGTTTCCAGGTTTGGGTCGATCCGTTTAAGGACGCCCAGGGCCAGGGCTACCAGATCGTCCAGTCGCTCTTCTCGCTTGCCGATGGCGGCCTGGTCGGTGTTGGCATCGGCAACGGCATGGCCAACAACATCCCTGTCGTCGAGTCCGACTTTATCTTCTCGGCTATCGGCGAGGAGATGGGCCTTTTGGGCGGCGGCGCCGTGCTCATCCTGTTTATGCTCTTTGCCGTGCGTGGCCTCACCACGGCTGCCCGCGCTAAATCCGACCTCGCCGCCTTTAGCGCCACGGGCCTTACGGCCGCCATCAGCTTCCAGGCCTTCTTGATCGTTGGCGGCGTAACCCGCCTGATCCCGCTGACCGGCGTCACCCTGCCCTTTATGAGCCAGGGCGGTTCCTCGCTGCTGGCGAGCTTTATCATCGTCGCGCTCCTGCTGCGCGCCGGTGACGAGGCGACCGGACGCGAGGCCGAGCTTACCGGCACCGGCACCATGGCTGCCATCACCGATGATCAGGTCGCATCTGCCGCCGCCCCGACGGGCACGCGCTTTGCCACCTCGTCTTCCTACGGCAGCGGCAGCCATTCCGTCGGCTCGCGCATGCGCCGTCGCCTGCTCGACACGCCTGAATCCGGTGTGCTCGGCCGCGTTGCGCTCGCCAACCGTCTAACCCGCGCGGTACTCGCCTTTACGGCGCTGTTCGCCATCCTTATCGGCAACCTCACCTATGTCCAGGTCATCAAGGCCAAGGACTATCAGGACATGCCGACCAACAACCACACCATCGCCCGCTCCAAGTACATCCAGCGCGGTTCCATCATCACGTCCGACGGCGTGACGCTGGCCGAGTCGCTGCAGCAGGAGGACGGCACCTACGTACGCTCCTACCCCAACGGTAACCTGGCAGCGCACGTGGTTGGCTACGTGAGCCAGCAGTATGGCACCACCGCCATCGAGAGCGTCATGAACGACACGCTCACCGGTTCTAAGGACTACTCCAGCTGGAACAACGCCATCGCGTCACTCGCGGGCCAGACCCAGCCGGGCAACACCGCCAAGCTCACCATCGACTCGCGCATCCAGACGGCTGCTGAGCAGGCGCTCAAGGGCTTTAAGGGCGCTGTAGTGGTCATCGACCCGCGTACCGGCGCGGTTCTCGCATGTGCCAGCTCGCCCACCTACGACAACACCAACATCGATGCCCTGCTGCAGACGGGCGGCGGCGAGGACGGCTCCATGTACAATCGCGCCATGGACGCGCTGTACACGCCGGGCTCAACGTTTAAGGTCGTTACGCTTTCCGCGGCACTCGAGACCGGTACCGCCAGCCTTACCAGCACCTACCAGGCGCCCGGCTCCATGGACATCGGCAACGCACCGGTCACCAACGATGCCAACGAGAGCTACGGCACCATCAGCCTGCAGCAGGCCTTTGCCGTGTCCTCCAACGTCGTCTTTGGCCAGGTGGCAAACGAAGTTGGCGCAAACACGCTCGTGCAGTTTGCCAACGCCTTTGGCTACGGCCAAAAGCTCGGCCAGGACCTGACCTCCGCGGCCTCCATCATGGCCGACCCGTCGCTCATGACCGAGTGGGAGACCGCCTGGGCCGGCGCCGGCCAGCCTGTCGGCATGGACCACACGCCCGGCCCGCAGACCACCGTCATGCAAAACGCCGTGATTGCCGCCGCCATCGCTAACAGTGGCGTGGTCATGGACCCGTACTTTGTAGCCCAGGTACTCGCCCCGGACGGAACTGTGGTCAAGACCACGCAGTCCCGCTCGCTGGGTCAGGCCGTCAGCTCCGCCACGGCCGACCAGGTCAAGCAGGCCATGCTCGCCGTCGTCCAGTCCGGTACCGGCACCGATGCCCAGGTCCCCGGCGTCAAGGTCGCCGGCAAGACCGGCTCGGCCGAGACCGGCGGCACCAACGTCAACTCGATGTTCGTTGGCTTTGCACCTTACGATTCACCCACGGTCGCCATCTCGGTGGCCTTGGAGGATTACGACAAACACGACGTCAAGGCGGCCAAGATTGCCGGCATCGTCCTGACCGCAGCGCTCGCCGCACAGGGAGCGTGATGCCCATGATCGAATCGGTCACCCGAGGCGCGCCGCGGCCGAAGAGTTAACGGCAACGCGCCACACGGCCCCAGCGGCCACATCGTAGGTACTACACACATCGTTGAGCGAATAGTTATGTTAGGAGCAGGAATGGAACAGAGGGTCCTCGGGGGAAGATACCTCCTCAAGGATAAGGTGGGGACAGGCGGCATGGCGACCGTCTTCCGTGCGCAGGACCAGGTCCTCGACCGCACGGTAGCCGTCAAGATCATGCTGCCGCAGTATGCTGGCGACGCAACCTTCGCCGCACGCTTTAAGCAGGAGGCCCAGGCAGCAGCCGGTCTCTCCTCCCCCTATATCGTGGGCGTCTACGATTGGGGCAAGGACGGCGACACCTATTACATCGTCATGGAGTACCTGCGCGGCACCGACCTTAAGAGCGGCATCAAGAGCCACGGCGCCCTCGACCCCAAGAAGGTCGCCCAGATCGGCTCGCAGATCAGCTCCGCGCTTTCGGTCGCCCACAAGCACGAGATCATCCACCGCGACATCAAGCCGCAGAACATCATGGTGCTGCCCGACGGCAACATCAAGGTGATGGACTTTGGCATCGCGCGCGCCAAGAACAGCCACCTCACGCAAGACAACAACGTGCTGGGAACCGCCCACTACGTCAGCCCCGAGCAGACCCGTGGTCAGGACCTCGGCCCCACCTCGGATATCTACTCGCTGGGCGTCGTGATGTACGAGTGCGCCACCGGCCGCGTTCCCTTTGACGGTGACGACGCTATCTCGGTCGCACTCAAGCAGGTCAACGAGCTGCCTATTCCGCCGAGCCAGATCAACTCCGGTGTCGACGCCGACCTTGAGCGCATCATCCTCAAGTGCATGGAGAAGGACCCGGCAAACCGCTTCCAGACCGCCGACGAGCTGCGTCAGGTGCTCAACAGCTACCTGTCGGGCCGTGCCGTCAACATCTCGGAGCCCACGCGCATCATCGGTGCCCCCGGTGAGCTGGGCGCCACCAAGACTCGCGAGCTTTCCGATCAGACGCGCACCATGGTGCGTCCCGTCTCGGGCGTGAGCGGCCAGAATACCGCCCGTAGCTCGGTTTCGGGCTCCACCGGCTCCTACGAGGTCGAAAAGCCCAAATCCAACAAAAACAAGATCATCGCCGCCGTGGTGGCAGCCGTTGCCGTCATCGGTATCGTGGTGGCCTTTGCCACAGGACTCTTTGGCGGCGAGCAGGTCACCGTGCCCGATGTGCTAGGCAAGGACCAGCAGACTGCCGTCGAGCAGATCAAGGAAGCCGGCCTCGAGGTCGGCACCATCGACCAAAGCTACAACGACGATGTCGACGAGGGCAAGGTCGCCGAGCAGACGCCCAACGGCAACACCAAGAAGGCCAAGGGCACCAAGGTGAACCTGGTAATCTCCAAGGGCCCCAAGCCCTCCGAGAAGGTCGAGGTTCCCCGGCTGGTCGGCCTGACCAAGGACCAGGCAGAAGCCGCGCTGGCAAGCGTTGGCCTGAAGGGCAACGCCTCCGAGGAGGCCAACGAGGCCGATGAGGGCCAGGTCTTTGAGCAGGGCACCGAAGCCGGTAAGGAAGTCGAGAAGGGCACGACCATCTCGTACAAGGTCTCGAGCGGCCCGGATACCACGTCCGTCCCCGACCTGACCGACATGACCGAGGCCCAGGCGCGCAACGCCCTCGATATGGCAGGCTTTGGCGTCGACGTCAGCTACCAGGAGAACGACTCCGTCACCGAGGGCACCGTCATTAGCTGGAACCCCAGTGGCAAGCAGAAGCCCGGCGCCACGATTACCGTCGTCATTGCCAAGAAGTCCGGCAAGGCCACCGTCCCGGGCAACCTGTACGGCAAGAGCATTTCCGCCGCCGTCACCGCGCTCAACAACGCCGGCTTCTACAACATCGCGTTCTGCGATCAGAACGGCAACCCCGTGAGTGGCAACGAAAACGCCACCGTCACGGGCGTCTCCCCCACCGGCAAGCAGTCCACCGACAGCACGATTACGCTGACGGTTGCACTTTCTGGCTCGGGTTCGGGTTCAGGCACGAGCACGGGCGACGATTCCGGTACGACCAACTAGTCGCAACCCAACCGTTCATTACGGCTCTCGCCGCAAACATATTCGCTCACAGGCGCCCGCTTGCTCCCCCAGCAAGCGGGCGCTTCATTTTTGACATGGCATGAACCAGAAGAGCCCGGCACCGTAGCGGTACCGGGCTCGATATTCCTCTGGTGCCCCCGGGCGGATTCGAA
>DXZZ01000129.1:0-2960 GCA_019419425.1 Collinsella sp. | reverse complement strand
CGGGCGTTTACCCTCAGCAGTTCTATCCCAAGCTCTTCATTGATGTGGCTGTCCATGCGGGAACTCAAAAGGGCGCTGCGGGACCGCTAAGATTTATGGACCGCACAGTCTGCGAGGGCACCCTGGGCGAGATGATTTCGGATACTGTCGCGGCTGTCGCCAAAAACCTGCGCCGCACCTCGACCGTCCAAGGCATCTCGCGTATCGACTCGCTGGAGATTCCCGAGGAGGTCCTGCGCGAGGCAGTCGCCAACGCGGTTATCCACAGGGAATACGGGGATCGGTTCTGTGGGCAATCGATCGCCGTCGACGTTTTTGACGACCGTATCGAGGTGACGAATCCCGGCGGCCTTTACGGGGGAAAGACTCGCGAAAACTTGTTTGACGGCAGCTCCCGATGCCGTAACGCGACGCTCGTGAAACTCATGTCGATTGTCCCGCTTCCGGATGGCGCAGGTTCGCCGGCTGAGGGCAATGGCTCGGGCATCCCGATGATGATCGATGCCATGCGCGCGCATGGTCTGGCCGAGCCCCTGTTCTGCCCGGGGTTCGATCGGTTCAAGGTCGTACTTTGCCGTTCAAAGATCGAGCCGGTCGATCATGGCGGGGGCTTAATTGTGACGGCACTCAAACACTACGGCGAGCTGGGGACGCGTGAGCTGGCAAAACGCACGGGGCTTACAATTTCCCAGGTTAGGTCGCGCGTCAACGCGCTCATTGCTCAAGGCGAGCTTGAGCCCACGGCGCCGTCGACAAGCCGCAACCGCAAATATCGACTGTCAGAGCGCGTGGAATAAATGCGTTAGTGGACGAGGCGACCCAATAATCGACCCTCGATTGGCGCCCACTAAGGTAAAGCGGTTGTTGCCCAGTCGACGGTGATGCTAAAGACTCGGCTTACGCCGGCATGGCCCCGAACCCGTCCATCAAGAACAGCCTAAGAACCAGCTTGATGGCATTTCCCGGTTTGACTTCAGCCGTGCCAAAGACGCTGCGCTCGGCGAGCTCGCTGCAGTATGCGTAGATATCGCGGATAAGGTCCGCGCCCGAAAGCGTAAACATGTAGCCTGCGTCCGAAAGCGCATTGGGCGCGGCGGGCAACTTGGCCATGTGACAGAACGTTTGCAGGTCGGGCGCCATAACATTCTGGTAGTCGAGGTGGCCGCTGGCATCCTGCGCGGCAAGCTCCAATTGGCGCACAAAATCCAGCGCCGCCGCTAACACAAAGCTCGGTGTAGGCGCATTGACGTCCTGAGTGGTCGCCACAAGCCTGCCCGCCGCCTGCGTGACAAGCCAGGCGACCTCGCGCTGGCAACGCACGGCCTTGCGCGTAACCGGCTTGATGGACGAAGAAGAAACGCTCCCCTTAGGCGGATTCGAAGCAGCCATAAGACCCTCCCATGAACAATCCGGCCCAACAAGCCCGGATGAAACACGTGCTACATCAGTATACAGGGGAGTGGGATGGAAAAAACGGAGTCGACAGCGTGAACTGCCGGCTCCGGATTGCTTGCCTTAGAGGCCGTACACTTCGACCATGGCTTCGCCAATGCGATGGGGCACGCCGGTGACGCTTGCGAACTGCCCGACGGGCGCTGGATGACGAAGCAATCGTTCTGGTTCAACAAGGGCTATCTGGAGCACATCCTGGGGCTGTAGCGTTTTGGGATTGTTTAACGATCGAGCTCCTGCTCCTCAATGCCTCGATGTCATCTCTATAAATAAACCCCCTCACCGAGCTGCTTGTGGAACTCGGCGTGATGGTCGCGTGCCCAAGTAAAGAGTGCCTGGTCAAAGTCGGTGCGCGTGGCCGGGACGCCAAAGACGCCGGCAACTTCGACACGCACAAACTCCAGTGCCGGCAGCTTGTTGATGGCGGTGAGGGCAAACGGGGACGTGGGTTCTTCGAACAGATAGTGGCTGCCTTGCAGCGCGTCGCAACTGGTGCACGTGTTGCCGAGCGACGGGGCTTTGGAGGCTCGTGCGCCTACGGGTTTGTAGCCACAGCGCTTAGAAAGATAGTCGCGGATCTCGCCCGGGACGCAGCCAAGAGCGGGAACAATGGCGAGCGCGTTGGCATTGGCCGTGTCGATGGTAATGTGCCCGGCTTCGTTGGGCGCGTTCGCAATGGCGATGCCCTTGCCGTCATCGGTTCGATAGGGAATACCGAAGGCCGCGACCGAGGTCTCTTCGTGGCATTTCCAGCACTCGCGCTTGCCCAGTACTAGATATATATACGGCGCTGAGGGGTCGGATCGGTCAACACCGGGCAGCCACTCGGCAAAGGGCTCGGTGTTGACGCCGCTGGGTACATACCAGATCTTCTTGGTCCGGTCCCATTTGGCGCCCAGCGCCTTGGCTTCTTCTTTGTGCGAAAAGGGGACATCGAGCTCGGTGCGCATGGCGGCTCCTTGGTGCTGCAGGTGCAAGTGGCTCAAGGATACCGCAGGGCGCAGACATCGCGGCGTTTTGCTGAGAAGTTGCGGTGCGGACTGATTGGTTATGCCGATGGATAGATCGGCAAGTAGATGGTCGGCTTTTGGCCAGTTGGGCGGTTGGAGCAGCTTGCGGCGCAGTTTTGTGCCTGGCTATTGTTGATGTTGGGGTATTGAATTTGTTTGGCAGCCATTCGTCAGGTGAATTGATGCTACGTTGCGATGACGGTTGGAACTGCCAGCGGATTTGGCGACATAAAACAAAACAGCCCAGAGGACATAGCCTCTGAGCTGCGAACATTTGGTGGGCGTTAGAAGATTTGAACTTCTGACCTCTTCCGTGTCAGGGAAGCGCTCTCCCCCTGAGCTAAACGCCCGATCAAGGGTGCGCAAGCGCGCAAGGGATAATATAACGGAGCCTGAACTCGGTGGCAAGAACATTTTTTAAAAATCGCTTACATTGTGGAATTCCTTGATTCTCATCTTCATTGCAACAGACTCAGGACTCAGCGCAACGCGTTGCGC
>DXZZ01000128.1:0-2979 GCA_019419425.1 Collinsella sp. | reverse complement strand
GGTAGCCCATGTGCGACAGCACCGGCAGCATGGCGGAAAGCGCGACCTTGCCGTAGCCGCACATATCGTTGATCAGCAGCAGCTGAGTGTTCTTCATGAGGGTCTCCCTTGTTTCGGGCGCGGCGCAGCAGCGCCACAGTGCGACTAAGTGTAGCGCAGGGAACGTTGCGAGCGGAGTCGAGCGGTACGAAGGGCAAATTGTTGCGGAAAGGTTTCGGAAAATGATCCTTTTTTCCTCCATCTCCAAGGGATCACATGCACCGAAGCGGACCGTGGCGGAATCACATGTTGAGGACGGACAGCGAAAACGCTCCTAAGCGAGCAAGGCGGCGTGAAAGAGGAGGGCATAGGCCTTGTGGCCATGCCCGACGATTGAACGCCAGATTGCCGCTTAGGAGCGTTTGCAGCGTCGAGCGGTTACGGCGTTTGGCAAAACGCCGTAACTATAAGTTTGGTACCTTGACATTCATTTCTCATGCTCCTAGATTGGTTAGGCACAAAACAATTCCACTACCTAACTAAAGAAAGGAGCAACACTAATTCATGTGCGATGAACCTCTTAACCTTTGTTCGCACGAGCCCGGCGGCGACCCGTCACAGCCGGCGGATGTACCCGAAGCGGTCAGTGCCGAAGACAAACTCGCCAAGCGCATCCTGAGCGGCCTGGGTTTTTGCGGCCATTACATGCATTTTCATGGCGGAGGCGTGTCCGGCAAGGCGCCCATCATCTGCCTGCTGGCCAAGCAGCCCGGCGGCGAGATGTCGCAGCAGGAACTCGGCATGCACTTTGACCTCAAGCCGGGGTCGCTTTCCGAGATCCTGTCCAAGCTCGAGGTCAACGGTCTCATCGAGCGCAGCCGTAACCCCAAGGATCGACGGCAGCTCACCATTCGCCTGACCGAAACCGGCCGGGAAAACGCCCGCATCGACCAGGCGGCCCGCATCCGCTTTAGAGAACGGGCCTTTAGTGCCCTCACTCACGACGAGCGCGAGCAGCTCGCCGAAATGCTCGAGAAAATCCGTGTAACCTGGGAGGAACTGGATGATTAAAACCCTCATGGGCAGCATCCGCGACTATATGAAAGTCGCTGTTGCCACGCCATTGCTCGTGCTTGGCGAGGTGCTCTGCGAGATGCTGATTCCATTTATCACCGCCAACCTGATCGACGCCATCAAAGACGGCGCCACCGTAGCCGAGATGCTTCCCACCGCGGGCTTTTTGGTGCTCATCGCGCTGACGTCGCTTGCTTTTGGTGCCGCCGCCGGCGTCACCTGCAGCCATGCGAGCTGCGGCTTCGCCAAGAACCTGCGTCACGACCTGTTCTACAAGATCCAGACGTTCAGCTTTGCCAACATCGATGAGTTCTCGAGCTCCTCGCTCGTCACGCGCCTGACCACCGATATCAACAACGTGCAGCAGGCCTTTATGATGATCATCCGTATCGCCGTGCGCGCGCCGCTGGTATTGATCTTCGCCTTTACCATGGCGTTTATCATGGGCGGCAGCGTTGCCATGGTCTACCTGGTCATCATTCCGCTGCTGGGCTTTGGGCTGTTCTTTATCATCTTTAAGGTGCGCCCCATCTTCTCGCGCGTGTTCCACAAGTACGATGCCCTTAACGAGTCCGTCGAGGAAAACGTCACCGGCATGCGCGTGGTTAAGAGCTACGTGCGCGAAGACTTTGAGAAGGAGAAATTCGCGACCGCCGCACGCGACGTCCAGATGGACTTCACCCGCGCCGAGAAGCTGCTCGCCTTTAACAACCCCATGATGAACATCTGCGTCAACGGCGCGTTTGTCGTCATCATCTACCTGGGATCCAAGCTCATCATCACGAGCCAGGGCACGCTGTTCGACGTGGGCCAGCTCTCCTCGATCTTTACCTATGGCTTCGCGATCCTCATGAGCCTGATGCAGCTGTCGATGATCTTTGTCATGGTGACCATGGCCGACGAATCGGCGCACCGCATTACCGAGGTGCTGGCCGCCGAGCCCACGATCGCCGATCCCGCCGAGCCCGTGCTCGAGGTTGCCGACGGTTCCATCGACTTTGACCACGTGAGCTTTAAGTATTCCGCGCATGCAAAGCGCCAGGCGCTCGACGATATCGACCTGCACATTAAGAGCGGCGAAACCATCGGCATCATCGGCGGTACCGGCTCGGCCAAGTCCACGCTCGTTAACCTCATCGCCCGCCTGTACGACGCCACCGAGGGCACCGTGCGCGTGGGCGGCATGGACGTGCGCGACTACGACTTGGACGCCCTGCGCCACCAGGTGGCCATGGTGCTGCAGAAAAACGTACTGTTTAGCGGCACCATTGCCGAAAACCTGCGCTGGGGCGACCCGAACGCCACCGACGAGGAAGTCCGCGAGGCGGCACATCTGGCCTGCGCCGATGAGTTTGTCGATGGCTTCCCCAAGGGCTATGACACCTGGATCGAACAGGGCGGCTCCAATGTTTCCGGCGGTCAGAAGCAGCGCCTGTGCATTGCGCGCGCCCTGCTGCGTCGCCCCAAGATCTTGATCCTGGACGACTCCACCAGCGCCGTCGACACCAAGACCGACGCCAAGATTCGCGCAGGGTTGGCAAGCTATCTGCCCAACACGACCAAGCTCATCATCGCCCAGCGTATTAGCTCCGTGCAGGACGCAGACCGCATCATCGTCATGGAGGGCGGCCGTATCGCGCAGATCGGCAACCATGACGAGCTGCTTAAAACAAGCGAGATCTACCGCGAGACCTTCACCTCGCAGAACAAGATGTCTGCCGAAGGTACGCAAGACGCCGACGACGTCTCTGGCGACGCGAACACGGCGGCAGACAACACCGACATGACCGCAACGCAAGCTCAGACCCAGGAAGGAGGCGAGGCCCATGAGTAAGGCAACGACCGCCGAGCGCGCGCTCAACCGCAAGGGCGGCACCATGTCGCGCCTCATCAAGACGCTCTTTGGCTTCTATCCCGTGCTTTTGC
>DXZZ01000127.1:887-3032 GCA_019419425.1 Collinsella sp. | reverse complement strand
GTGTCGCTTGCGTTGTTGAGGATGCCGCCGTCAACGATTTTTGCACCCGGGGCGCTTGCTCTAAGGATTGAAGCCGTCTTGCCCATTCCGCTTCCGCCCGAGGTGGCAAACAGGACGACCGTTTTGCCCGTTAGATCGTAAGACTCAAGGAACGTGTTGATAATCGCCGGCGCCACGTACCACCAGATGGGAAATCCCAAAAATATGGTGTCGTAGTCTTCGATGTCCTCGATTTGAGAGGTTATGGCAGGGCGGCAAGAGGGGTCGGCTGCCTCGAGCGTGCTGCGGCTCTGCTTGTCACGCCAGTCAAGATCGGCGCTTGTGTATGGATCGGCGGGCACAATGGCGAACAGGTCGCTGTCCGTCATGCGAGCCAAGCGACTCGCAACGTCCATCGTGGTTCCCGATGCGCTGAAATATGCTACAAGTGTTTTTGACATTGGAACTCCTTTTGTTGCTACGGTTGTGGTTGTGCCGAGCTGCTATTTGGCGCTGCCTCATGCTCACAATCTTGAGCGGCTAACAGCATCCGGTTGAGGTGCTGCGTAGCCGGTAGATGAGATAGTCAAGGCATTCGAGCTTTTGTTGCCCCGAGTGTATGTCGTCGAGCAATTCGCGACGATGCCGTTTTAGCAGACAGATGCGTGCACAGTCGCTGGCGGCCGCTCCGTACTGCTCGATAAGCTCTTCGCTGCAGCCGGCGTCGCGTAGACCATTGATGATGTTGTCGTCCATGCCATTACTTTGCGATTTTGACTTTGGTGGTGCCGGCAAGTGGTTTTTCGCCGGGGCGGGCCTTGGGGCCAACGAGCGCGTGCGGCTGATAGAGCTCTTCGAGGAAGTCGATCTCGGCGGGGGAGAGCTCGACGTCGAGCGCAGCCACGGCGTCGTCGACGCGCTCGGGCTTGGAGCAGCCCACGATGGGGGCCTCGACGCCACGTGCCCAGTGCCATGCCAGCGCAATCTGTGACATCGGCACGTCGTGATCGGCGGCAATCTTGGCCACGCGCTCAACGACGGGCATGTCGATGGCGCGGTCATGGTCATACTTGTTGGCCATGGTCGTGTCGGTGGTGCCACGTGTGCTCGAGCTTTCCCACGTGGGGCGGCAGAGGTGTCCCGACGCCATGGGACTGTATGGCGTAAGAGCCATGTCAAACTGGCGGTACACCGGAATCATCTCCCGCTCGTCCTCTCGGTACAGCAGGTTGTAGTGGCACTGCATGCTCGTAAAGGGCGCCCATCCGTGGTCGCCCGCGATGATCTGCAGGTTGTGCAGCTGGTAAGCATACATGGCGCTGGCGCCGAGTGCGCGAACTTTGCCCTCGCGTACCAGGTCATTGAGTGCTCCCATGGTCTCTTCCATGGGAACGTCGTAATCGAAGCGGTGAATGATGTAGAGGTCTAGGTAATCGGTGCCCAAGCGCTTGAGCGAGCCTTCGATCTCGCGTTTGATGGCGTCGGCGGAAAGGCCGCCCTCGTTGAAGTGAACCTTGCTAGCCAGCACGACGCTCTCGCGAGCGATTCCCAGATTGCGCAGGGCGGCGCCAATGTACTCTTCGCTCGTGCCAAAGCTGTAGCAGTTCGCGGTATCGATAAAGTTGATTCCGGTGTCGAGTGCGCGTTTGATGACGGCGCGTGTGTCGTCGGGTCCGATGGTCCACTGATGAAAGTCGGGGCTGGGCTCGCCAAAGCTCATGCCTCCCAGGCAGAGCTTAGAGACTTTGATGCCGGAATGGCCAAGGGTTGTGTACTGCATGATGCTCCTATTTCTGGTTCTCAACGTCGGGGTGCCAGGCGGCATATTGCGCAAGCTTCTCGGGCGTGCGCTCATAGAAGGGTTTCCCGCGATCGAGGGTAGCCATGGCGGTCATGTCGCTGTCCGTGAGCTCGAAGTCGAAGACATCGATGTTGTCGGCGATGTGCGTCGGATTCTTGGAGCCTGGAATGACGATATTTCCCTCTTGGATATGCCAACGCATAATGATTTGAGCAGGCGTTTTGCCATACTTGACAGCGAGGTCGCGCACGACGGGCTCGTTCATGATGTCGCTGTTACCGCGCCCGCCGAGCGGGTACCACGCCTGCAATGCAATGTCGTGCTGGGCGAGCAACTTCTTCAGTTCGGTCTGCGGGAAATACGGA
>DXZZ01000127.1:0-877 GCA_019419425.1 Collinsella sp. | reverse complement strand
GTGCAGAATCATGAGGTCGATGTAAGGTGTGTTCAGACGCTCGAGCGTTTCGTCGACGGCGGTGTCGCTATTGTAAAAATAGGGCCAGAGCTTGGTTTCGAGAAACACGTTTTCGCGCGGCGAGTCTGATTCGCGCACGCCACGACCCACTGCTCGCTCATTCACGTATGCATTGGCAGTGTCGATGAGCTCATACCCCATGCCGAGTGCGGAGGTAACCGACGATTGGGCATCGTCGGGTTTAAGCAGATACGTGCCAAGTCCTAGCTGGGGGATTTTGATGCCGTTATTGAGCGTGATGTATTCCATGCGTTTCCTTTCTCGAGGGTTCTCTTTTGTAACGATAGTTTCGAGATTTGATAATGTATATTGCCTATAGCAACTAGCTAGATATACGGATTATGTATGTGAAACGAATTGGACCGAATGAGGTTCTCCGTTGTGCACGAAGGAGCAAGCATGGAGCTGCGAACGCTGCGTTATTTTCTTGCTGTGGCCCGCGAGGAAAACATGACCGAAGCTGCCAACGTGCTACATGTGACGCAGCCCACGCTCTCGCGCCAGATAGCCGATCTTGAGCGCGAGCTGGGCGTGGAGCTGTTCGAGCGCACCAATCGATCATGTGTGCTCACGAGCGATGGCATGCGCCTGCGCCAGCGCGCCGAGGAAATCGTCTCGCTGGTGGAGCAGACCGAGCTGGAGTTGGCGGATCAGGAGCTCGGCATTGCGGGCGTTGTCCGCATTGGCGCCGGCGAAACCAAATCGATGCGACTGGTGCTCGATATCTTTGCGGAGCTGCACCGGGATCATCCCGGAGTGACGATTGAGCTCTATACCGGTAACGCCGATGCGGTGGAGGAGCGCTTGGAGCGTGGCC
>DXZZ01000126.1:0-3104 GCA_019419425.1 Collinsella sp. | reverse complement strand
CAGATCCAGGATGGCAAGCTGTGGTTTGTAACAGCGCGCACCAAAGATGTGTGGCAAGAGCTGCTGCAAAACCAGCGCTTTGAGGCCACGAGTTGGTGGCCGGGCCATGGCTGGCTCATCTTGCGCGGGCGTGCCGGCTTGGATGACCGGGCTTTAGGCGAAATGCGCGAAGCCGGGTGGAAGCATCTAGAGCACCTGGGCGAGCACTATGAGGGGCCTAACGACCCCACGCTCGTCTTCTTTAGCGTCGAGGATCCCGAGGCTTTTATCTGCAATCACGACGAATGGGTGCCGGTCGAGCTCTAGCCAGCTGGCTCATCCTAACAACTTGGTTTTCGCATGGGCGGGCCCCGTATTGCCCGGCGCCGTTAGGAGCGCCGGTCAATACGGGGCCCGCTCCATTTGTCAATTCCTTCAAGCGAATGTGTCGGGAATGTTTCAATGCATGAATATGCAAGCCATTTACGTGTTCATGCATCTTTTGGTGCTAAAGTTTCAATCCACCTCATAACGACCACTGCGAAATGCGCATCGGTGCATAAATCGCAGACAAGGAGTCTGATATGTCATTGAA
Organism: Collinsella sp.; assembly: GCA_019419425.1. Classification (GTDB taxonomy): domain Bacteria; phylum Actinomycetota; class Coriobacteriia; order Coriobacteriales; family Coriobacteriaceae; genus Collinsella. The sequence goes on along the minus strand of DXZZ01000126.1, from coordinate 2,530 downwards.
GGTTGGAATCGTCGGCGCGGCTGGATATGCCGGAGCCGAGCTCATTCGCCTCGTGCTCGGCCATCCCGAGTTTGAACTTGTTGCCATTACGTCCAACGCCGATGCCGGCCAGCCGTTGTCTGCGGTGTACCCGAGCTTCACCGGCGTAAGCGATCTTGTCTTTACGACGCATGATGCCCCCGAGCTCAAGAACTGCGACGCGGTCTTTTTGGCCGTGCCGCACACGGCTGCCATGGCACAGGTGCCCGCGCTGCTTGCATCGGGCGTCTCCTGCTTTGATCTTTCGGCCGACTACCGTCTGAACGACGCGTCCGTTTTTGAGGCTTGGTATGCCGCCGAGCATACGAGCCCCGAGCTGCTCAAGACCCGTGCCTTCGGTCTGCCCGAGCTGTTCTGCCAGGACTTGGAGACCGCCGCATCCGACCATGCCGACGGCAAACCCGTGCTGGTCGCCTGCGCCGGTTGCTATCCCACCGCAACGAGCCTTGCCGCCGCGCCCGCCGTGCGCGCGGGCTGGGTGGCCGAGAACGGTCCCGTGATTGTCGATGCCATTAGCGGCGTGACGGGCGCCGGTAAGTCCTGCAACGCCCGCACCCATTTTTGCAGCGCCGACGAGAACTTGGAGGCCTACGGCGTGGGCAAGCATCGCCACACGCCCGAGATTGAGCAAATCCTTGGCCTGACCGATCGCGTCGTCTTTACCCCGCACCTGGCACCGCTCAAGCGCGGTCTGCTCTCCACGGTGACGCTGCCGCTCGCGCCGCAGGCTCTCGACACGCTGGCTCTTGAGGATGTCGTCGACCATTACAAGCAGTTCTACGCCGGTCGCACCTTTGTGTGCGTGCTCGATGCCGGCCAGCAGCCCAAGACGGCTTCGGTCGTCGGCACCAACGCTGCCCAGATTGGCCTCGCGCTCAACAAGCGCGCGGGCGTGCTGGTGGCGACGGGCGCCATCGACAATCTGTGCAAGGGCGCTGCGGGCCAAGCAGTCCAGTGCGCCAATATCGTCTTTGGCTTTGACGAGCGACGAGGCTTGCCTACAGTGGCGTGCCCGGTGTAGCACATTCGATTGTTAACGATTTGGTAGTCGGGCATCGAATGGGGCGCCACTCTTAAGCTGGTCTCATGATCACGACTGGCATGGCGCACCAACCGATGTCCGTTTTTTTTGTTTGACATAAGGAGTCATAAAGACGATGGATACCGAGCTGTTTGATATCAAGATTCGCGCCGTCGAGGGTGGCGTTACGGCTGCGGCTGGTTTTAAAGCTGCAGGCATCCACGCTGGGTTCCGCAAGAACCCCGAGCGTCTGGATTACGCGCTCGTCGTGCCCGATAAACCCTGTCCCGGTGCCGGCGTGTTTACCACCAATCGCTTTTGCGCGGCGCCCGTGCAGGTGAGCCGTGCCAACCTGGGCGGTGCCGACAAGGGGTACGGTATCATCGCCGGCATTTCGGTCAACTCTGGCAATGCCAACGCCGCCACGGGTGAGACCGGCCTTGCATGCGCGCGCGAGACGTGCAGCATCGCATCGCAGGTCATCGGCTGCGAACCCCAGCAGATCCTAGTCGCCTCCACGGGCGTGATTGGCCAGATTCTGCCGATCGACACGTTTGAGACCGCCATTCCTGCTGCCTACGAGGCGCTCTCCGCCCACGGTGGCGCCGATGCCGCTCGCGCCATCATGACGACCGACACGCACTCCAAGGAGTACGCCGTATCCTACGTCAGTGAGGCTGCGGGTCATGCGGGCAATGTCTATACGGTAGGCGGAATGTGCAAGGGCTCGGGCATGATCATGCCCAACATGGCCACCATGATCGCAGTTATCACCACCGATGCCCCCGTCGAGCCTGCGGCACTTCATACCCTGCTGCTCTCGACCGTCAAGCAGACCTTTAACAAGGTAACGGTCGATTCCGACACCTCGACCAACGACACCTGCATCATGCTTGCCTCCGGCGCCGCTGCCGCAGATGCCGAGCCTATCGTCGAGGGCTCCGATGCCTTTGACGAGTTGGCATTTGCCGTGCACGAGGTGTGCGAGAGCCTGGCGCGCAATATCGCCGCCGATGGTGAGGGCGCATCCAAGCTCGTTACGGTCAACGTTACCGGCGCCGCCAACGACGAGGAGGCCGATATCGCCGCCCGTGCCGTTGCCAACTCGCCGCTCGTTAAGACCTGCATCGCCGGCCACGACTGCAACTGGGGCCGCGTTGCTATGGCGCTTGGCAAGTGCGGCGTGAAGTTTAATCAGGAAGACGTTTCCATCGACATGATGGGCATGCCTGTCTGTCGCGACGGTCTGACTGTTCCCTTTGACGAGGACGAGGCTCTACGACGTTTTGAGGCGCCCGAGATCGTGATCTCGGCCGACCTGGGTGCAGGCGACGCGGCAACGACCGTGTGGACCTGCGACCTCACGCACGAGTACATCTCCATCAACGGCGACTACCGTTCCTAGATTCCAGGCACGCTGCGCATCTTGCCGCATTGCGGACAGCGAAGCACGGCGTGATAACGATACGA
>DXZZ01000125.1:0-3104 GCA_019419425.1 Collinsella sp. | reverse complement strand
CGGGCGGAACGTAGGGGCCACCGATGTTAAGAAGTGTCAGCAAGCATAACGAAAGGTAGGGACCCCATGCGCCCGTTATGTATCACGCGGATGGGCCGCGCGGATACCAAGGAAAGGAAGACTTAAGCCTGGGCAGCGGCAGAGCTGGGACCCTGGACCTTTGCCCACGTCTTGAGCGACAGCGTATCGATCTCGATAAAGCCGGCGCTGGCCTTCTCGTCAAACGTGGTGTCGCGGTCGTAGGTAGCCAGACCGTAGTCATACAGGCTAAACGGGCTCTTGCGACCGACGACATGGCAGTTGCCCTTAAAGAACTTCAGACGGACGGTACCGGTCACGAACTTCTGGGTATCGGCCATAAAGGCATCGAGCGCGTTCTTGAGCGGGCTGTACCACTGGCCGTTGTACACGGCGGTGGCCCAATCCTGCTCGAGCTTAATCTTGGTCTTGAGCAGGTCGCCCTCGACGCAGATGTCCTCGAGCGCCTTGTGGGCGGTGATGAGCGTCAAGGCGCCAGGAACCTCGTAGCACTCGCGACTCTTGAGGCCCACCAGACGATCCTCGACCAGGTCGAGACGGCCAAAGCCGTTGTCACCCGAAATCTTGTTGAGGGCGATGACGATCTCAGAGAGTTTCATCTTCTTGCCATCGACGGCGACGGGCTTGCCCGCCTCAAACTCAATCTCGGTGTAGGTCGGGGTGTCCGGCGTGTCCTCGGGGTTCTTGGTCATAACCCAGGCGTCGTCGAGCGGCTCGTTCCAGGGATCCTCCAGGTGACCGCACTCGATGGCGCGACCCCACAGGTTGTCGTCGATGGAATAGGGGTTGTCGTTGGCGCCCTCGGGAACCGGCACGTTGTGGGCGTGAGCATAGGCAACCTCATCGGGACGGCACTTCAGATCCCACTCGCGAACCGGGGCGATAACCTTAAGCTCGGGGTCGAGGGCCTTGACGGCAGCCTCAAAACGAACCTGGTCGTTACCCTTGCCGGTGCAGCCGTGGGCGACGTAGGTCGCGCCAAACTCGTGAGCGACCTCGACAAGCTTCTTGGCGAGCAGCGGGCGAGACAGCGCGGAGAGCAGCGGGTACTTGTTCTCGTACATGGAGTTTGCGGCGATGGCCTTAGTCAGGAACTCATCGGAGAACTCGTCGCGCAGGTCGAGCACCTGGCAATCCAGAACGCCCAGGTCGAGTGCCTTCTGCTTCTTAGCATCCAGGCCGGTCTCCTCCTGGCCCACGTTGCCGCAGACGCAAACGACATCGAGATTCTTCTCGTCCTGGAGCCACTTGACACATACAGATGTATCAAGACCACCGGAATATGCGAGAACGACTTTTTCCTTGCTCATGGCTGTTTCCTTTCGCCCTTGGTAGCTAGTTAGAACATCGGTCAGTTGCAAGTCATTTCAAGGTCAAAAACCGTGCAATATCAGGTTAAATAGCAAAAATCAGCACATACATGCCCTAGAAACATGCAGCAATATCGTGCTAAAACCCAACGACCTCAAAATGACTCTGTTGAGGCAATTCGCCCCATGGGGACAGAGACGATTGTTATCGTCGTCGGGAAATTGCGCGCTGGCGTCGGATGGCATTGTCTGCAGTAGTGATGATCTTTACGAACTGCATCTGCCTCTCCTTTCACCTATCGCCGGGCGCAATTCATATATCGTAAACGGTACCTTTTCCTCGGTAAGCGGTTGTTTTTCCGTCTCCGTTTTCGATGGTCGCTATATTACGCTAAAGTGCCTACAGCGCAAGCGACAAATTCAAATTTCTGAAATTTTTTTTCATTACTTTGTGAAGCGTGGTGCAAATACGCTCCGTTCCTGCGACAATACGCTCGGTTACTGGTTGATGATTATAACGTCTGAAACAATTTTGAAACGAAAGGCGCGCTTTTATGCAAACTTACGAATCGGACACCAATATTGGAAGCATTAAGATTCTCGCCGTTGATATGGACAAGACGCTTCTCACCGACGAGCGCGTGTTGCCGCAGGGTCTTGATGAGCGCCTAGACAAGCTCGCCGAGGCTGGCATCGTGTTCTGCCCCGCCAGCGGACGCCCCGCCCCAAAACTCGAAGAAATGTTCGAGAGCATTAAGAACCGCCTTGCTTTTTGCCCCGACAATGGAGCCTGCGTTATCTACCGCGGCAACTATATCTATAAGAGCAACATCGATGTGGCGCTGTATCAGCAGGTGCTCGCTCGTGCCTCGGAGGACCCGCGCGCCGTTCCCGTCCTGTGCTGCTACGACGAGTTCTATGTGCTCGCCCGCGACCATCAGTACCACGACGAGATCAGCGTCTACTACAACACGATCAACTACGTCGACAGCTTTGAGGGCATTGATCTCGAGTCCAACAAGATTTCGATCTTCTTCCCCGACTATGATGCTGAGCCCGCATTTCGCGAGGACTATAACCCCGCATTCTCGGACAAGCTCTATGTCACCAATGCCGGTCGCGAGTGGATCGACTTTATGAACCTGGGCGTCGACAAGGGTTCGGGCGTCGCGCACCTGTGCGAGCAGCTCGGCATCGATATCGCCGATGCCGCCGCCGTGGGCGATACCTACAACGACATCCCCATGCTTGAGCGCGTCGGTCACAGCTTTATCGTGGACAATGCCGAGGAGCATATGAACGCGCATGCTGAGTGGCGCATTCCGAGCAACAACGACGGGGGCGTACTGACGCTCATCGACGCCATCCTGGCGGCTCGGTAGCCGTCCCATCGGGCCTGGCCGGGCGGCACGGGATAACTTTTCGCTCGGTCAGGTCCTGCGCAAGACGAAAGCCACATTAAGTGGCTTTCTTTGCGTGCGGAATCTACGAAAAGTTAACCCGTGCCGCCCGGCCAGGCCCTAGGTTTACTTTCCTGCCGCCAAGATGGCGTCTTGAGTGTCTAGATACTTAGCTGAAATGATTTGAGCAGAGGGGAGCCCCTTGTTGGAAGGGGCTCCCCTCTGTTTTGGTTACTGTGGGACAAATTAATCAGTAGTGTTTGTCCCAAATCTTAAGTATGTGGGGGCTTGCGTCTTGGGCGAGCTTGCCTTACGGAGCGCTTTCCTATTTGGCGTCGGCCCAGGTTATGCCGGT
>DXZZ01000124.1:0-3113 GCA_019419425.1 Collinsella sp. | reverse complement strand
CGTACGTGGTTGCCACCCTCATGGTGCCGACCTCCTTTGCTGGCCATGCGGCCGTCGTCGTGGCGATGGGGGAGTACGCGATATTGCCGCCCGCGATGACGAGCGCTCGTCCGTTGACCAGCGCTTCGGCCACCTTGCGATGCGCGCGGCTGCAAATGGCCGCCACCGTTGCGCGGGCGATGCCCATCTGCTGGGCGACCGCCTCTTGGTTGAGACCTTCCAGGTCGCACAGGCGCAGCACCTCAAGCTCGTCGACGGTCATGTCGATGGCATCACCGCTGGCCAGGCCATCGGGGGTAAAGCCGCGGTATTCGGGGATGATCCCGACGCGGCGCAGTTTTTCGCGTCTTCCTGCCATGCACACTCCTTATCTGACATATGTCAACAATAGGATAACGCGTTAGTCGTTGGGCGCAAGGCATTTCTGTCATATGTCAGAAAAAGGCTAAGATGCCTCGTTGCCGCATGCGGAGCCGCGCTGCCGTGCATTGCGTGTGCCGGACTAAGTGTCCAATTCGACACTCGCGCGCCTGGGCTACAATAAATCTCGCTTATAGGCGACTGACAGGAGGGTCAATGAGCAAAGCTGATCAGCAGTTTGTAACCATGTGCCGCGATATCTTGGACCATGGCACCACCACCGAGGGCCAAAAGGTCCGTCCGGTGTGGGAGGACGGCACCCCTGCCTATACCATTAAAAACTTTGGCGTTACGGCACGCTATGACCTGCGTGAGGAGTTTCCGGCGCTTACCCTGCGTCGTACGGCCCTCAAATCTGCCATGGATGAGATCCTATGGATCTATCAAAAGAAGTCCAATAACGTGCATGACCTCAACAGCCATATTTGGGATGAGTGGGCTGACGAGACCGGCTCCATCGGTAAGGCCTACGGGTATCAGATTGGGCAGAAGAGCCATTATGCCGAGGGCGATTTCGACCAGATGGACCGCGTTCTGTACGACCTTAAGAACACGCCGTACAGCCGCCGCATTATGACGAATACCTATGTGTTTAGCGATTTGTCCGAGATGCACCTGTATCCGTGCGCCTACAGCGTGACGTATAACGTGACGCAGCGCCCGCAGGATGACAAACCGACGCTCAACATGATTCTCAACCAGCGCAGCCAGGACATTTTGGCCGCGAACAACTGGAACGTGTGCCAGTACGCCATTTTGCTGATGATGGTCGCGCAGTCGGTCGATATGATTCCCGGTGAGCTGCTGCACGTGATCGCCGACGCCCATATCTATGATCGTCATGTCGATATCGTCCGCGAGCTTATCGAGCGTTCGCAGTTTGCGGCACCCAAGGTAACGCTCAACCCCGATGTGCATGACTTCTATGCGTTTACGACCGATGACCTGATCGTCGAGGGCTATGAGCACGGCCCGCAGGTCAAGAACATTCCCATTGCGGTGTAGGTGGTGCTCATGACGTGTAAGCTATCTGCTATCGTCGCCGTGTGTGACGATTGGGGCATTGGGTGCGAGGGCGACATGGTGGTGTCCAATCGCGCCGATATGCGCCATTTTGTTGCCTGCACCAAGGGCTGCCCGGTTATCATGGGACGCAAGACGCTGCTGAGTTTTCCCGGCGGGCGTCCTCTCAAGAACCGCCGCAATATCGTGCTTACGCGCGATATGGGCTTTACCCACGAGGGCGTCGACGTGGTGCATAGCGTTGACGAAGCGCTCTCTGCGGTTGCCGATGAGCTCGTTGCCTGGGTGATCGGTGGCGGCGATGTCTATCGGCAGTTTTTGCCGTACTGCGTGGAGGCCGAGGTCACTCATAACCACTGCGTCCATCCCGTGGACACGTACTTTCCCGACTTGGACGCCGATCCCGCGTGGGAGATTGCGCAGCGTAGCGGGGTCGCGACGATTGCCGCCGGTGAGGGTGACGAGGGCGTCGATTATGAGTTCGTGACGTATCGTCGCATCGAGGCGTAAATCGTCTGGCGTGAACGGTATCATCGGGTTGATTGAATGCATGGGGCGGCGCTTAGCGTCGCCTCGTTTGGTATAGATGTGCTGTAAAGAAGGGTGCGGGCTGGCTGCTATGACTGATGCCGTTGAGGTTCTGCGAATTGATTCGCTCGAGGACGAGCGGCTCGATGCCTACGTGCGACTGACCGAGCGTGAGCTTCGCTGCGTGCTGGAGCCGCAAAAGGGCATCTATATTGCGGAGAGCGCCAAGGTCATCGAGCGTGCCGTGCGCGCCGGATATGAGCCGGTGAGCTTTCTTCTGGGCGAGCGCTGGCTCGACCAGATGATGCCGCTGTTTGACCAGCTTGTCGTGCGCGAGGGAGCGGGTCCGGTTCCCGTGTTCGTGGCCTCCATGGAGCTCATGGAGCAGTTGACGGGCTTTAACGTGACGCGCGGCGCGCTGGCGGCGTTCCGTCGCCCGCGTCAGATTCCGGTTGATGAGTTCTTGGGCGGCGTCGTCGAGGCGGCGGGGGATCGTCCGGTGCGCGTGTGCGTGCTTGAGGGTATTGTCGATCACACCAATGTCGGCGCGATTTTCCGCTCGGGTGCCGCGCTCAATGTCGACGGAATTCTGGTGAGCCCTACGTGCTGCGATCCGCTGTATCGTCGCTCGGCCCGCGTGAGCATGGGCACCGTGTTTCAGGTGCCGTGGACGCGCATTGGCAGCGAGGCTCGTGTGTGGCCGCATGATGGTCTGAGCGCGTTGCACGATGCCGGTTTTTCGTGTGCCGCTATGGCGTTGACGGACGATTCCGTATCGCTGGACGATCCCGTGCTGCAGGAGATTGACCGCTTGGCAATCTTTATGGGTACCGAGGGTGCCGGCTTGGGCGCCAAGACCATTGCCGGCTGTGACCACGCGGTGCGCATTCCGATGGCGCACGGGGTCGATTCGCTTAACGTGGCCGCGGCGAGCGCCGTCGCCTTTTGGCAGCTGTGCCCGCACGCGAGCAATGAGTATCACTACCAGCCGGGTTTGTATCACTAGGCAGTTTTTCGCACCGCGCTCTAATTCGGGGTGTTTCGGTCGCCGCCAGTCGGTGCTAAGCTGGTTTTGGTTTTGGTTTTAAATTGCTGTTTTGCTGTTTGACGTATGCGTGTGGGGAGGGCGTGTGGCTAAGAAA
>DXZZ01000123.1:0-3204 GCA_019419425.1 Collinsella sp. | reverse complement strand
CCCCTTGCATTTGCATCTCCATGAGTCGTTGCTGCTGACGCAGCATGCGCTCAGCTTGTTGCTGCGGAGTCTCAAGAAACAGATCCATGCTGGCCTCCAAAATCGGAGCATTCGACGCTTACGACCAGCATCCCGCACCGCCATGACCGCGACAACGCAATCGCCGGCAATAGCCACAAAGTTTCTTTTGCTCAAAAGCTGTCGAAAAGCTCAACAACTCCCCTACCAGCACTTTCTCTGAGCTTTTTTCGCCAACAATCTTTTGGCCTTCCACCCTTACGCCAACTGACCAAAATCTAACCAATAGCTTGACGAAAACTGTGGAGACCGGGACCCCACAAAAACGTGCCGCCCCAAAAAGGGGCGGCACACAACCTTTTTTATCAGCTTTTCTGTATCGAGCACGCGACGACCCAACGCCGGAGCGCAAGGCGGGGAAATACCTTTGCCTCGCGCGACTCTGCGAAGCCGTGAGCGAGAGGGAAAGGTATTTCCCCGCCCTGCGCTCCGCAGCAGCCAGCGCCAAGCGCTAGTAGTTCACCACCTGCTCCTCAAAGTACGCCTTGGGGTGGTTACACATCGGGCACACCTCAGGTGCCTCGGCACCAACGTGCAGATGTCCGCAGTTCAGGCACTTCCACACCTTTACGCCCTCGCGCTCAAACACCTCGCCCGACTCAATGCGCTCGACGAGCTTGTTGTAGCGCTCCTCGTGGGCCTTCTCGACGGCGGCGACGCCACGGAACTTCTCGGCGATCTCGGCAAAACCCTCCTCCTCGGCGGTCTTGGCAAACTCGTCATACATCGTGGTCCACTCGTAGTTCTCGCCCGCGGCGGCGTCGCGCAGGTTGTCCAGAGTGCCCGGAACGGCGCCGTCGTGCAGATATTTAAACCACAGTTTGGCGTGCTCGGACTCGTTACCCGCCGTCTCGGCAAAGATATTCGAGATCTGAACGTAACCGTCCTTTTTAGCCTTGGATGCATAGTAGCGATACTTGGTGTGCGCCTGGGACTCACCGGCAAAAGCGGTCTCAAGGTTCTTCTTGGTTTGGGAGCTCTCAAAATCCATAGGTGTACTTCCCTTCAATACATGCCGCCCATAGGCTTTGAGCGGCCTTATTTTATGGTACCCCCTGCCGAAAATCTAAACCTTACAATCCTGTTCTTCAGATTTGCACGGGCTAAATGCTCAGCCAGCGATCGCCCTCGGCTCGGCAAAAGCCCTCACGCTCCAGGTCAGCTAGAATACCCGCGATCAAGTCGCACTCGACCGGCCCGCGACCGGCTGCCGCTTCCATCTCGTTAACGCCCACCACGGTATCAGCAAGCGTAATCCCCGCCGGCTGGCCATCGCGCGCTGCCAGCAGCATACGCACGATATGCGCGCGCTTTTGGCGACGTGAGCCCTCAAACTTTGATTGACGGCTATAGCCCGCCGACCGCCTGGACGGATTGGGCAACGTCTTTTTTAGATATGCGCCGTAATCCAGCAACGCGTAATACCACGCGCGCGGCGTGTCGGCATCATCGAGCGGCACGGCAAAGGGAGCGATCTCGTCGGTCGCCGCACCGGGGGCCGCCGGACAGGCGGCTTGGATCAGCGGCACCAGCTCGCGATCGGGAACAGCCGGCATATCGGGAAAGAAGTGATGCAGAAAGACCGTGCGCACGTTGGTCTCCAGATACACGCCCGGAAGATCAAACGCAAACGACCGGATACCCTGCGCCGTTGCCGGGCCAATACCAGGAAGAGCGACCAAGTCACGTGTCTCGTGCGGAAACTCCCCGTCCCAGTCCTCTATAACGCGCTGGGCGGCCTTGTGGAGCGCCAGAGCGCGTCGGTTGTAGCCCATCCCCTGCCAAGCGTCCAAAACATCGGAAGGCGCGGCCTGGGCAAGCGCCTGCACAGTCGGAAAACGATCGAGCCACACCGGCATGCGCGCCTCCACGCGCGGCACCTGCGTTTGCTGCAGCATGACCTCAGAAAGCCAAATGATGTACGGATCGCGTGTGCGGCGCCACGGAAGGTCGCGATAACGCAGGACCCCTTCCGAACGAATCATCGAACGAAAGGGGTCCTGAATCATGGCTATGCTCCTTATGCGGCGCTATTCCTCCCGGCAAGCGCACGCGCAGGTGGCGTACTCGGGAAACGCTTCGCGGTCGGCGAACTTGGGATCGACGGCCGGGAACTGGCGGTGAGCGACGATGTCGCCGAGCGAAACGGAATCGAGGTAGTCGCGCATCAACGCCTGGGCTCCGGCCCACAGGGGATGATAGCAGCACGCGCCCATGCGCGCACAGTCACCATCAGGCGCGGTGCAATCGTTCATAACCATAGGACCCTGAACGGCCTCGACGACCTGACGAATGGTGACGTCGTCCGGACCGACCTTGAGACGCATGCCACCGTGGACGCCACGCAGGCTCTCCACAATACCGGCCTGGACCAAGCCGTGTTGAATCGAACGGGCAAACGAATACGGGACATTGACCTCTTCGGCAGCGGTGCGAACAGAAAGCAAACACTCCGGATCCTCGGCAAGCATCGCCAGCATACGAAGGGCGTAATCAGTCTTCCTCGATATGTCCATTTTTCCCCTTTCAAGGAATACGAACAGCTCGAACGAGCTCCGGGGCCGAGCTTACGTCGAGACGTCAATGACCGTATGGACGCCCAAATAGCAAAACGGGTGTCCACTGAATGCCGCGTTTGAAGCCTCTTGCATCAAAAACGGCCCACAGTTCAATTCAGTATAACCTAACCCCCTGCTTCGTTGAACAGGTATTGCGCAACAAACGTCTTGTTTGAGCACATGTCTCAAACGGAGCTTGCCCGGGAATTGGAAGGATTTGGTTTTGGGCGAAAGGTACCGATGGGGTCAAGGTCCTATCAAACGCAAAAAGCCACGTCCGAAGACGTGGCTTTAATTGCGTTGGCGGGAAGTACGGGGCTCGAACCCGCGACCTCCGACGTGACAGGCCGGCGCTCTAACCAAACTGAGCTAACTCCCCAGGCAGACGTTCGCGTTTGTTTCCGCTCGCGTGCGCTGCGGGGATTAGTATACACAGAAGTCTGTCCGCCGCGCAACAACTTTTTTGAAAAAATTTTTTGGCTGTCCGGGAGGGTCTCCGGGGCTGAGGGCGGGGGTTAAGTTTGCTGCTCTACAGTCCTGCGCAAGACGGAAAGCACATTAAGTGCTT
>DXZZ01000122.1:0-3229 GCA_019419425.1 Collinsella sp. | reverse complement strand
TACACCGCGCATTCGCAAAAGTATCGCGAGCGGGGCCTTTCCCGTGCGGAGCGCAAGCAGGGCATGCAGCTGGGCGGCCAGACCGATTCGCTTGACCCGGTGGGCGGTGATGCCTTGCGTATCGATCGCGAGGCGCTGGCCGAGCTTATGCGCGATGGCGCGGTCGCAAAGGGAGGTCGATAAGCCATGTCGCTCGTTCTGGATATCAAAAAGCGCTATCCGGGCTTTACCCTCGACATTCAGCTCGATGCCGGCGAGGAGCGTGTGGCGCTGCTGGGCGCCTCGGGTTGCGGCAAGAGCTGCACGTTGCGCTGCATTGCCGGCGTGGAGACACCCGACGAGGGCAAGATCGTCGTCAACGGCGTGACCTTTTTTGACTCGGCGGCGGGTATCAACCTGTCGCCCCAGGAGCGAAAATGCGCCCTGCTGTTCCAAAACTATCAGCTGTTTCCCAACATGACGGTGGCCGATAACGTATGCGCCGGTGTAAAGGACGTGGGCGACGCCGCCGCGCGCAAAAAGCTCGCCGAGCGCTATCTGGGCATTTTCGGTCTGGCCGACTTTGTCGACCGCTACCCCGTGCGCCTCTCGGGCGGTCAGCAGCAACGCGTGGCGCTTGCGCGCATGGTGGCGGCGCATCCGGGCATCTTTATGTTCGATGAGCCCATGAGCGCGCTCGACGCGTATCTCAAGAGCGCGCTTGAGCAAAACATGCTCGATCTGTTCGATGTATGCAACCGAACCGTGCTCTACGTGAGCCACGACATCGACGAAGCATGCCGCCTGTGCGAGCGTATCTGCGTGATGCATGACGGGCATGTTGAGGAGATCGGCTCCGTCGAGGACGTGGTCCGCCGTCCGCAGACGCTGGCGGCGCTGCGCCTGACGGGCTGCAAGAACACAAGCCGGGCGCGCAAGATCGGCGACGAAGAAGTTGAGGCCCTCGACTGGGGCATGACCTTTAACGTGGGTCGCGAGGTTCCCGATAATGTGGCGTACCTGGGCATTCGCGCAAGCTACTTCCATGTTGACAATCGTGCGGAGCGGGGTCGCAACAGCTATGATTTGCACGTGGCCCGAGTGAGCGATTCACGCTTTGAGCGCCTGGTGCTGTTGGACGTGCCACGTACTGATGCGCCCACGCGCCTGCAGTGGAAGGTCAACAAAGTGGGCATGCCTGTCGACGAGCTGCCGCAAGCAGGCGAGACGCTGCGCATGCATTTTGATGCCAGCAGGATCCATTTGGTTTGTCGATAATGTGACAAAGGGACAGTCCCTTTGTCACATGTGAGGGAGGATGCCGAGGTTGGCATTGGTATTGACATCGGTTCGACGGCCGCGAAGGCCGCGGTGGTGAAAAACGGATGGCGCCATTGCGTGGACCTGTGTCATGCCGTCGGGCTGGCCGTCGGTCGATGCGGCCATTCGCGCACTGGCGCTCGCGTAGAGGGCCGGCGCGATAAGTCACCCGCTCTCGGCGCCGCCATGCGTATACTGGGAGGAACTGATTGACCTATGAGAGGAGGAATCGATGGCTGATGAACTCGTGAAGCTCACGCAGATGACCGCTGCCTCTGGTTGAGCCGCTAAGTTGGCTCCTGGAGCCCTCGCCCAGGTCCTGGGCGACTTACCCAATGTGCATAACGACAACCTGCTCGTGGGGTTCGATACCTCCGACGATGCGAGTGTCTTCCGTGTGGGCGAAAACCTGGGCCTCGTGCAGTCCATCGACTTCTTCCCGCCGATGGTCGACGACCCGTTCCTGTTTGGCCAGATCGCCGCGGCTAACTCGCTGTCGGACATCTACGCCATGGGCGGTCGGCCGAGCCATGCCATGAACCTCCTGTGCATTTCCAGTTGCCTGGGCGTTGAGGTTGCCGGGCAGATTCTGGCGGGCGGCGCCGACAAGTGCGTCGAGGCGGGTTGCTCCATCGCGGGCGGCCACACCATCAACGACGAGGAGCCCAAGTACGGCCTGTCCGTGAGCGGCTTTGTCGCGCTCGACCGCATGCTCGCCAACAGCGGCGCGCGCGTGGGCGATGCGTTACTGCTGACCAAGGCGGTTGGCTCGGGCATCATCACCACGGCCATCAAGGGCGAGCTCATCGAGCAGGGCGAGGCCGCAGCCATGTTTGACTCGATGCGCACCCTCAACGAGGCGCCGATTCGTCTGGCCGAGGAACTTGAGCTTCACGGCTGCACCGATGTCACGGGCTTTGGCCTGATCGGACACGCGTGCGAGATGGCCGAGGGCTCGGGTGTGCAGATTGAGCTTGTGTCGGGGGCGGTGCCGCTCTTTGACCAGGTGCTCGACATGGCGCGTCTGGGCATTATCCCCGCCGGCGCCTACCGCAACCAGGACTTCTTTGGTCCGCGCGTGGCGGCAGACGATGACCTGGAGCCGGGCATGCTGGATGCGCTGTACGATCCGCAGACCTCGGGCGGCTTGCTCATCGCAGCACCTGCTGCCGATGTGGATGAGCTCGCGCGTCGTCTGCATGCCGAGGATCGCATCGCCGCCGTTATTGGTCGCGTGTGCGAGGCGGTGCCGGGCGGTTCTGCCGTTCGCGTTGTGCGCTAAAGAAAACCGTTTATGCGACCGCCCGTCGTTTTGGGCGGCCGCATTCGAAAGGAATTTGCTATGTCTACCAAGATTGAAGTCAATGCCATGGGCGATGCCTGCCCGTTGCCCGTCGTCAAGACGCTCAAGGCTCTGAAATCACTCGGTGGCGAGGGCGTTGTGGTGACCTCGGTCGACAACGAGACCGCCGTCAAGAACATCTCCAAGATGGCGCAGGAAAAGAGCTGTACGGCCTCGGTCGAGAAGGTTGCAGATGCCGAGTGGCACGTGACCGTGGCAACCGCCGGCGCCGTTGCCGTGGACGTGCCCGAGCAGGACGGTGCCGCTTTCTGTGGCGCCGGCGCCGGTAAGGGCAAGCTGGTCGTTGCCGTCTACACCGATTGCATGGGCCGCGGCGACGATGAGCTGGGCCACAAGCTCATGAAGGCCTTTATTTTCGCCGTGACGCAGCAGGAGGAGCTACCCGCCACGATGCTCTTCTACAACGGCGGCGCCAAGCTCACCGTCGAGGGCTCTCCGGTGCTCGACGACCTGAAGGGTCTGGCCGAGCAGGGTGTCGAGATTCTCACCTGCGGTACCTGCCTCGACCACTTTGGCATTAAAGACCAGCTTGCGGTGGGCGAGGTCACCAACATGTACGTGATCGTG
>DXZZ01000121.1:1822-3249 GCA_019419425.1 Collinsella sp. | reverse complement strand
GGTGCGCCTGGCCCAGACGAGCGAGCGCCTGCGTTCGCTGAAGGGCCGCGTGCCCGACCTTGAGCATCGTCTTGAGGGCATCGACCGTCGTATCCGCGGAACACGCCAGGCTTCGCGCTCGCTCGAGCTGCTGCGCCTGCGCGTCGACCCCATGCACGAACGCTATTCTGCCCTGTTGGAACGCGCATCGGATTGGGCAGCGCGCCTGCGTGACCAGGCCTCTCTGGAAGAGGCGGACTCCGCTTCGCTCAAGAAGACCATCGAGGATGCCAAGGCCGAGGTTGCCCGCGCTAAGGAGCGGGTCGATACCGCCACTGCCACGCAAAACGAGTTCAAGGTCGCACGCGGCAAGCTTGAGGTGCAGGTAGAGGCCGCCATTAAGGCCATTACCGCCGATGGCACCACGGTGCTCGAGGAAGCGCTCATGCTTCCTGCTCCCACCGACCGCGACGCCGCCGAGCGGGAGCTCAACCAGCTCGTGCGTCATATCAACAATCTGGGCCCCGTGAACCAGGTTGCCATGGAGGAGTACGAGCAGCTCAAGCGCCGCGCCGACTACATCGAGGACCAGCTGGCCGATCTGGAGAGCGCGCGCAAGGCGCTCACCAAGATCACCGTGGCCATTGATCGCAAGATGCGCAAGGCGTTTCTGGTGACGTTTGAGAAGGTCGACGCGAACTTCCGCGAGATCTTCGCCATGCTGTTCCCGGGTGGCCAGGCTCATCTTGAGATGACCGATCCCGAGCATCCTGCCGAGACGGGCATTGAGGTTGTGGCGCAGCCGCGCGGCAAGCGCATTACTAAGATGATGCTCATGTCGGGTGGCGAGAAGAGTCTGACGGCGCTCGCCCTGCTCTTTGCCGTGTACCGCACGCGCACGGTGCCGTTCTATGTGCTTGACGAGGTCGAGGCGGCGCTTGATGACGCCAACCTGTCCAAGCTCATCGGAGCCCTCGATGTGCTGCGTTCCGATACACAGCTCTTGGTCATTTCGCATCAGCGCCGTACTATGGAGGACGCTGACGTCCTCTATGGCGTCTCGATGCAAGCCGACGGCGTCAGCCGCGTCGTCTCGCAAAAACTCGATCGCGAAACCGGAAAGGTCGTGAATGCATAATGGGATTCTTTGACGCTCTCTCGCGCGGACTTGAGCGCAGCCGCGAGGCCCTCAACGAGGTCTTCTACTTTGGCGGCGAGGTCGACGAGGACTTTTGGGAGGACCTTGAGGACACCCTCGTTATGGGTGACATGGGTGCCGAGGTCGCTATTCAGGTCTCCGATGACCTGCGCGAGACGGCCGCCAAGAAAAACCTCAAGACCGCTCCGCAGCTCCGTCGCGCCCTGGCCGAGCAGCTTGAGCAGCACTTTGTGCCCATCGAGCGAGATCCGTTCTCCGATACGCCGAGCTGCGTGCTGTTTGTGGGCAT
>DXZZ01000121.1:0-1722 GCA_019419425.1 Collinsella sp. | reverse complement strand
ACGAGCCCCGAGCTCATGCGCGAGCTTGCCAAGGTGGTTAACGTGACGCGTAAGCGCGCCGCCAATATGGCCGCCGGCTCCATGCCCGTCTCAGTCGTGCTCGTGATCGATGCCGCCACCGGCCAGAACGGTCTGAACCAGGCGCTCGAGTTTAACGAGGCACTGGGCCTGGACGGTATTATCATGACTAAGCTCGACGGCACGGCTAAGGGCGGTATCGCCATGGCCGTGGCCGAGAAGCTCAAGCTCCCGATCCTGCGCGTGGGCGTGGGCGAGCAGGTCGATGACCTGCAGGAGTTCAATGCCAAAGATTTCTGCCGCGCCCTGGTGGGCGAGTCCAATTAAGGAGTGACTAGTGTTTGATTCCCTGAGCGATCGCCTCAACGACACATTTGACCGCCTGCGCGGCAAGGGCAAGCTGACCGAGGCCGATATTACTTCGGCCATGCGCGATATTCGCATGGCGCTGCTCGAGGCCGACGTTAACTTTAAGGTTGTCAAGGAGTTCGTTGCCAAGACCAAGGAGCGCTGCATGACCGCCGAGGTCATGGAGTCGTTGTCGCCGGCGCAAAACGTCGTCAAGATCGTGCTCGACGAGCTTACCGAGATGCTCGGCTCCACCGAGAGCAAGCTCGTCTTTAGCAACCGTATTCCCAATGTCATCATGCTCGTGGGCCTGCAGGGCTCCGGTAAGACCACGGCTGCCGTAAAGCTTGCCTACCTGCTCAAGAAGCAGGGCCGCTCGCCGTTGCTCGCCGCGTGCGACGTCTACCGTCCCGCCGCTGCCGACCAGCTGGCCACGCTCGGTGGAGAGATCGGCGTTCCGGTCTTCCGCGGCGACGGCGCGCACCCGGTCGACATCGCCAAGGGTGCCATTCAGGAGGCCGTCGACCACCTGCGTGACGTGGTCATTGTCGATACCGCCGGTCGTCTTCAGATCGACGAGCAGATGATGCAGGAGGCCGTCGACATCAAGAAGGCCGTCAAGCCCGACCAGGTGCTGATGGTCGTCGATGCCATGACCGGCCAGGATATCGTTAACGTCGTCTCGACCTTCGCCGATCGCACCGACTTTGACGGCGTGATCATCTCCAAGCTCGACGGTGACGCCCGTGGCGGTGGCGCACTTTCGGTGCGTCAGGTGACCGGCAAGCCCATCAAGTTCGTGAGCATGGGCGAGAAACCCGATTCTCTTGAGCCGTTCTATCCCGATCGCATGGCCAAGCGAATCTTGGGCATGGGCGACGTCGTCGGCATCATCGAGAAGGCCCAGGAGGCAGCCGATGCAGAGCAGCTCGAGGCTGCCGAGCGTATGCTGCGCGAGGGCTTCACCATGAACGACATGCTCGACCAGATGAAAGCCGTCAAAAAGATGGGCGGCATGAAGGGTATCCTGGGCATGCTCCCCGGTGGTCAGCGTGCACTCAACCAGATGGGCGGCAACCTGGACGAGGGCATCTTCGATAAGAACGAGGCCATCATCATGTCGATGACCAAGGAGGAGCGCCTGCGTCCCTCCATCATCAACGGTCAGCGTCGCGCGCGTATTGCCAAGGGCGCCGGCGTAACCCCCACCGAGGTCAACAGCCTTATGAAGCAGTGGGGCGAGATGAATAAGATGATGGGCCGCATGCGCACGATGGCCAATCAGGCACAGGCCGGCGGCAAGAAGGGCAAAAAGGGCAAGAAGGGCAAGAAGATGCGCATGCCCAATATCCCTGG
>DXZZ01000120.1:0-3250 GCA_019419425.1 Collinsella sp. | reverse complement strand
TGCGGCGCAGCTCGGAGTAATCCTTGGAGCGCGTGTTGGTGTTCTCGATAATCGCTGCGATGGGCGTGCCCGTGGTATGTCCATCGACAACTCCGGCGATGATGTGGGCGGCGTCGGCCTCGCGGCGTTTGGTCGCGGTCTCGTCGCGGCCGGGGGCACGACGGTCGAGGAAGGCCTGCAGCTTCTCCTGGTCCACGGCGATGCCCGCCGGGATGCCATCGAGCGAGCAGCCGATGGCGGGGGAGTGCGACTGGCCGAAGATGCTCAGATGCAATACGTTGCCAAAGGTCGAGGACATGCTATTCCTCCTCGAGCGTGACCTTGCCGCCCAAAAGGCGGTAGTGGTCGAAGAAATCGGGATAGGACTTGTTGACGGCCTCGGCGCCGTGGATCACGACCTCGCCGGTGGCGCGGCTCGCGGCGATAGCGGCCATCATGGCGATGCGGTGGTCGTTGTGCGAATCGACCTCGCCGCCGGTAAAGGCGTCGACACCCTTGATGATGAGGTCATCGCCGGCAATGCGCACCTGCGCGCCCAACGCGGTGAGCTCTCGGGTGGTGGTGACCAGGCGGTCGGATTCCTTGATGCGCAGACGGGCGCAATCGCGAATAAAGGTGCGGCCCTGCGCCAGCGAGGCCACGGCAGAGATAACGGGCACCAGGTCGGGAATGTCGTGGGCACTCATCTCAAAGCCGGCGAGCTTGTCGGACTGCACAGTGGCGGCGTTGGTGGAGCGCACGATGCGGGCGCCAAAGCGCGAAAGCGCGGCAAGCACGTTGCGGTCGCCCTGTGCGGAGCTCAGCGACACGCCCTCGACGGTGATGGGGTCGCATCCGATGGCACCGGCGCACAGCCAAAAGGCAGCGTTGGACCAGTCGCCCTCGACGGCTACGCTGCCGGGCGTGCGGTACGAGCCACTGCTCACGCGGAAGTCCGTGACCTCGGGCTGGCCGTCCTTGGCCGGAATACGCTCGACGTTGACCTCGACGCCAAAGGCCTTCATGGCCTGGATCGTCAGGTTGATGTAGGGGCGGCTCTCAATGAGGCCGGTTACCTGCACGCAGGAGGGCTGGGCGAGCAGCGGGGCTGCCAGCAGCAGGCCCGAGATGTACTGCGAGCTCACGTTGCCCGGCAGCACAAAGGTGCCCGGGCGCATGCGGCCGCTCGTCTTGAGCGGAAAACCGCCCAGACCCTGTAGGTCGCAGCCGGCGGCGATGATCTCGTCCGAGAGCGGGGAGAGCGGGCGGGCGCCCAAGCGTCCCTGACCCACAAACGTGGCCTCTGCGCCCAGCGCGCAGGCGACGGGTAACATAAAGCGGAGCGTGGAGCCGCTTTCGCCGCAGTCGAGCGTGCCGCCGGCAAGGGCCTTGAGCAGGCCAAACTCAACACTCTTCATGGTGGGGTGGACCTGGAAGCCGTCCTCGACAGTCTCGATGCGGGCGCCGAGCGCCGTGAGGCAACGCACCGTGGCCTCGATGTCGGCGCAGGTAGTGTTGCAGGCAACGTGCGTCTCGCCGTTGGCAAGCGCGGCGCAGATGATCAGGCGATGCGCCATCGACTTGGACGCGATGGCGGGAACGGTGCCCTTGAGCGGGGACGGGGTGATGCGGGCTAGCATGCGGATGCGTCTCCCTTCTGGCCGAGGCCCTCGGCAATGAGTTCGTGGAAAGTGGAAAGCGGCATGCGGTCGATGCTGCAGCGGCCAATGCCGTGCGGAATCACCAGATCGATGGTGTCGCCCGCGCGCTTCTTGTCGTGGAGCGCCTCGGCAAAGACGGCATCGGCATCTAGGTCGCAGCGGGTCTTGAGGCCATGGCGGGCGCAGAGCTCCTCAATACGACCGGGAAGGGCAGCATCGCAAACGCCGTGCAGGGCCGCGGCGCGCGTGATGATACCCATGCCGATCGACACGCAGTTGCCGTGTCCGAGCTCAAAGTGCTCGCAGGCTTCGACGGCGTGTCCGGCGCTGTGTCCAAAGTTGAGGAGCTTACGCTGGTTAGTCTCGCGCTCGTCGGCGACGACCACGGCGCGCTTGATGTCGATGTTGCGGGCGATGATGAGTGCTACGCGGGCCACATCGTGGTTGAGCAGCTCCAGCGTGAGCGGGGTCTTCTCCAGCTCGGCGAAAAGCTCCGGGTCGGCGATTACGGCGTGCTTGACGACCTCGCCGCAGCCGTCGGCGAACTGCTCGGGCGTGAGGGTGGCCAGGCACCCCACGTCGGCGATAACCACGCTCGGCTGCCAAAAGGCGCCGGCCAAGTTCTTGCCGGCAGCCAGGTCTATGGCGGTCTTGCCTCCCACCGACGAATCCACCATGGCGAGCAGGCTCGTGGGGATCTGCACAAACTTGCAGCCGCGCATGTAGGTGGCGGCCACAAAGCCCGCCACGTCGCCCACGACGCCGCCGCCGAGTGCCACGATCACGTCGGAGCGCGAAAGCTCGTGCTCGGCCACAAACTCCAGGATGTTGATGTAGGTCTCTGCGCGTTTGTGTGCCTCGCCGGCCTCGAAGGTGCAGATGCTCACCTCGTAGCCTGACGCCTCCAGGCTCTGCTTAACGGGCATCTGGTAGAGCGGGCCGACGTTGGTGTCCGTCACGATGACGGCTTTAGTGCCGCCGGCAGTGGCGCGCACGAGCGGTCCCGCCTGCTCCAGCAAAAACGTGCCCACATGCACCCGGTAGGGGCGCGCGGTGTCGATATCGATGGTAATCGCCATAAGCTTCGGTCCTTTCGACCTGGCGTGATGAGTGGTCTAGTGGGAGGCCTCGTCGTCGAGCGCGCGCTTGATGCGGTCGCCCTCGGCAAGGAGATTCTCCAGATAGCGCTGGTCGCGGTCCTTAAGGGCGCGGCTGTAGGCGCCAAGCGACTCGATCAGATGGTCGATCTCGAAGGCGAGCGCGTCGGCGTCGTCGATCATGAGCTCGGACCACATTTGCGGGTTGAGGTGCGCCACGCGGGTGAGATCGCGGTAGCTACCGGCCGAAAAGCCGTGGTGGACCTGGGCGGTGGGGCTCTTGACGTAGGCGTTGGATACCACGTGCGCAAGCTGGCTCGTGAAGGCGATGACGCGGTCGTGCTCGGCGGCGCTGGTCACGCTGAACTTGCCAAACCCTAAGGGACGCACCATCTCGCGCACCTGGCCCAAGAGCTCCAATTTAAGGGCATCGTTTACCGCGGGCGGAACGAGCACCAGGGGAGCGCCCTGGAACAGGTCGGCGCGGGAGTGCGCGTAGCCCGAGAACTGGGT